>NZ_JBHEMO010000134.1:0-40740 GCF_046262535.1 Jatrophihabitans sp. | reverse complement strand
GCGAGCCGCAGCTCGTCCTCGGCCCGGTCGGCGAGGCGCTGCGCGCCGCACCGTTCGGCCAGTGAGAGACCGATCCGCAACGGCTCCCGGGCCACCGCGCGCTGCCCGGACCGGCGCAGTGCCGCACCGAGATCCGTCTGGCTCCGGGCCTGCTCCAGCGGCGCGTGACCGCAGCCGGTCAGCACGTCGACGGGCTCCTCGAGCATGGCCAGCCCGGCGTCGCCGCCCTCGACCAGCCCGGCCGAGTGCAGCGCGCCCAGCTGGGAAAGCCGCAGGAGTGTCGCGTGGGCGACCGTGTCCGGGCTGAAGCCGAAGACCCGAGCTGCGGCTTCTGCCGTCGGTTCGACGCCGTCGGCGGCCAGCGCCTTCAGCAACTCGTGGACGAGAAAGGGCACGCCTCCGGTCGCCGCGCGGCAGGCCGCGACGAACTCGGCCGCCGGTCGCGATCCGAGCAGTTGCTCGGCCACGACGGCGACCGCGTCCTCGCTCAGCGGATCGGGACGGATCTGAACCGCGGCGCCGGGAACCGTCAGGGCGGCCAGTGATTCCGGGTCCGTGGGCTCCTCACCGGAGCGCAGCGCCACGACGAGCAGTACCGATAGACCCTTGAGGCGGCGGGCCAGGTAGGCCAGGAACCGCATCGACGGGGCGTCATACCATTGCGCGTCGTCGATGACGATGGCGACCGGCCCGCCTTCGGCCACGTTCGCGGTGAGCCAATAAAGGCCGTGCGCCACTGAGAAGCTGCGGTCGGCGGCGGCGCCCGGCGGCGCCATGGCCGGCGCCGCGGCCGGGAAGATCTCCAGAACCGGTCGCGCCAGCTCAGCAGCACCGGCGACGAGGTGCCGCCGCGCCTGCTCGTCCGCCGCCGCGAGCAGCGGCTCGAACAGCTGGCGGACCACGCCGTAGGCGAGGTCACTCTCCAGATGAGTCGCCGCGCCGCTCGCCACAGTGATGCCGGCGCGCCGGGCCCGGGTCACCAGCTCGTCGACCAGCGCGCTCTTCCCGATACCGGCGGCACCGTCGACGATCACGAACCCGCTGGTGCCCGTGACGAGATCGGCCAGCGCCGCGTCCAGGATTGCCAGCGCCTCGTCGCGCTCCAACAGTGTCCGCTCGGCCCGACCCGCCATACCCACCTTCCGACCGCGTCAGCGTAGGGATTTCTTAGGGGTCCGCAACTGATGCGGTGCCGCGGGCGGTTGTCGACGATTCGATCATGACGTCGCGGGTGTTGTGGAAAATCGTGCTCTACCACGACGCGCGAGACGGACGTCCCATCGACGGCCGGTTGATCGGCCAGGACGGCAACGTCGTCGAATTCCAAGGTTGGCTCGAGTTCGCGGCTGCGATCGAGGGCGCCCGGTCGCGGCACCGAACGGACACCGCCGCCGAAACGCCCGACCCAACGAACGTCGCCCGACCATCTGAGTGAACGCGACGCTGAACTGCGCTCACGAACCGGGGGGTGCAGATGGCCGGGCGAACGCAGGGCGGGCTCCTCTCGTGCCCAATGGGAGCCCGCCGGCTGCGACCCAGCCGGGCTCAGTGCAGCCCGCACTCCACCTTGTTGGTGCCCGACCAACGTCCCGCCCGCGCGTCCTCGCCCGGCTTGAGCCGGCGGGTGCAGGGCCAGCAGCCGATCGAGCCGTAGCCGTCGGACAGCAGCGGGTTCACGAGGATGCCGTTCTCGGCGATGTAGCGGTCGACGTCGTCCTGGTTCCACGCCGCGATCGGGTTGAGCTTCACCATCGAGCGCTGCTCGTCCCATTCCACGACCCGTACGTCCTTGCGGGTGGGGGCCTCGTCGCGCCGCAGGCCGGACGCCCAGGCCGAGTAATCCTTCAGCGCCTTGCGCAGCGGCATGACCTTGCGCAGCGCGCAGCACTGGTCGGGGTTGCGCTCGTACAGCCGGGCGCCGAAGGACGCGTCCTGCTCCTCGACGCTCTGCTTGGCCGTCAGCGTGCGGATGTTCACCGGTAACGTCGCCGCCACCGCGTCGCGCGTCCCGATGGTCTCGGCGAAGTGATAACCGGTGTCGAGGAAGAGGATGTCGACGCCGGGCCGGACCTTGGCGGCGAGACTCGGCACGACCGCGTCGGCCATCGACGACGCGACGGCCCACGACGGGCCGAATTGCTCGTCGGCCCAGCTGAGGATCTCCAGTGCGGATGCACCCTCGAGCTCACGACCGCCCCGTTCGGCGATCGTCTTCAATTCCTCGCGAGTACTCAGAGCAACCATGCTTCATCGGCTCGCGACACGTAGGCCGCGAACGCCTCGCCTCCTTCACGGCGCTCGAGGTAACCGCGAAGCACCCGTTCGATGTAGTCGGGCGCTTCTTCTGCTGTCACCTTCAAACCCCGGAACTTGCGCCCGAATTCCGCTTCGGTGCCCATCTGGCCGCCAAGATGCACTTGGAAGGACTCGACATCACCGTCGGCGGTCTTGGCGACCATGCCCTTGAAGCCGATGTCGGCGACCTGGAACCGGGCGCACGAGTTCGGGCAGCCGTTCACGTTGATGGTGATGGGCGTGTCGAACCCAGGCAGCCGCTTCTCCATCTCACGGCGGATCGCCTGTGACCGCTGCTTGGTCTCGACCAGTGCCAGCTTGCAGAATTCGATGCCGGTGCACGCGATCGTCCCCTTGTGGAAGGCGGACGGGCGGACGGTGAGTTCCAGCGCATCCAGTTCCGTGATGACGTCCTCGACCGCGCCCTCCTCGACGTCGAGAACGACGATGCCCTGCTGGATCGTCAGGCTGACGCGGCCCCGGCCCACGCGATCGGCGAGATCGGCGACCTTGCGCAGCACAGTGCCTGATGTCCGACCGGAGAGCGTCGTGGCGCCGACGGCGAAACGGCCGTCGTGCTGGGCCGAGACGCCGGTGTGGTCGCGTTCGGCCGGCGAGGCCGGCGGGGCGGCGGCGTCCGTCAGCTTGCGCTTGAGGTATTCGGTCTCGAGGACCTCGCGGAACTTCTCCGGGCCCCAGTCGGCGATCAGGAACTTCAGCCGGGCGTGGTTGCGCTGCCGCCGGTAGCCGTAGTCGCGGAAGACGGAGGTGACGCCGCCCCACACCTCCGTGACCTCGTCGGGCCGGACGAAAACCCCCAACCGCTCCGCGAAGCGGGGATTGGTCGACAGCCCACCGCCGACCCAGACATCGAAGCCGGTGGTGCCGTCCGGGCCGACCACGCCGACGAACGCGAGGTCGTTGATCTCGTGGTTGACGCAGTGGTGGCTGCAGCCGGAGACCGACGTCTTGTATTTGCGCGGCAGATTCGAGAACGCCGGGTCGCCCACATAGGTGTCGACGAGTTCGCGCAGCACGTCAGTGGCATCGAGCACCTGGTCGGCGGCCACGCCCTCGAGCGGGCAACCGATCATGACGCGCGGGCAGTCGCCGCAGGCCTCCGTCGTGCTCAGGCCGACCGCGGCGAGTTTGTCCCAGATGACCGGGACGTCCTCGATCCGGACCCAGTGCAACTGGATGTTCTGCCGGTCGGTCACGTCGGCGATGTTGCGGCCGTGCGTGGTGGAGATGTCGGCAATGACCCGCAGCTGCTCGCTGGTGAGCCGACCGCCGTCGATCCGGATCCGCATCATGAAGAACTCATCCTCGAGTTCCTCGGGCTCGAGGGTCGCGGTCTGCCCACCCGGAATGCCCTGCCGGCGCTGCGTGTAGAGGCCCATCCACCGGAAACGGCCGCGCAGGTCGCTGGGGTCGATGCCGCCGAAGCCGGTGTGCTGGTAGATGTCGAGGATCCGCTGCCGGACGTTCAGCGGATTGTCGTCCTTCTTGCTCCGCTCGTTCGGGTTCAGCGGCTCCCGGTAGCCGAGGGCCCACTGGCCCTGGCCTCTGCGTTGCTGGCTCGCTCGCGCCGGCATGGCGGCGTTCCTTCCCTGACGATGAATGGCGGATGACGCAGGGGCGCGACGGCGGCCGAACCGCCGTCGCCGCTCAACAGGCCGCGGTCGCCACGCGGAGGAGGTCGATGTGGCGGCGCGAGGTCAGCATCGTTGCCGGGGGCGCCATGGACCCATGGTCCCACAGCGACGCGATGTGCCGAAAATCCCGGGACCCATCTCACGTCGGGCCGTCACCGCGCCGGCGGGGCCGCGACAATGGTCCGGTGAACGGTTTCCCGCTCCTCCTCGACCTGACCGGTCGCCGCGTCGTAGTCGTCGGTGGGGGATTCGTGGCCTCCAGGCGGGCGCGGGGCCTGAACGAGGCCGGGGCGCACGTCGTCGTGGTCGCCACCGACGTGGCCGCCGAGATCGCCGCGCTCGGGGTGGAGACCGTCCCGCGTCCGTTCGAGGAGGCCGACGTCGAGGGCGCATGGTTGGTGATGGCCTGCACCGACGATGCCGCGGTGAACGCCGCCGTCGGCGCGGCGGCCGAGCGTCGCCGGATCTTCTGTGTGCGCGCCGACGCCGCCGCATCGGGTACCGCGCGCACGTCGGCCGTCGCCCGCCACGAGGGCATCACGGTCGCAGTGAACGGGGATGACGACCCGGCCCGTTCAATGGCCCTGCGCGACGCCATCGCCGCCGCCCTGGAACTCGGGGAGCTGCCCAGCCGGCGCGTCCGCGCCCGGGGCGCCGGCAGCGTGGCGCTGGTCGGTGGTGGGCCGGGTGACCCGGAGTTGATCACGGTCCGCGGGCGGCGGCTGGTGGCCCAGGCCGATGTCGTCGTCGTCGACCGGCTCGCTCCGCGGGAGCTCCTCGACACGCTGGGCGAGGACGTCGAAGTGATCGACTGCGGAAAGTCCGCGCACCGTCACAACCTCACGCAGGCCGAGATCAACGCGGTACTCGTGGACCGGGCCGCGGCCGGGAAGCGCGTCGTCCGGCTCAAGGGCGGCGACCCGTTCGTCTTCGGCCGCGGCGGGGAGGAGTGGCTTGCCTGCGTCGCGGCCGGGATACCGGTGACCGTCGTTCCCGGGCTCAGCTCCGCGCTGGCCGGGCCGGCGCTCGCCGGTATCCCGCTCACTCACCGCGGAGTCGCCGCGGACTTCACCGTCGTGTCCGGCCACCTGGACCCCGGCCGCCCCGCCGACGAGGGGGTCGACTGGCCGGGCCTGGCCGCACACGCGGGCACCCTCGTCCTGCTCATGGCGATGGAGCGGCTCGATCTGATCGCCAAGGAGTTGATCGAGCACGGCCGGGCATCGGAAACGCCGACGGCCGTGGTGCATCGCGCTGCGACCGCGGAGCAGCGGGTCGTCCGGGCGCCGCTCGCCGGCATCGCCGCAGCCGCCGACCGCGAGGGTGTGGGTGCCCCCGCGGTCGTCGTCATCGGCGATGTGGTCGACGTCCTGCAGTGATCCCTCAGGCCGTCTTGCAGTCCGACGGCAGCGTCGGCAGGTGGTCGACGACCTCGACCGACCGGATGACGTCGACGAACGCGGCGCCGGTGAAGACGTCGGGATCATCGCCCGGACCGGTCGTCGCCTCGTAGGCCGGGGACGGGCCGGTGTGAGTGGACGGCTCGCCGTTGTGGGCGAACCGTTCTTCGAGGAAGCGGAAATCGGTCGGGTCGAAGTAGTAGGCGTGCACCTCGCCCGGGCGGATCTGCTGATCGACGAAGTCGGCGCGGATCGCCGGTCGGTCCAGGTAGTCCTGCGCGTTCAGGTGCAGGACCACTCCCGGGGTGCGGCTGAGCACGGCCAGCATGGCGGCGCGCAGCTTGGCTGATGCCAGGCCGCCCGCCGTGCGCAACGCATCACCGACGGCGACGAAGACCGCCTCGTCGTGGGACGAGGAACCCTCGACGTGGTTGCGCAGATAGGTCTGCAGCGCGTCGACGTCGGTCGGCAGGGCGGCGAAGAACGCGCGGGTGGGCTGCTCCCACGACGAGCCGGTCGTGACGCCGAAGCGGTAGCAGACGTTCTGGCTGCCGGTGCGGATGCTGGTGATCTCGCCGGTGGCCGAGACGTAGTTGCGGTTGACCATCGCGTCCTGGGCGTCGGGCTTCACCTTGCCGGCCGCATCGAGTTCCAGCTGCTCGTCAACCTGGTGGTAGTACTGGTCGGCGTTCGGTGTCGCCGTCGACAGGCCGGCCGGCGGGTCGAACGGCGCCCCGACGGTGCCGCCGGCGACGGCGCCCTTCCGGTGGCTCGTGCCGGCCACGGCCGCGACGATTCCAGTGATCAGGGCGATGATCGCGACGGCAGCGGCCACCGGCAGGAAGCGGGCCGGCCGGCGCCGGCGCGACGCCGTGGGCAGGAAATGCAGTGGGATGTCGTGCACCGGGCCGGCGTCCTCGGCGCGGAGGGCCGATCCGCCGTTCCCGACGATGCTCGCGAGCGTGTCGCGCATCGCTGCGGAACTCCATTCCGCGGAGATCGTCTTCTCGTTCGGCGCGTAGGACGCGACGAGATCGAGGACGGAGGACGAATCCGAGTTGCGCTTCATGCCGCTCACCCTTGTTTCCGTGTGCCGGCGTCCGCGGGGACGGCGGGATCGGCGGCGACGGCGAATGCCACCGCGCGCGCCGATGGTTCGGACATTGCTCTGGTCAATCGCGCCCGCGCCCTCGAGAGCCGGACCTCGAAGGCGCGCCGCGAGCAGCCGGCGACGCCGGCGGCATCAGCGTTGGCCAGCCCGTCCCAGGCGACGAGAAGCAGCGCTTCCCGCTCGGCCTCGGTGAGCTGGCGGAGGGCGTCGAGGAACGCCGCACGCTCGAGCACGCCCTGATCGGCTCCGGCCCCGCCGCCGGCCAGCACCTCGAGCCGGCCCACCGCGTCGACGAGGCGGTCCTGCCGGGCATCGTGGCGCCGCCGGTTGGCGATGGTGTTGCGGGCAACGACCAGCAGCCAGGGGAGGGGGTCGGACGGTACGTCGGCCCACCGCCGCCAGGCGACCAGGAACGTGTCGGCCACGACGTCCTGCGCCGCAGTGGGATCGCATTGCCGGCGGGCGTAGGCGTAGACGCGGGCCGACAGTGCTTGGAATGTCGCCTCGAACGGCTCGTTGGGGCTCACACCAGGAAGTGTCCGGCACCGCCGGGTTCTCACCACCGAGAACGAAATCGTCGTAGGACCGTGATAGTATCGAACGACAGTTCGAATGGAGGAACCGGCAATGACGCAGACCAAGACCCGGGCCGGCAGCCACGTGAGTAGCGACACGCCGACTGCCCGAGGCACTGCCTTCAGCCTGCTGGCCCAAGCTCGCACCGTGCTGGCCGACGCGGGCCAGACCACCGAAGCGGGCGAGCGGTTCCGGCTGGCGCACCTGTCCGCGCTCCGCACGGCCGCCGCGGTCTCGGCTCAGCGGGGTCGGCCCGCCTCGGCCCGGCGCCGGTTGATGAACGTCTGGGTGCTGCTCGAGCGCGTGGCGCCCGAACACGCCGAATGGGCCGCCTACTTCGCGGCGGGCGCATCGGTCCGGGTCGCCATCGAAGCCGGCGCGGTCTCGGCCGTATCCGCCCGGGCGGCCGACGATCAGCTGCGCGCGGCCAGCGAATTCCTCTCGCTGGTCGAGGACTCGCTGGGCCTGCTCGCCGCCTGAGGCCCGCGCGGCACGCTCAGCGGGTCCCCGCCGGTGTCGTCGGGTCCGGCTAGGCTTGCCCGAGAGCGAGCGGGGCGAGCAGCGCGATGCCGGCTTCGCCGATCGGACGATCGAAGCGAGGCCTGAGCATGCAGATCGACACCGGGCGCGACCGCCCGGGGACCGGTCGGTTCGGCCTGATCTCGCGCTTGCTGCTCGATGCACTTGATTCCGTCCGAACCTCCGGACGCCGCCCCGTACTGCTCGACTGCGGCGGTGGCAGCGGCACCTACGCCGTGCCGCTGGCGGTCGCCGGCGCCGACGTCACCGTCGTCGACATCAGCGCCGACGCCCTCGCCACCCTCAGTCGCCGCGCCGCCGAGGCCGGCATCGCGAGCTCCGTCCATCCAGTGCAGGGTGACGTCGAGGCGCTCGGCGACCTGATCGGCGGCGCCGAATTCGACCTCGTGCTTGCACACGGCATCCTCGAGGCGGTCGACGACGTTGCCGCGGGCTTCGCCGGCATCCGCGCTGCCGTGCGACCGGGCGGCCTCATGAGCATCCTCGTCGGTAACCCGGTCGCGGCGGTCGTCGCCCGCGCCCTTGCCGGCGAGCCCGTCCTGGCCCTCGCCGAACTGCGCGAGCTGTACACGCCGGAAGCGCGCATCGGGCCGGACGCCGTCGAGGCGCTGTGCGCCGGAGCCGGTCTGGTCGTCGAAGCGCGGCACGGCATCGGCGTCTTCTCCGACCTCGTGCCCGGCTCGGCTCTCGATGCCCCAGGCGCCCGGGACGCCCTCGATGAGCTCGACGCGGCCGCTTCCGGGCGCTCGCCGTTCGCCGAGATCGCCGGTCGGGTCCATCTGCTCGCCCGCCGACCCGGATAGGCACCCATGGGACGCAGTGCCGACCTGCCCCGCACCGCCGGTCGCTTCGACGGCGACGACGCGGGGTGCTCGATGCTGCATGTCGACATGGACGCCTTCTTCGCGAGCGTCGAGATCAAGAAGCGGCCCGAGCTGCGGGGCAAGCCGGTGGTCGTCGGCGGCGGACAGCGAGGGGTTGTCGCTGCTGCGTCCTATGAAGCCCGCCGCTTCGGCGTGTACAGCGCGATGTCCATGAGTCAGGCCCTGCGGCGCTGCCCGGCGGCGGTCGTGCTGCCGCCCGACCGCGCCGCCTACTCGGCGGCGTCGGCGCAGGTCATGGCCGTTCTGCGCGACATCACCCCGCTCGTCGAGCCGCTCTCCCTCGACGAAGCGTTCCTCGACGTGAGCGGCGCTACCCGCGGGCAAGGCCGGCCCGGCGTCATCGCGGCGACGATCCGCCGGCGCATCGTCGAGCAGCTCGGGCTCACCTGCTCCGTCGGCGTCGCACCGACGAAGTTCGTGGCCAAGCTCGCCTCGGCTCGGTGCAAGCCCGACGGCATGCTGGTGGTGCCGGCCGCGCGCGTCCTGGACTTCCTGCACCCGTTGCCCGTGACTGCGCTGTGGGGCGTGGGCGCCCGCACCGCGGAAACCTTGCACCGTCTCGGCATCCGCACGGTCGGCGACCTGGCCGAGACGCCGCTCGACACGCTTCGACGCTCGGTCGGCTCGTCGGCGGCCGAGCATCTGTCCGCCCTGGCGCACGGGATCGATCCGCGGCCCGTCCAGCCCGACGAGGTGGAGAAGTCGATCAGCGCCGACCGGACGCTCGACGTCGACGTCACCGCCGAGGCCGACGTGTGCCGGGAGCTGCTGCGGCTGTCCGAGGAGGTCGGGACGCGGGTCCGGGCCCGCGGCTTCGCCGCCCGGACCGTCGGCATCAAGATCCGTTACGCCGATTTCCGGACGGTGACCCGGGTGCGGACCCTGCCGGCGTGGACCGCCTCCACCGGTGAGATCTACGAGACAGCCGTCGCGCTGTATCGCAGCCTGGACCTCGACCAGCCGCGAATCCGCCTCGTGGGCGTCAAGTGCGAGGCGCTGCGGGAGACCGACTCCGTTCACGAGCAACTGACCCTGGACCTCTCGGCCGAGCCGGCGGAGGCACCCGTACGCCGTGGGGCCGACCTGGCCGTCGACGCGGCCCGGGCCCGGTTCGGCGCGGCGGCGGTGCAACCCGGCACGCTGCTGGCCACACCCTCGGGGCGTCCGGCCCAAAGCCGGGCGCCGAGACCCGACGAATCAGACATCGCCGGACTTTGATCGAACAAGTTGCCCGTCCACCACGTTTACTTGACGTCGTAACTTTCGATCCGACGTCTCGCCTCGTATGCTCGGGGTGTAGCGGCTCTTTCGGCCGGTTACGACCACCATCGGAACGAGTACCGCCGACGGCCATCTGGTCCCGGCGACGAAGGAGGGCCTGGTGCCGCTCTCCGATCACGAGCAGAGGCTGCTGGACGAGATCGAGCAGGCGCTCTACGCGGAGGATCCGAAGTTCGCCGCTTCCGTGCGCTCCGCGCGGACCCGTTCCCGAATTCGTCGCTCGGCCGTGTTGTGCGCGTTCGGCGTCGTCGCCGGCCTCGCCCTTGTCCTCGTCGGCCTGCTCACCAACCTCATCGTGCTCAGCGTCGTCGGCTTCGTGCTTGTCGTCGGATCCTGCGGTTACGCCGTGCAGGTCATCCGCGGCAATCGCGGACGCAGCACCACGGCGCCGGCCAGCAACCCCGCTGCCCGCCCTGCCCGCCCCGGTGGCCTCAAGAGCCGCATGGAAGAACGACTGAAGAAGCGGTTCGACGAGAGCTGAGGCTGGCCCGCCTCTCCGGGATTAGCCCGCCTCTCCGCGATTCACTGCTGTAAGGCGTTGCCTTCCGGCGTGCTGAGCCAGCGTGTTTCCTTGCCTCCAGCGTCGGTGTGCTGGCTGGGTTCCAGCTTCGGCTTGCTCAATGCCGGTGCCGGAGCTTTCGCGTTGCCCTGCGGAGGCGGGTGCCCCAGCCCAGGGAAGCGGGCCAGAAGCGGGCCAGCATCCGCGTACGCGGCGCTCGGCGTGCCTGCAGCTGCTCGGTGACATCCTGCAGGCCGACGGCCAGCGCCGCCGGATCACCGGATCCGGCGTCCGGTGCGTACCGCTGGTGCTCCACCGCGGCGGCCAGGGCGTCGAGCGCCGGCGCCGCGCCTGCCGCATCGCGGGCCAACCAGGCCGAGACCTGGCGCGGCGACCGGGCCGGAGACCAGATGTAGCCCAGGTCGACGGCACTGTCCGACAGCTCGGCCCAGAGGGCATCGGTGTCTCCGCGGCGGCCAGCCGCGTACCGCCGTCGGCGGCGGCCGGCCCGCGTGGCCGCCGGGGTCAGGAGCAGCGCCAGCAACGCGATCAGGACCAAGCCCGTCCACAGCAGCTGCGCGTCGACCGTCGGCTGAGGCGCGTGTGCCCCCGAAGCCGCCGAACTCGGTCCGACCGAATTGACCGGCCGCTCGTGCGCCGACGTCGAAGCGCCGCGCGACGGGATGGTGTCGGAGGTGGACGGGTACACGTGCGGGGCGTACGTCAGGTCGGTCTTCTTGCCGCCGGTCAGCCCGGAGGTCGGTGTCGGGTCGAAGGGAACCCACCCCAGCCCGGGGAAGAATGCCTCGACCCACGCATGGGCGTCGAAGGTCGTGATCTTGAACGTTCCGGTGCGATCGGGCGCCGGATGCATGTAGCCGAGAACCACCCGGCTCGGCACGCCGGCCAGGCGCAGCATGACGCCCATGGCGGCGGCGTACTGCTGGCAGTAGCCCCTCCGCTGCTGGAGGAAGTCGACGAGGTCGTCGCCGGAGTCGCCCTTGGTCGTCTTGAGGCTGTAGACGAAATTGTTGGCCGGGGCGGCGAACCAGTCGGTGATCGCCCGGGCGCGGGCGTACGGGGAGTCCTTGCCGCGCGTGATCTGGCCAACGAGTGTCCGCACGGAGCTGCGGATGGGCGGGAGGACGAGCCACCGCGCCATCTCACCGGCCGCCACCGGCGGGGCGGCGGCCAGATCGGCGATCCGCGGCTGGAGCTGCTCGACGCTCTGGGCGATGTGCTCGTCCCTGTGGACCTTGTCGCCCAGGAGCAACTGGTCCTGCGGGCTCCACCGGGCGTCGGACGTGAGGCCGTCGACGCTGTTGGGGGCGGTGAACACGGGCACGTTGCCGGTGAGTCCGGTGATCGTGATGTCGGCGCGGTAGGCCAGCGTCGGTTTACCGGCCGCCGGTGGGAGGCTGTCGAAGCCGGTCCGGTCGAGGGGTTCGGTGTCGCCGTGCCCGCTGACACCCCAGCCCTCGTTGACGACGTACTTGTCCAGCACGTTCGACCGGGCGTAGAAGGGCTGGACCGGCTGCGACGACTCGACGTGCACGGTCATCAGCGGGGTCGGCTTGTCGCGGTCGAGCTGGCCTTTGAGCGCGGCGAAGGGGCTGATGCCCCCGCCGCCGCCGGTACCCGCGCCGAAGCTGCCCAGACCGTTGCTTCCGTTGCCGCGGAAGGCGTCGGCCAGCAGGTTCTTCTGCTGGTCCGGCAGTAAGAAGGGCAGCACGACGGCCGCGAGCACGGCGATGATGCCGATGCGTTGCGCCGATACGCCGAGGACATGCCGGGCGCTCTTGTCGCCGCGCCGCGAGATCCGCCGACCCCAGTGGTGGAGCTCGTCGTCGGCGTCCAGGCCCAGAAGGATCAGGAACCCCACCGCCGCGACGCCGAACCAGAACCACGCAACCGGCGTGCGGGGCACAGCGCCGGAGACGGTGTAGACCACCAGCAGCGGCACCCCGGCCAGCGCGCCGCGGCGGCCCACGACGGCGATCAGGTCGATGAGCGCGGCGAGCAGGCCCAGCAGCGCGCACATGACCAGCCGCACCGCGGGCGTGCTGTGGATCGGCGCGATCTCGTCGCTCGTCGTGTGATGCAGGCTGTTCATGAGGTGGCCGACGTCGGTGAGTGTTGCGCCCGTCGGGATCAGGCCGCCCCACGCGTGACGACGCACGAACATCGCGGTGAGGATCGGGACGAGCAGCACGATCCCGGGCCAGATGTCGAGCGCTCCGGGAGCCCGGCGAGCCCGAAGGGCGGCCGCTGGGAGAATGACCACAGCCATCGCGAACCAGGCCTCGACGAGCCACACGTTGTCGGCCATCAGCGCCTTGAGCGGAAACACGGCGAGGGCCGTGCCGAGCCCCGCGAGGAGGGTCCGCCGGGCACCGGAGTGCGCGAACACTCCCGGCGGTTCGCCGGCCGGCGCGTTCCACCGATCGCGAGTGAGAGTTGCGGTCATCGCAGAACCGCCACGGTGCGGGCCGACGTGGTGAACCCGGCCAGCAGGATCTGCCACGCCTCAGGCGTGCTCTCGCCGTGCCGCACGACGGTCACCCGCCAGCCGGCGTTGCGCAGGACGTCGGCGCCGGCCGACACCTCGGTGCGGCGCAGACCGTCGGCGGCGGCGTCCTGCCAGGTGTCCACATCGAGCAGCAGCGCGAACGCCGGCGACGACCGACCGCGCGGATGGGCGTCGGCCAGCGTGCGCAGGGTCGCCGGATCGAGCCGGCCGATGACGGCGATCAGGGACGAGTCGCGCGCCGCTGACCGGATGGGCGCAGCCATGGCCCCGAGGTCGAGGTGGCCCGCCTCGCGGACGCCGGCCAGGTGCTGGGTGAGGGGCAGCGGGCTGGCGAAGCGCAACCGGTCGGCCGAGGGACCGGTCAGCAACGTGAGTTCCCGGCCGCGCATGAGGACGTGGTTGCCGATGCTCGCCGCTGCGCTGACCGCCCACTCCAGACTGCTGGTCTGGCGCGGATCGACGCCGGCGACGGGATGGCCGGCCGCCGCCACGTGTCCGGCCGATCGCAGGTCGAGCAGGAGGGTGCTCTGGCCGCGCCACGGCCGCTCCTCCTGCCGCACCATCAGGGCGCCGGTGCGCGCCGACGAGCGCCAGTGGATCTTGCGCAGGTCGTCGCCCGTCCGGTACTCGCGGGTCGACTGGTCGTCGGCTCCGTACGCGCCGACCGAGTGCGAGCCGGCGTTGTCGCCCAGCTCGTCGGAGCGCGGCGGTTCGACGGCCGGGAGCGCATCCACGACCGGTCCCACGATGAAGTCGCTGGTCGCGGTGAAGGACCGGCTGAGATCGATCATCCGGAACGGATCGGTCAACCGGATCCGCAGCGGCCCGACCCGGTACCGCCCGCGGCCGAGCCCGGGGATCCGGTAGGAGACGGTGCGCGACTCGTGGCTGCCCAACGGGTCGAGCACGAAGCGGGCGTGCCCGACCAGCCGCTCGGGCAGCTGGTCCTCGACCATCAGCGTTCCGGTGCGCAGCAGCGACTTGTTGCTGATCACGAGGTGGATGCTGACCGCGTCGCCGGCCGACACCCGCGTCGGTTCGATGCTGCGACGGTTGCCGATCCGCACCCGCGAACGTTGCACGACCAGCGCCGCGGTACAGGGGATCGCGGCGGCCAGGATTCCGGCCCGAACCAGATCGACCTCGCCGAGGAGCAGTCCGCAGAGCACCGCGGTGATCCCCGCGGCGAGCAGGCAACTGGCGCGTGTGGTGAACCCACCGCGACGCGCGCTCACCGCTAGCCGTTCACCCGACCGGCGACGGCCGGGATCGGCGTGCTGCGGCCGATGCGCTCAAGGATGTCGGTCGTGCTGCGGCCCGCGACGTGGGCCTCGGCGGTGAGCAGCAGCCGGTGGCCGAGGACGGGGGGGAGTAGGTACTGCACGTCGTCGGGGATCACGTACTCGCGGCCGGACAACGCTGCCCACGCCTTGCTCGCCCGCAGCAGCTGCAGGGTCGCGCGCGGCGACGCTCCCAGCCGGATCTCCGCGGCCCGCCGGGTGGCCTCGGCGAGGTCGACGGCGTAGGCCTTGATCGAGTCCGAGACGTACACGGACCGGACGGCGCCGATGAGCGCACGGACCTCCGTGGCGTCGGACACGGGCAGCAGGGTGTCGAGCGGATCCACCGCAGCGTGCTCGCCGAGCATGGTGATCTCGGCGGCGCGGTCCGGGTAGCCCATCGAGATGCGTGCGGTGAACCGGTCCCGCTGTGCTTCGGGCAGGGGATAGGTGCCCTCCATGTCGATGGGGTTCTGGGTGGCCAGCACCATGAAGGGCGATTCCAGCCGGTAGGTCACGCCGTCCACGGTGACCTGCTGCTCCTCCATGCACTCGAGCAGCGCCGCCTGCGTCTTCGGCGAGGCGCGGTTGATCTCGTCACCGACGACGATGTTGGCGAACACCGGGCCTGGCTTGAACTCGAAGTCGCGGTCCTCGGCGTTATAGACGCTGACGCCGGTGATGTCGCTGGGCAGCAGATCAGGCGTGAACTGCACCCGCCGCACGGAGCAGTCGATCGAGCGGGCCAACGCCTTCGCGAACTTGGTCTTGCCCACGCCGGGCACGTCCTCGATCAAGAGGTGGCCTTCGGCGAGAAGGACGGCCAGGCCGAGCATCACCGACGCGCGTTTGCCCTCGATGACGCGTTCGATGTTCGCGGCGATCCGCTGGCCGGCGTCGTGCACGGCGGGGATCGAAACCGCGACCGGCGCCGAGAGAGCCTCGGTGCCGGCATGGCGGGCCGCGGGATGGAGGTCTTCCACGTATGCGTCCATTCGTTCTTGCTCGCGGGGTGCCGCGGGTCAGCGTCGAGTATGCCGAGCGCGGCCGCCTTGGGCACCTGCCCGGTCGTCACCGTCTGATCACCGGTGGGTCACCGTCCGGTCTCGCCGGGTCCGTCGGCCGTCCTGTGAATTCCCCGGCGCGCGCGCCGCAGGTGATTGACGGTGGCATGATGTGGGTTAGAGTGGGGCTCGGTGGGGAGAGTTGGCGGCGAGCGGCTCGCCCAGAGCGCGGATCGAGGTGAGTGCCGGTGTTTCTCGGCACTCACACCCCACGCCTGGACGACAAGGGTCGCCTCGCCCTCCCCGCCCGGTTTCGACCCGAGCTGGAAGGAGGCCTGGTGATCTGCAAGGGACAGGACCGGTGCCTCTACGTCTTTCCGGTGACCGAGTTCGGCCGGGTCACCGACGCGCTGCGCAACGCGCCGGTCACGGACCGCCGGGTCCGCGACTACGGCCGGGTGCTGTTCGCGAGTGCGTCGAACGAGACTCCCGACGGGCAGGGCCGGGTCACCGTTCCGCCGACGCTGCGGCAGTACGCGGGGCTCAGCAAGGACTGCGTCGTCATCGGCGCTAACACCCGGATCGAGGTCTGGGACGCGGCCGCGTGGCAGGACTACCTGGAAGCGACCGAGCCGGCCTTCGCCGACATCGCCGAGGAGGTGCTGCCTGGCGTCCTGTGATCAGCCGAGCGCCGATCGACGCGTTGGGTCCGGCCTCCTCCCGTCACCTCCTGACCTCACTTCCCCGATGTCAGGCGGAGCGGGCGGGGACCCGATCGAACGGGTTGCCCGATCCCTCCCCACCACTCCCCACTCCCCGGCCGTGCAACCCGAGAGAGACGTGAGAAGAGCCGTGCCGATGGACGGATCCGACGAGGCGCCGCAGCGCCGCGACGCCGCTGGTGAGGTGCACGTCCCCGTGCTGCTCGACCGGGTCATCGCCCTGCTCGCCCCCGCACTGGCCGATCGCCCCGCGGTCGCGGTCGACGCCACCCTCGGCCTTGGTGGGCACGCCGAGGCGCTGCTGGAGGCCCATCCGCAGCTGACGTTGGTCGGCCTCGACCGCGACCCCGCCGCCCTCGCCCGCAGTCGCGACCGGCTCGCCGCCTATGCCGAGCGAATCCACCTGGTGCACGCCGTGTACGACCGGATGCCCGAGGTACTGGACGAGCTCGGACTCGACGGGGTGGACGGTGTCCTGTTCGACCTCGGCGTCTCATCCATGCAACTGGACGTCCCCGAGCGCGGCTTCGCCTACGCCCACGACGCACCGCTGGACATGCGAATGGATCAGGACGCCGACCTGACCGCCGCGAAGGTCGTCAACACCTACCCGGTGCGCGAGCTGGCCCGCATCCTGCGTCAGTACGGCGAGGAGCGGTTCGCGCTCCGCGTCGCCCAAGCCATCGACCGCGAGCGCCGGGTGGCCCCGCTGCAGTCGACTGCCCAGCTGGCCGAACTGGTGCGCGAGGCCATCCCGGCCGCGACGCGCCGGCGCGGGGGCCACCCAGCCAAACGCACGTTCCAAGCGCTGCGGATCGAGGTGAACGGCGAGCTCGACGCGGTGCGGGCCGCCGTCCCGGCCGCCCTTGAAGCCTTGCACGTCGGCGGCCGGATCGTCGTGCTCGCCTACCACTCGCTGGAGGACCGGATCGCCAAGCAGGCCCTGGCCGCCCTCGCCACCGACACCACGCCTCAGGACCTGCCGGTGCAGCTCGCCGCCGCAGGTCCGCAGCTTCGTCTGCTCACCCGCGGGTCGGAGCAGGCGAGCGCGGAGGAGGTCGAGCGCAATCCGCGAGCGGCCTCGGTGCGGCTGCGGGCTGCTGAACGCATTCGGGAGTCGGCGTGAATGTCGACCAGCTGCTCGACGTCGTCCGCCCCGCGGCGCGGCATCACCCGACCCGGCGCCCGCAGGCCCCGGCCGGTCGACCCGGACATGCGCCGCGGGTGCCGTTCGCGCTGTTGGTCACCGTCCTCATCGCCGGTGGGATGGGCTTGTTGCTCCTGCTGAACACCGCGTCCGCGGCCAACGAGGTACGCCGCCACGATCTGACCGCTCGCGACGCCATGGTGGCCGCCCAAGTACAGGAACTGCAGAACGAGGTGGCCGCCAGCGCTGCACCGGGCAACCTGGCCCGGGCCGCCGCCGAACTCGGCATGGTTCCGGGCGCGAACCCCGCCTTCCTCGTCGTCGGTGCCGACGGGACGGTGCGTGTGTTGGGCCGGCCGGCACCGGCGTCCGACGTGCACGTCGTCCAACAGCCGGCCAAAAGGAAGAGGAAGAAGGCCGCGACGCCGACCCGCACACCGACCGGTTCCGCCGCCGCAACGACGACCGCCGGCCGCGCGGGCACAGCCGCGAAGACGTCGCCGGCCAAGCCTTCCGGTACGCCCCACACCTCGGCGCATCTCTCACCCACACCGACGCCGACCCCGAGACTCACGCTGCCCGGAGGCAACCGATGACCGACCGCAGGCAGCCGCCGCCGGGGCGACGCTTCGGGCCGCCCCCGGCTCGACCGAGTCGCCCCACGAGGCCGGTTCCGCCGCGGCGTCCGGCGAAACGACACGCGCCACGCTCCCGGAGAACGATGCGGCTCGGCGGCCTCGACGGGCGGCTGCGGTTCGGCTTCGCCGCGGTCTGCACCCTCCTGCTCGTGATCGGTGGCCGGCTGGTTCAGCTGCAGGGCGTCGACCACGGCAATCTCGCCGGTCAGGCGGCGGCGCAGCGCGTCGACACGGTCACGCTGCACGCGCTGCGCGGCTCGATCCTCGACCGCGACGGCACCGTGTTGGCCTACACCTCCAACGCCCAGGACATCACCGCCGACCCGACGCAGATCAAGATCACGGACCGGTGGCACTACGCGACGGTGCTCGCCCCGCTCATCGGGAAGGCCGAGCTGACCGTGCTGCAGGGCCTGCAGAAGAAGGGGCACTACGCGCTTCTGGCCACGGCACTCTCGCCCATGACGGCGCAGAAGGTGATCGACCAGCGACTGCCCGGGATCTACACACAAGCAACCACGCAGCGGCAGTACCCCGGCCGGACCACCGCCGCCAACGTCCTCGGCACCGTGCACTCCGACGGCCAGGGCGCCGCCGGGATCGAAGCCGAACTGGACCGCCTGCTGGCCGGTCGCGACGGGACGATGACGTACTCCGTCGACAACATCGGCAACGTCAACCCGAGCAGCCGCACGACCACGAAGCCGGCGAAGAACGGAGCGGCGATCAAGCTGACGCTCGACCAGAGCCTGCAGTACGTCGCCCAGCAGTACCTCGACACGGCGGTGCCGGAGTCCGGCGCACGCGGCGCCCAGATGGCCGTGCTCGACGTGCACACGGGTCAGGTCCTCGCGCTGGCCTCTTCGGGCACGTTCGACGCCTCGGATCCGCAGACGATCGACCCCGACAAGCCGATCGACCCGCCGGTCATGTCGGCCTTCGAGCCGGGGTCGGTGCAGAAGGCGATCACCTTCGCCGCCGCTCTGCAGGAGGAACTGCTCACACCCCAGACCGCGATCCGCGTGCCGGACTCCATCCAGATGGGTGGCGTCACGGTCAGCGATGCCTGGCCGCACGCCACCCAGAACTTCACCGCGACCGGCGTCCTCGCCGAGTCGTCGAACGTCGGCACGCTGAAGATCGCCCAGAAACTCGGCCCGGAAACCTGGTACCGCTACGAGAAGCTGTTCGGAGTGGGCACCAAGACCGGGATCGAACTGCCCGGGGAGAGCAGCGGTTACGTGCCGCCGCTGAAGGACTGGTCGGCGTCGACGTTCGCCAACCTCCCGTTCGGGCAGGGCGAAAGCATGACGGTGCTGCAGCTCGCGTCCATCTACCAGACGATCGCCAACAACGGGGTCCGTATCCCGCCGCGCATCGTGCAGTCGGTGACGAAGTCCGACGGTTCGGTCACCGAGACCACACAGCCAGGCGGCATCCGCGTCATCACTCCCGCCACGTCGAAGACGCTGCGCACGATGCTCGAATCGGTCACGATGCCCGGCGGGACCGGCGTCCGCGCGGCGGTTCCGGGCTATCGGGTCGCCGGCAAGACCGGTACGGCGCAGCAGCCCGACCCGGCCCACGGCGGTCGGTACTCGGAATGGATGAACTGGGACACCTTCGCCGGCATGATGCCGGCCGACGATCCGCAGTTCGTCGTCGCGATCATGGTCGACAACCCCGCGCACGGACTGGAGGGCGGTGACGTGGCCGCTCCGCTGTTCCACCACATCGCGAGCTACGAGGTCCAGCACGCGCACATCCCGCCGACCGGCTCGACATCGAGGCATGTGCCACTGCAGGTGTGCGGCGGGATGGACCGTCGCTACCTGCCCGCTAACGTTTGCTGACGTGCCGACGCCAGCGAATCCCGGGGCGGGGGTGCCGCGCCCGGCCACGCCGCCGGTGCGGCTGAGCGCCCTCGTCGACGGCCGCGGGACGCTGCAGGGCGCCGACGTCGCCGTGTCCGGGATCACCGCTGCCACAGACCTCATCCGCACCGGCGATCTGTTCGCCGGTGTGCCGGGCCGGTCAGCCCATGGCGCCTCCTTCGCCCTCGCCGCGGTCGCCGCTGGTGCGGCGGCGGTGCTGACGGATCCGGCCGGGCAGGCGTTCACCGACGGACTGGGCGTGCCGGTGGTGGTGGTCCCCGACGTGCGCGCAGTGCTCGGCCCCGTGTCCGCCGACGTGTACGCGAACCCGAGCGCCGACATGGCCGTCCTGGGTGTCACCGGTACGAGTGGCAAGACGACGACGACGTTCCTCATGCGGGCCGGCCTGCAGGCAGCCCGGCGGGTGCCCGGGGTGATCGGGACCGTGGCGACCATGGTCGGCGACGACGAGATCAAGACCGGGTTCACCACACCCGAGGCGCCGGAGGTCCAGGCCCTGCTCGCGGTCATGCGCGACCGCGGAGTGACCGACGTCGCAATGGAGGTGTCGAGTCACGCGCTCGCGATGGGCCGGGTCGATGGAATCCGGTTCGACGTCGCCGGCTTCACCAACCTGTCGGAGGACCACCTCGACTTCCATGCCGACATGGAGGACTACTTCGCCGCGAAAGCGCGGCTGTTCGCGACCGGACGGACCCGGTCCGCGGTCATCGTCATCGACGACCACTGGGGCACCCGCCTCACCGAGGTGGTCGAGGGCCCCCTCGCCACCGTGACGACCGTCGGGGACCGGCGGGCCACCTGGGAAGCGGTCGACATCGCCGAGCAGGCGGACGGGACGACAACGTTTCGCGCGCTGGGGCCGGGGGTCGATCTGCTGATCGGCTCTGCCGTACCCGGCCGCTACAACGTCGCGAATGCCCTGCTGGCGCTGGCGGTCCTGGCCGGCGCCGGTGTCGACCCGGCGGCGGCCGCGCCGGCCATCGCGCGGGCGTCGGTGCCCGGGCGGATGGAACGCATCGATGCCGGGCAGCCGTTCCTGGCCGTCGTCGACTACAGCCACAAGCCGGCGGCGGTGGAGGGCGCTTTGCGCGCCCTGCGGCCACTGACCAAGGGCCGGCTCATCGTCGTCCTCGGCTGCGGCGGGGACCGGGACCGCGGCAAGCGGCCGCACATGGGCGCCATCGCCGCCCGCGATGCCGACCTGCTCATCGTCACTGACGACAACCCGCGGTCGGAAGATCCGGCCGCGATCCGGCGGGCCATGCTCGAGGGCGTGAAATCCGTGCCGGTGGCCGAGCGCGGTCAGGTGACCGAGATCGGGGATCGCGCCGAGGCCATCACCGCCGCCGTGGTTGCCGCCGGCGCGGGGGACACCGTCCTCGTCGCCGGCAAGGGTCACGAGACCGGGCAGGAGATCGCGGGCGTAGTCCACCCGTTCGACGACCGGATCGTGCTGCGGGCGGCCCTCGGGACCGCCCGATGATCGAGCTGGCGCTGGGCGAGGTTGCGGCCATCGTCGGCGGACGGTTGGCCGGCGCCGACCCGTCCGTACCGGTCACCGGATCGGTCGAGTTCGACTCGCGCGCCGTGACCGAGGGCGGCCTCTTCCTCGCCATTGCCGGCGAGCGGGTCGACGGCCACGACTTCGCCGCGACCGCCGTCGCGAACGGAGCGGTGGCCAGCATCGTCACCCGTGAGGTCGCGGGGCCGTCGATCCTCGTGGAGGACGGGTTCGCCGCCCTGGCCGCGCTCGCGACAGCGGTGCTCGAGCGGCTGCCGGACGTCACGGTGATCGGGGTGACCGGCTCATCCGGCAAGACCTCCACGAAGGACCTCTTGGCGCAGGTGCTGGGGACCGCCGGACCGACCGTCGCGCCCCCGGGCTCGTTCAACAACGAGCTGGGGCACCCCTACACGGTGTTGCGGGCCACGCGGGACACCCGATACCTGGTCCTCGAGAACAGCGCGCGCGGCATCGGCCACATCCGGTACCTCACCGAGATCGCGCCGCCCCGCATCGGCGTCGTCCTCAACGTCGGCAGTGCGCACCTGGGCGAGTTCGGCTCGCGGGAGGCCATCGCCCAGGCGAAGGGCGAGCTCGTCGAGGCGCTGCCGCCCGACGGTGTCGCGATCCTGAATGCCGACGACAAGCTGGTTGCAGCGATGGCGGCCCGGACCCGCGCGCGGATCGTGACCGTCGGCGAGGCGCCGACAGCCGACGTCCGCGCAGAAGGCGTCGCTCTGGACGAGCTCGGCCGGCCGTCCTTCACCCTGGTCGCGCCGGCTGGGCAGGCCGCGGTGCTGCTGCGTCTGGTCGGCGCCCACCACGTCGGCAACGCGCTCGCGGCCGCAGCGGTGGCGCTGGAGTGCGGACTGTCCCTGCTCGACGTCGCTGCTGCGCTCAGCGCCGCGACAGCCGCAAGTCGCTGGCGGATGGAGGTCACCGACCGGCGTGACGGCGTGCTGATCATCAACGACGCCTACAACGCCAACCCCGAGTCGATGCGAGCGGCGCTGAACACGCTGGCGGCCGTCGCCCGCAGCCGGCGCCCGGGCGGCGGGCGGTCGTTCGCCGTCCTCGGTGAGATGGCCGAGCTCGGGCCGGACGCTCCGGCCGAGCACGATGCGATCGGCCGGCTGGCCGGCCGCCTGCACATTTCGCGGGTGATCGCAGTCGGGGAGCAGGCCCGCCCGATCCAGCTCGGAGCCGCTCTGGAAGGCTCGGAGGACGGCGAATCGAGTTGGGTGGCCGACGTCGACGCGGCCGTTGCTCTGTTGCGCAGCGAGTTGCACAACGGCGATGTGGTGCTGGTCAAGGCGTCCCGGGCGGCGAGTCTGGAACGGGTTGCCCTAGCTCTCGTCGACGATGCGGCAGCCGGCGTTGCATCAGGCGCGACGAGCACGAGCGGAGGCGACGAGGCGTGAAGACCATCCTCATCGCCGCGGTGTTCGCGCTGCTGACGTCGATCCTGTGCACCCCGATGGTGGTCGTGTACTTCCGCCGCCGCGGGTTCGGCCAGGAGATCCGGATCGACGGCCCGCAGACCCACCTGGTCAAGCGCGGGACGCCGACGATGGGCGGCGTCGCGATCATCGGGTCGACCGTGATCGGCTACGCCCTTGCGCACATCATCATCGCCGTCCGGGGCGGCGGGGGGCCCACTGCCTCGGGCCTGCTCGCCCTGTTCCTGATGGTCGGCCTCGGTGCGGTCGGTTTCGTCGACGACCTCATCAAGATCCGTCGCCAGCGCAGCCTCGGGCTGCGGGCCCGGGCGAAGTTCACCGGCCAGCTTCTCGTCACCGTCGCGTTCGCGATCCTCGCCCTGCACTGGCCGAACAAGTTCGGCGACGCCCCGGCGTCCACCCACCTGTCGTTCGTGCGCGACATCGCCGCGATCGGATTCGGGTCGGTGGGATTCGTGATCCTCGCCTACCTGATCATCTCCGCAACCTCCAACGCAGTGAACCTCACCGACGGCTTGGACGGGCTGGCCGCCGGGGCAGCGGCGATGGTGTTCGGCGCGTTCACACTCATCTCGTTCCTGCAGTTCCGCAATCCGTGTGGCAACAACCCCGTCGGCGGCTGCTACCAGGTGCGGGACTCCCTCGACCTGGCCCTCGTCGCGGCGTCGGCGATGAGCGCGTGCTTCGGCTTCCTCTGGTGGAACGCCTCACCGGCGCAGATCTTCATGGGCGACACCGGGTCGCTCGCCCTGGGCGGCCTGATGGGTGGACTGGCGATCCTGACCCGCACCGAGTTGCTGCTCATCGCGCTCGGCGGCCTCTTCGCCGCGATCACCGTGTCGTCGATCCTGCAGACCGGCTGGTTCAAGGTCACCCGGATACGCACGGGCACCGGTCGGCGAATATTCCGGATGGCGCCCCTCCACCACCATTTCGAGCTCCTGGGCTGGGATCCGAGCACGATCATCGTGCGCTTCTGGATCATGGGCGGGATGGCCGTGGCCTTCGGGATGGGCCTGTTCTACGCCGACTTCATCGGCAATGGCTGACCGGCTGCCGGACCTGTCCGGCAGCGCCGTGCTGGTCTGCGGGGCCCGCTTCGCCGGCCAGGCCGCGGCGCGGGCGCTGCTGGCCCGTGGCGCCGCCGTCCGGCTCACCGATCGCGACCGGCCGGCCGGCCTCGACGAGCTGATCGCGGCCGGCGCCGAGTTCGCCGGCCCGCTCGACTCGGTGCCGGCGGACACGGCCCTGGTCGTCACGTCACCTGGTTGGCCGCCGCGTCATCCGCTGTTCGCCGACGCGACGGCGCGCGGGATCGAGGTGATCGGCGAGCTGGAGTTCGCGTGGCGACTGCGCGGCCCGGCCGCGGCCGACTGGCTGGTCGTCACCGGCACGAACGGCAAGACGACCACCGTCCGGATGCTCGAGTCGATGCTTCGCGCCGACGGGCTGCGGGCGCTCGCCGTGGGCAACGTCGGGGTGTCGATCATCGATGCCGTCGTCGCAGCCGTTCCGTACGACGTCCTGGCCGTCGAGGCATCGAGCTACCAGTTGTACTGGTCGTCCACGATCCGCCCGCGCGCCGGCGTCCTGCTCAACCTCGCCCCCGATCACCTCGACTGGCACGGCTCGATGGAGGCGTACGAGCAGGCCAAGACAGCGGTGTGGGACGGCGACGTCGCCGTGGCCAACGCCGACGACCCGCGCGTCACCGCACTGTTCGCGCCCGGCGGTGTCAGCTTCACCCTGGGCGAGCCGCGCGACGGGCAGCTCGGAGTCGCGAACGGCCGGCTGGTCTCGCGGGCGTTCGGCGACGATCGGGTACCGCTCGCCGAGGTGGACGCGGTCCGTCCGTCCGGTGCCCATAACGTCGCCAACGCTCTGGCGGCCGCCGCCCTCGCCCGCGCCCGCGGTGTCGCGCCACGGGTTGTCGACGAGGGGTTGCGCACCTTCGTCCCGGACCCGCACCGCAACCAGGTCGTCCACGTCGCCGACGGCGTGACATGGGTGGACGACAGCAAGGCGACGAACCCGCATGCCGCCCAGGCGTCGTTGCGCGGCTATCCGCGCATCGTGTGGGTGGCCGGCGGCCAGCTCAAGGGCGTCGACGTGTCCGACCTGGTCGCCACTGTCGCCGACCGCCTGGCCGGCGTGGTGCTGCTCGGAGCCGATCGGGCTCTAGTTGCCGCGGCCCTCGCACGACACGCGCCCGACGTCCCCGTGATCACGGTCGACAGCACCGACGATGGTGCGATGACCGAGGTGGTGCACGCCGCGGCCGGACTCGCGCGTCCCGGCGACACCGTGCTGCTCGCACCCGCCGCCGCGTCCTACGACATGTTCAGCGGCTACGCCGCGCGCGGAGATGCCTTCGCCGACGCCGCGCGGGAGCAGACGACATGACCAACGCCCTGCTGTCCGGCGTACGCGCACGGCTGAATCGCGACGAGCCGGCCCAGCGGTTCCTCGACCGGCCCTACGCGTCGCTGCAGCTGTTGCTGCTCGCCTCGGTGGGACTGCTCGGTTTCGGCGTGCTGATGGCGGTGTCCACCACGATCGCGGCGGCGCACGACAACAACGGTGCGGGCTCGATCTGGAGCCAGTCGGTGAAGGAAGCCGAGTTCATCGCGATCGGCCTGTTCGTGTTCTGGTTCGCGGTGCGGCTGTCGCCCCGCGCGATCCGCGTACTGAGCTATCCGGTCCTCGTCGTGTCCATGATCGCGCTCGTCGCCGTGTTGATCCCCGGCATCGGCGTCGGCGTCTACGGCGCGCGGCGCTGGATTGATCTCGGCCCGTTGCAGCTGCAGCCGTCGGAGCTCGCCAAGGTCGGGATGCTGCTCTGGGGCGCCGACCTCCTTGCCCGCAAGCAGCAGCTCGGCACGCTTCGTCGCGCCCGGCACCTGTTCGTGCCGCTGCTGCCCGGCTTCGCCCTCGTCAGCCTGCTCGTGATGGCCGAGCCGGACCTCGGGACGACGTGCTGCTTCATGCTCGTCCTGCTGGGTCTGCTCTGGATGATCGGCATGCCACTGCACTACTTCGCGACCGTGCTGGGCCTGGTCGTCGGCGCGATCGCGGTGTTCGCCGTTTCTGCGCCGTACCGCCTGCAGCGGCTGACGACGTTCCTGCACCCGTTCGAGGATCGCAAGGGCAGCGGCTATCACACGGTCGAGGGTTTGTACGCGCTTGCTTCCGGCGGGCTGGTCGGGGTCGGGTTGGGCCAAGGGACGTCGAAGTACGGGTGGGTACCGAACGCGAACTCCGACTACGTCTTCGCGATCATCGGCGAGGAACTCGGTCTCATCGGCTGTCTGGCCGTCCTGGGCCTGTTCGGCCTGTTCGCCTACGCCGGCATGCGGATCGTGCGCCGCAGCGCCGATCCCTTCGTCCGCCTCGCCGCGGGCGGCGCCACGATCTGGCTGTGCGGTCAGGCCGTCATCAACATCGGTTACGTCAGCGGTCTGCTGCCGGTCACCGGTATCCCGCTGCCGTTGATCTCCGCGGGCGGGACGTCGCTGTTGATCACCTTCTTCGTGCTGGGCATGCTCGTGTCCTTCGCCCGGCACGAGTCGGCCGCGGTGACCGCGGCCCGCCGGGCCGAACGCCGCGGAACCCGCACCCGCCTGGAACGCTGGTGCGCCATCCCCGTCCCCTGCGCCTACGTCCCCCCGAAGAAGCGCAGGGCCAGCCCGCCGCCGGGCGGTCGGAACAGGGTCAACGCGGCAAGCCCGCCGCGCCGTAACCGCCAGAGCGATGAGCGCTCGCGCGAAGAGCGCGCCGGCCGCGGCGCGGCCCGAGCGAAGCGGGGAGTGGCGTGAGCGCCGGCCCCGAGCGAAGCGAGCGGCCCAAAGCTCACGCCGGGCCGGCCGTGAGGGTCGTTCTCGCCGGCGGTCACTCGGCCGGGCACATCGAGCCGGCGATGAACTTCGCCGACGCCGTTCACCGCCTCGCGCCGACCGCCGAGATCACCGCACTAGGCACGGTTCGCGGACTGGACACCACGTTGATCCCGGCGCGCGGCTACCCGCTCGAGTTGATTCCGCCGGTGCCTCTGCAACGCAAGCTCAACCGGGCGCTCCTCGCCACTCCGGCGCGGCTGCGAGATTCGGTGCGGGCGGCCGGAGCGGTGCTCGACCGCGTCCGGGCCGAGGTCGTCGTCGGGTTCGGTGGTTACGTCGCCATGCCGGCCTACCTCGCCGCACGGCGCCGGCGCATCCCGATCGTGGTGCACGAGGCGAACGCTCGGGCGGGCGTCGCCAACCGGGTCGCGGCTCGGCTCACGACGCACGTGTTCACCGCATCGCCGAGCGTGAAGCTCGCGCATGCCACGCCGGTAGGTATTCCGCTGCGGCCGGCGATCGCCGATCTCGACCGGGCAGCGCTCCGCGCCGAGGCGCGGGCCCGGTTCGGTCTCGAGCTCGAGGCGCCGGTGCTGATGGTCACTGGCGGTTCGCAGGGCGCGCAGGCGATCAACACCGCTGTCGCCGGTGCCGCGCCGGCCCTGCGCGCCGCCGGCGTGCAGGTGCTGCACATCGTAGGGCCGGCCAACGTCGTCGACGTCGCGCCCGGCTCGCCGCCGTATGTCGTGGTGCCGTTCGTCGGCGAGATGCAGTACGCGTATGCCGCGGCGGACTTCGTCGTGTGCCGATCGGGTGCGATGACCTGCGCGGAGCTCGGCGCCGTCGGCCTGCCGGCGGTCTTCGTCCCGCTGCCGCTGCGCGGTGGTGAGCAGCGCCTCAACGCCGAGCCGCTCGCCGCCGCCGGCGCCGCGGTTATCGTCGACAACGACCAGTTCACGTCGGCCTGGGTGGAGGCGAACCTGCTGCCGATCATGACCGATCCCGGGCGGATCGCGCAGATGTCCGCGGCGGCCTCACGGTCCGGCGCCCGCGACGCCGACGTCGTCCTCGCCCGGCAGGTCCTCGCCCTGGTAGCCGAACGCCGTCGGGAGCGAGCGGGATGATCCCTCCGACGTCCGACCACGCGGGGGACCGGCCTGACGACTGGGCGGCTCCGGGTGCGGCGCTCGTCCGCAGCGCCGCCACCGACGTCGTCCCGCCCCTTGCCGGTCTCGGCCGCGTCCACATCATGGGAATCGCCGGATCCGGCATGTCGGCACTGGCGCGCATCCTGGTGGAGCGCGGGCTCGAGGTGAGCGGCTGCGAGGCGCGCGACTCGATCACCGTGGCCGGCCTGCGAGCACTGGGCGCGACCGTGCACATCGGGCACTCGCCGGCTCACCTCGACGGCGTCGACACGTTCGTCTACACGACGGCGATCAGTCCGAAGCACCCGGAGTTCGCCGCCGCCCGCGACAGCGGGATGCCGGTGCTGCGCCGCGCGGCCGCGCTCGCGTCGGCCCTGGAGGACAAGCGCTGCGTGGCCGTCGCGGGAACGCACGGCAAGACGTCGACGACGTCGCTGCTGGTCGTCGCCGCGCAGGCGTGCGGCGCCGACCCGTCCTTCGCCATCGGCGGGAATCTGTACGAGACGGGGAAGAACGCCCATCTCGGCAGCGGACCGTTCGCCGTCGTCGAGGCGGACGAGAGCGACGGATCGTTCCTGCTCACCCGGCCGTCCGCGGCGGTGATCACGAACGTCGAAGCCGATCACCTGGAGAATCACGGCGACCTCGAGGGCATCTTCCATGCGTTCGAGCTGTTCGTCGACCGCATCGATCAGGACGGCCTGCTGCTGACCTGTGCCGACGACGCCGGCGCGCGTCGCATGGCAGACTACGCCCGGGCCACCGGGCGCCTCGTGCGCACGTACGGCACCGGCGAGGACGCCGACGTGCGCGTGTCCGACATCGCCACGTGGGCGGACTCGGTCGAGTTCACGGTCAGCGGGCCGGGCGTCGGAGTCCGTCGCGTACGGGTTGGTGCGCTCATCGGCGCCCACATGGCGTTGAACGCCGCCGCCGCGCTCATCCTGTCCGAGCATCTCGGGCTCGACGTCGACGTCGCCATCTGGTCCTGGGCCGCGTTCGGTGGCGTTCATCGGCGATTCGAATCTCACGGCGAAGGCGGCGGCGTGCGGGTCTACGACGACTACGCGCACCACCCCACCGAGATCGCGGCGTCCCTCTCGGCGGCCAAGCTGGCGCTCGCCGCAACCGGCCGGCTGATCGCGGTGTTCCAGCCCGGCACCTACAGCCGCACCCAGACCTTCGCCCGGGAGTTCGCCCAGGCCCTCTCCATCGCGCACGTCGCGGTCGTCATGGACATCTTCCCGGCTCGCGAAGAGCCGATCCCCGGCGTCACCGGCGCGACAATCAGCGACCTGATCGAGCTGCCGGCCGACCAGGTGATCTACGAACCGCGCTATGACGCGGTACCGGAGCGCATTGCCGAACTGGCCCGTCCGGGCGACCTCGTCATCACGATGGGCATCGGCAACGTCTACCTGCTCTGCGACGTGATCCGCGACGCCTGTGCGCGCCAGCCCGACCGGGCGCAACCGTGACCACGACGACGAGGTACCTGCGCGACACCGACGACGACGAGGAGCCTCCGCGACCGGACCGCCGTCGGCCTGCGCTCGCCGTCGTGGGGGCCACGGTCGTCGTCGCAGTTGTCGCCACGTGGTTGGTGGCCTTCAGCTCCGTATTCGGAGCCCGGTCGGTCGACGTTCGCGGCACGCACTTCTTGACCGCCGCGCAGGTGCGCGACGCCGCGCACATCAGCTCCGGGACGCCACTGGTCCGCATCGACACCCTCGCCGTCAGCCGTCGGGTCGAGAAGCTGGCCGCGGTCGCGTCGGCGCACGTCAGCACCTCCTTCCCGTCCACCGTCGTGATCACCGTGACCGAGCGACAGCCGGTCGGCTACGTGCGCTCCTCGAGCCGCAGCGTGCTGGTCGACCGCACGGGGGCGCAGTACCGCGCCGTGGCCGCGGTGCCCGAAGGGTTGCCGAGGTTCGTGATTCCGACCGGGGCCGACGCGCGGCCCACCGGGGAAGCGGTGGCCGCCGTCGCGGCCGCCTTGCCGGCTTCGGTGCGCACGCAGGTCCGCTCGATCGAGGCGTTGAACCCGGCAGCGATCACGCTCGTCCTGACCCGCGGCCGGGTCGTGCAGTGGGGGAGCGACTCCCGGACCACGGACAAGGCACGGCTGCTGCCGCTGCTGCTCAGGCACGGCAGCTCGCAGATCGATGTCACCGACCCGGACCTGCCGTTCACGCGATAAGTCGGCGTGTCGCACGGCGCGCCTGCACCGGATCGCTGCGTCGAAGTTCTAACTTCGGCAACAACATCCCAGGTTGACATAACATTAAGCGTCTACTTGAGGGTGAGGGTTTCCCGGCCCGCTTGCCATCGATCAGCCCGCGCACACCGAACAGCTATCCGGCACGACCAGCCATTGAGGTAGGAGCTCCCACCATGACAGCACCGCACAACTACCTGGCGGTCATCAAGGTCGTCGGCGTCGGCGGCGGCGGCGTGAACGCCGTGAACCGGATGATCGAGGTCGGCCTCAAAGGGGTCGAGTTCATCGCCGTCAACACCGACGCCCAGGCCCTGTTGATGAGCGACGCCGACGTCAAGCTCGACGTCGGCCGGGAGCTCACCCGCGGGCTCGGTGCCGGCGCGCAGCCCGATGTCGGGCGCAAGGCCGCCGAGGACAACCGCGACGAGATCGAAGAGGTCCTCAAGGGCGCCGACATGGTCTTCGTCACGGCGGGCGAGGGTGGCGGCACCGGAACCGGCGGGGCGCCGGTCGTGGCCAGCATCGCGCGCAAACTCGGCGCCCTGACCATCGGCGTGGTGACCCGGCCGTTCAGCTTCGAGGGCAAGCGGCGCGCCACCCAGGCCGACGACGGCATCGACGCGCTGCGCGCCGAGTGCGACACGCTGATCGTCATTCCCAACGACCGGCTGCTGCAGATCAGTGAGCACAACGTGTCGGTCATGGACGCGTTCCGCGCGGCCGACCAGGTGCTGCTCTCCGGCGTCCAGGGCATCACCGACCTGATCACGACGCCGGGGCTGATCAACCTCGACTTCGCCGACGTGAAGAGCGTGATGAGCGGTGCCGGCTCGGCGCTGATGGGTATCGGCGCGGCCCGCGGCGACAACCGGGCCCGCCAGGCCGCGGAGATCGCCATCGCCAGCCCCTTGCTCGAGGCGAGCATGGAGGGCGCGCACGGCGTCCTGCTGTCCATCTACGGTGGCTCGGACCTCGGCCTGTTCGAGATCAACGAGGCCGCCTCGCTGGTTGCCGAGGCGGCGCACCCGGACGCCAACATCATCTTCGGCGCGGTCATCGACGACACGCTCGGTGACGAAGTGAAGGTGACCGTCATCGCCGCCGGGTTCGACAGCGGTCAGCTGCCCTACAAGAAGGTCGACATCCGGCGCGAGCCGGCGGCGACGACGCGCTTGACGCAGCCGGCGCCGTCGCCGTTGCCACAGCCGCGTCCGGCCGCCGAGCCGGATCCGGCCGACCAGTACTCCGTGCCCGTGACCAACGGGGTGGCCCGATCCACCCCGGTGACCATCGACGACGAGCTGGACGTCCCGGACTTCCTGAAGTAGCGGCCGTGTCGGCTGGTGGGGACGACGAACGCCGCCGGGCCGAGCTGGTCACCGCGCTGGGCGCCGTGCGCGCGCGTATCGCGGCGGCCTGTGCCGACGCCGGGCGCGACCCGTCGTCGGTGACCCTCGTTGCCGTGTCGAAGACGCGCCCCGCTTCCGACATCGCCACCCTGGCCCGGATCGGCGTCACCGACGTGGGCGAGAGCAAGGACCAGGAGGCCCGGGCCAAGATCGCCGAGCTGGCCGGCCCGCCGTATCCGCCGGTCGAGCTGCGGTGGCATCTCGTCGGGCGGTTGCAGACGAACAAGGCGCGCAGTGTCGTGTCCTACGCCCACGCCGTGCACTCGGTCGACCGTCGGAAGCTGATCCGGGCACTGGCCGATGCGGCGGTTGCCGAATCGCGGCCCACACCGCTCGACGTGTTCGTCCAGGTCAGCCTCGACGGCGATCCCGACCGCGGCGGGGTTCCCGCCGCCGGCGTCGCCGAGCTCGCGGACGCCGTCGCTGAACGTCCACAGCTACGGCTGCGGGGCGTGATGGCGGTACCGCCGCTCGGCGCCGACCCGGACTCCGCCTTCGCCCGGCTGGCCGACGTGTCGCACGCCCTGCGGGCGGCGCACCCGAAGGCCGACGCCATCTCGGCGGGAATGAGCGAGGACCTCGAAGCGGCCGTCCGACACGGATCAACACACGTGCGTGTCGGATCGGCGTTGCTCGGACGTCGAAGCCCCGTTGTCGGCTAGCGTCCGGGTACAACGATCCCGAAGTTCTGGAGGAGCAATGCCCGGAGCGATGCACCGCATGGGCGTCTATCTCGGTCTCGTCGAGGACGACGAGTACTCAGATGCCGACGGTTACGGGCAGACGACCGAACGGGCGCCGGCCCGCCGCGACGATTACGCCGAGCAGCGCTACCCGCGCGAGTCCGCGCACGTCGAATCGTCCTACGGGCGCGAGTACGGCGAGGACAAGGCGGGCCAGTACGCCGACGAGTTCGTGCCGTCCTCGCAACCGACGTACCAGATCACCGCGCTGCACCCGCGCACCTACAACGAGGCGCGGACGATCGGCGAGCACTTCCGCAAGAGCACCCCGGTGATCATGAACCTGTCCGACATGGACGATGCCGACGCCAAGCGTCTCGTCGACTTCGCGGCGGGGCTCACCTTCGGGCTGCACGGTCGCATCGAGCGGGTCACGGCCAAGGTCTTCCTGCTCAGCCCGCACAATGTGAGCGTGACGGCGCAGGACAAGGCCCGCATCGAAAGCGGCTTCTTCAACCAGAGCTGAGCTAGCCCGCCTCCCCGGGATTCACTGCTGTTGTCGCGAACCAGCCTTGCGTTGCGGTGCCGCTGTCGCCTGCGGCTCCCAGCGCCAACTCACTGGGCCAGCGGCACTCACTAGGCTGGTGACACGTTGGGGAGGCAGCCGGCTTTGGATGGGGAGGGTGGTGACCGATGGCGCTGTTGTGGGGCGTCATCGGATACGCGATTTATGTCTACATAATCCTCATTCTGGCCCGACTGGTGGTCGACTGGACCCGGCAGTTCGCCCGCGCCTGGCGGCCGGCCGGTGCCGCCGCCGTCGGGGTCGAGCTCGTCTATGTCGCGACAGATCCGCCGATCCGCCTGCTGCGTAAATTGGTGCCGCCGCTCCAGCTCGGTACTGTGAGCCTCGACTTGAGCGTCATCATCCTGCTCATCGTGCTCATCGCGTTGCGCCAGGTTGCCCTGACGTTCGGGTAGGGCGTTCCCTAGGATCGAGCAACACCGTGAATCTTGTGCACAATGACCACCGCACCACAGCCCGCCGGCGTGACCGGCATGCGACGAGCCACTGAGGTGACCGAATGCCGTTGACCCCTGCTGAAGTACACAACGTCGCCTTCAAGAAGCCGCCCATCGGTAAGCGGGGATACGACGAGGAAGAGGTCGATGCCTTCCTCGACATCGTCGAGGTCGAGCTGTCGCGCCTCATCGAGGAGAACAACGACCTCCGGGCCCGGATCGGTTCAGGCCAGCCCGCCCCGGCGCCCGCCGCCCAGGGCGACGACGGTGCCGAGCTGAACGCCGCCCGTGAGGAGAACGCCCGCCTGCAGAGCCGGATCGCGGAGTTGGAGCGGACGATCAGTCAGAGCAAGAACGGCGCGCAGCAGCAGATCGTCCAGCTGCAGCAGCAGCTCGCCCAGACCGAGCGCCAGCTCGGGGAGAACCGCAAGCAACTCGAGCAGGCCCAGCAGAACCTGGCCGCCGCCCAGCGGACACCCCCCGCGGCCACCCGCGACGCCAACGCCCCGAGCGAGCACCACGCGCAGGCGGTCCAGATGCTCGCGCTCGCCCAGCAGACGGCCGACCAGCACCTGGCCCAGTCGAAGGCCGAGGCCGAGCGCCTCGTGACCGAGGCCCAGAGCAGTGCCGAGGCGATGATCGCCGCGACGAACGAGAAGACGAGCCGTCAGCTCGCCGACGCCGAGAGCCGGGCCCGCCAGCTGCAAGAGGAGAGCTCGGCGCGGGCGACCCAGGCGGTGCAGGACGCCGAACAGCGGGCCGCAACGATCACTGCCCAGTTCGAGCAGCGCAAGGCCGCCCTCGAGCGGCGGGTCGAGGAACTTCGCACCTTCGAGCGGGAGTACCGCACCCGGCTCAAGAGCTACCTCGAATCGCAACTGCGCGACCTGGACGCGACGGGCAAGACCGACGCCGCCAACTCGACGGGCGAGTTCGTCGACGCGCAACAGGGTTGATCCGGCGCATCGACGACAGGCAAAGCACGAACGTGCAGCCGGTCGGCCCGCAGGGCGTCCGACCGATGCTGTGCCCGTCCGGTTCGGGGAGTGAAGCGCCGTGGTGCTGATTGGTCTGCTGATCTTCGCCGTGGTGGCGGTGATAATCGGCCTGGCGTACGCGAGCGTCGCGTGGCTCATCGCTTCGATCGTCGCTACCGTGCTGGCGGCAGCGGTTTTGTACCGTTCGTGGGGCACGATCAAGGAGCGCCGGGCACATATGGCACGTGGTAACAGAGCGGACAGGGCGGAAAAAAGTGACAAGGACGCTGGCCGCATGAGGGGACGCCGCCGCAAGGCTGCGGCCGAGTCGGCGCCGGACTCGCCAAGTGAGTCCGCCGCGCTCGCCGCGACCGGGCCGGCCGACCAAGTGATGGTCGTCGACGGCCGGCCGGAGTACCACCGGCTCGGCTGCGCCCTGCTCGCCGACCTCGATCCCGAGCCGATCCCGCTCACCCAGGCGATCGAGGACGGATTCACGCCGTGCCCGAGCTGTTCACCGGTCGGTGGTCCGGCGGCGGAGGCTTTCGAGCCGCCGGCCAGTTCCGCTGCCGAGGTCTGGGTCGTCGACGGCAGCCCGGAGTTCCACGACGAGGGTTGCCTGACGCTCGTCGGTCGCAGCGCCGAGCCGATCCCGCTGAGCCAAGCCGTCGAGGACGGCTTCGAGCCGTGCCCGGTCTGCCGGCGGGCCGAAGCCGCCGCCGTGCCGGCTGGGCCGTCCGTCGGGGGCGCTGGATCGTCCGCACGCGACGTGTGGGTGGCCGACGGATACCCCGAGTACCACCACGCCGGCTGCGGCGAGCTCGAGGGCCTTGAGGCCGAGCCCATCCCGTACGACCAGGCGGTCGAGGACGGTTTCCAGCCGTGCGTCGTCTGCAACCCTGACATCGAGTTCGCCGGGGTGCCCGTCGCTCCGGTGAGCGCACCCGTGCTCGCCGCGACGATCCGCCGGGTCTGGGTCGTCGACGGCCACCCGGAGTACCACGTCGAGGACTGCACAGCGCTCGTCGGCCTGCCGTCCGAGCCGGTCCCCTACGACCAGGCGATCGAGGACGGTTTCGAGCCGTGCACCGTCTGCACACCCGACGCCGCGATCGCCGCCGACCTCGCCGCGCCCGAGGCCGCGGCGGCCGAGCCCGAGCCCGCGGTGGCCGAGCGTGCGCCGGCGGTGCTGGAGCCCGAGCCCGCGGTGTCCATGACGAAGTTCGAGCACGGGGCGACGACGGCGTTCGAGCCGCTCGCGGCTGATCGGTCAACCGGTCGGGAAGTGTGGGTCGCCGACGGCTACCCGGATTACCACCTCGCCGGCTGCCACGAACTCAACGGCCTCGACTCCCAGCCGGTCCCGTACGACCAGGCGCTCGAGGACGGCTTCCAGGCCTGCGCGATCTGCCGGCCCGACACCGAGGTCGATGTCGCGCCCGAAGACGTGCCTGCGGCCGCACCGGCGGCCGACGAGCCGGCCGAGGACGTCGCGGTGGCTTTCGCTGGGGCTCAGGTGTGGGTCGTCGACGGCTTCCCCGACTACCACCGCGCGGGCTGCCGGCAACTCGCCGGGCTGGACGCCGTGGCAGTGCCGCACGATCAGGCGGTGGAGGACGGCTTCGCACCGTGCGCAACCTGTGAGCCAGAAGCCGCCGTCGCGCCCGACGACCGTCCGGAGCCCGAGCCGGTCGCTGCCGCCGACGTCGAACCGGAACTCGAGCCAGTCGGTGCTTCGACCGCCGAGCTCGGGCCGGCCGGTACCGCACCGGCCGGAGATTCCGCCGACGTCTGGGTCGTCGACGGCTTCCCCGACTATCACCGCGCGGGGTGCCCGGAACTCATCGGGCTGGACTCCGAGCCGGTCCCGCACGACCAGGCGGTGGAGGACGGCTTCGCCGCCTGCCGGGTGTGCGACCCCGAGGCGTCCGAGGCACCGCAGGGCCCCCCGGAACCCGAGCTGGAACTGGAGCCGGAACTCGAGCCCGAGCTCGCGCCGGAACTGGTGGCGGAGCCCGAGCCGGAATTTGCGGCGGAGCCGGAGCCGGCCGTCGCTCAAACCGACCGCCCGGCTGCCGCATTCTCCGATGTCTCCGACGCCACCGGGCTCGAGGTGTGGGTGGCCGACGGGTACCCGGACTTCCACCTGGCCGGTTGCCGCGAGCTGGCGGGACTGGACGCCGTGGCGATCCCGTTCGACCAGGCCGTGGAGGACGACTTCCAGCCCTGCGAGATCTGCGAACCCCACCTCGCGCTGACCGCGGCCGTCACTGGTGCGTCCGGCGCACCGTCGGGCGAACCCGAGCCTGAGGCCGAGACCGCGCTGATCGGAGGTGCGCCCGACCTCACGAACCAGGACGTCTGGGTCGTCGACGGCTACCCGGACTACCACCTGCAGGGGTGCGAGCTCCTGGTCGGCCTCGACGACGAGCCGGTGCCGTTCGAGCAGGCGGTCGAGGACGGCTTTGCGCCGTGCCCGGTGTGCCTGCCCGTCGCGGCCGCCGCCGCGCCGGCAACCGAAGTCCCGCTCGAGCCGGAGCTCGAGCCGGAGCCGGAGCCGGTGGTCGCGGCCGAGCCCGAACCGGAGCCGGAGCCGGAGCCGGAGCCCGAGCCCGAGCCGGAACCCGAGCCCGAGCCGGAACCCGAGCCCGAGCCCGAGCCGGAACCCGAGCCCGAGCCCGAACCGGAACCCGAGCCCGAACCGGAACCGCAGCCCGAGCCCGAGCCGGTGGTCGCAGCTGCGCCCGAGCCCAAGCCGGAGCCGCAGCGGGCGCCGGAGCCCGAGCTCGTCGCCGTCGGCGCGGCGGTCGCCGTCGAGCCCATCGCGTCCGGCGCGGCATCAGGCAGCGCGCGGCGGGTGTGGGTAGTTGACGGCCGGCCGCGCTACCACGCGCAGGACTGTCTGATCATCAAGGGCCAGAAGTCGCAGAGCGTGCCGTACGACCAGGCGGTCGAGGACGGCTTCATGCCGTGCTCGCTGTGCCAGCGCAACCGCTGAGCCGTTTGCACCCGTAGCCGCTGCCAACTCCGCCGCAACCGGCGAGTTGGCGACGGTTACGGGTGCATACCGGCGTCAGTCGGTCGCCTTGCGCAGCCACACGCGCAGCCCGAGCCCCTCGTCGGCTGCGCTGTAGAGCTCCTCGCCCGGTTCGCCCTCGTGCAGGGCCACGGCCAGCACCTCGGCGGCGATCTGCGCCGCGTGGACGCGGATCGCCTCGGCCGGCTCGGGTGAGCCGCCGACCCGCCACCACAGCTGGATGCGGTCGGTGACGTCGAGGCCGGCGTTCTTACGGGCGTCCTGGATGAGCCGGATGATCTCGCGGGCCAGTCCGGCCAGCCGCAGCTCGTGCGTGAGTTCCAGGTCGAGGGCCACGGTGTCGCCCCCGGCCGAGGCGACCGCCCAGCCGGAGCGCGGCGTCTCGGCGATGATCACCTCGTCGCCGCTGATCGGGAGCGTCTCCCGGTCCAGTTCGATGCTCGCGGTCCCAGCCCGGTAGGCGGCGACGAAGGCGACCGGATCGAGCGCCTGGATCGCGTCGGCGACGGCCTGGGTGCGCTTGCCGAAGCGGCGGCCCAGCTCGCGGAAGTTCGCCTTCACCGACAGCTCGACCAGCTCGTCGGCGTCGCTGAGGCTCGCCAGGGCGACGACATTGAGCTCTTCGCGGACCTGGTCCTTGAGGTCCTCGGGCAGGGTCGCCCATCCCGGCGCGGAGATCAGCGCCTGGCCGAGCGGTTGGCGGGTCTTCATCTTCGAGTCGGCGCGCGCCGACCGGCCGAGCTCCACCAACCGCCGCACGAGGGCGACCTGGCCGGAGAGCGCGGGGTCGACCTGGGCCGGGTCGGCACTCGGCCACTGGGCGAGGTGCACGGAATCGACGCCGCCGGTGACCGCGAACAGCGCCGACCACACGCGCTCGGTGACGAAGGGGATGAGCGGTGCCAGCAGCCGGGTCAGCACGTCGAGGCACTCGTGCAGCGTCGACAGCGCCGCCGGGTCGCCGTCCCAGAAGCGGCGCCGCGAACGGCGGACGTACCAGTTCGACAGGTCGTCGATGCAGCCGCTGAGCGCCTTCCCGGCCCGGGCGGTGTCGAAATTCTCCAATGCGTCGTCCACGTCAGCGGCCACCCGGGAGACCTCCGACAGCGCCCATCGGTCGAGCATGGTGCGCTCGCCGTCGGCGCCCGGAACCCACTCGTTGGCCCGGGCGTAGAGGGACTGGAACGACGCGATCGACCAGTACGTCCTGATGACCTTCGACGCGATCTCGTCCAGCACCTTGTGCCCGACCCGGCGCGAGGACCACGGCGAGCCGCTGCACAACATGAACCAGCGCAGCGCGTCGGCGCCGTGCTGATCCATCAGCGGGATCGGCTCGAGGATGTTGCCGAGGTGCTTGCTCATCTTGCGCCCGTCCTCGGCCAGGATGTGGCCGAGGCAGACGACGTTGCGATACGACGACCGGTCGAACACCAGCGTGCCGACCGCCATCAAGGAGTAGAACCACCCACGGGTCTGGTCGATCGCCTCGCAGATGAAGTCGGCCGGGTAGGCCGCCTGCGCCTCATCGGCGTTGCGGTACGGAGCGCCGAACTGCGCGAACGGCATCGAGCCGGAGTCGAACCAGCCGTCGATGACCTGCGGGACGCGCCGGTACGTGCCGTCCTCACCGGGCAGCGTGAACGTCACATCGTCGACGAAGGGACGGTGCGGATCGGCCAGCTCGACACCGGACAGCTCGTGCAGCTCGGCGAGTGAGCCGATGCAACGCAGCCGGGTCGGGTCCGCGTCGTTGCGCCAGATGGGGAGCGGCGTGCCCCAGTAGCGGTCGCGCGACAGCGACCAGTCGATGTTGTTGTCGAGCCAGTCGCCGTAGCGGCCGTTCTTGATGGTGGCCGGATACCAGTTGGTCGCCTCGTTCTCGGCCAGCAATTGCTCCTTGATCGCCGTCGTCCGGATGTACCAGGCGGGCAGCGCGTAGTACATCAGCGGCGTGTGGCAGCGCCAGCAGTGCGGATAGCTGTGCGTGTACGGCACGTGGCGGAAGAGCAGTCCGCGCGCCCGCAGGTCGTCGACGAGCGGCAGGTCGGCGTCCTTGAAGAACATCCCGCCGACCAAAGCGATCTCGGCCTCGAAGTGACCGTTGGCGGCGATCGGCTTGACCACGGGCAGGTCGTAGGCGCGGGCCACGGCCATGTCGTCGGCGCCGAAGGCGGGCGCCTGGTGGACGAGTCCGGACCCGTCGTCGGTGGTGACATAGTCGGCGAGCACCAGAAAGTTGGCGTCCTCGAGCGGAATGAGCTCGAACGGCCGCTGATAGGTCCAGCGCTCCATCTCGCGCCCGGGGAAGGTGGCGAGCACCTCCGCGTCGTCGCCGAGTGTCTTGGCCAGCAGCGGTTCGGCGATCACGAGCGTGGCGTCCCCGTCGCGGGCGACCAGGTAGGTGACCTCGGGGTTCACCGCGACCGCGGTGTTGGAGACGAGCGTCCACGGGGTCGTGGTCCAGACCAGCAGATCGGCCACGCCGGCCCACGGCCCGGACGTCAGGGGGAACCGGACGAAGACCGAAGGGTCGGTGACGTCCTCGTAGCCCTGGGCGACCTCGTGGTCGGACAGCGGCGTGCCGCACCGGGGGCAGTAGGGCGCGACCCGGTAGTCCTCGACGAGCAGTCCCTTGTCGAAGATCTGCTTCAGCGCCCACCACACCGACTCGACGTAGTCGGCGTTCATCGTCCAGTAGGCGTGCTCGTAGTCGGCCCAGTAGCCCATGCGTTCGCTCATCGACTCGAACGCGTCAACGTGGCGCTGGACGTTCTCGCGGCACTTGGCGTTGAACTCGGCGATCCCGTACGCCTCGATGTCGGGCTTGCCGGTGAAGCCGAGCTCCTTCTCCACGGCCAGCTCGACCGGCAGGCCGTGGCAGTCCCAGCCCGCGCGGCGCGGGACGTGGTAGCCCTTCATGGTCCGGTAGCGGGGGAAGACGTCCTTGAAGGCGCGGGCCTCGACGTGGTGGGTGCCCGGCATGCCGTTCGCGGTCGGCGGGCCCTCGTAGAAGGTCCAGGACGGGGCGCCGGCGGTGGCGTCGATGCTGCGCTGGAACACCTCGGATTCGACCCAGCGGGCGATGACCTCGGAGTCGAGGGCCGGGAGGTCGACGTGGGGCGGCAGCGGGTCGTAACCGTTCACCGGTACAGCTCCTTCGAGTCGGGCGACTGCTCGGACTCGAGGGACGACGCCGTTGAGCGCCGCGGTACCACCCTCGTTGACCCGCCGCCTGCCTCCGGCCGCGGGCCCACTTCGTTTCGTTTCCGGTTCTACTGGAGCTCTTCCGCGGCTGGGCTGCGGCGATCGCCCGTTCTTCCGGAGCTCAGAGGTGATTTCGCGGGCGGACCGTACCCCCGGGCTTCCACCGTCCCCGGGTCGCTTCGGCCGGATTCCGCCGCTACTTGTCCTCGTCAGAGCTGGAACCAATCGTAGCCACCCGAAGAAATGGGCCGGGCAAAGCGCCTGTTTCCCTGCTCCGCCGCCCGAAAAAGGCGGGTTCGGCGGCGCGGGGAGTGGCGGTGCGGTTCGCGGACTCGTATATTGACCGCCTTTGCGGGCGCCGATCGAATTCGCGAAAAGCGGCCGATGACGAGAGGGGTCTTATGGCTGGCGTCGGACGTATCGGGCGGGCGCTGCGCCGAGCGGGCGCAGGGGGCCGGGCGCGTGCGACGACCGACGGCACCGACGGCGGATCGGCGGCTGCGACGTCAGCGCCCGGCCGCTCGGTGGCCGCCGCCAAGGCGCCGGCGAAGAAGTCGGCCAGGGCAACCGTGACCAAGGCCGTGCCCGGCAAGAAGGCGGCGCCGGCGAAGAAGGCGGCGCCGGCGAAGAAGGCGGCGCCGGCGAAGAAGGCGGCCCCGGCCAAGAAGGCCGCTCCGGCCAAGAAGGCCGCTCCGGCCAAGAAGGCGGCCCCGGCCAAGAAGGCGGCCCCGGCCAAGAAGGCGGCTCCGGCCAAGAAGGCGGCTCCGGCCAAGAA
>NZ_JBHEMO010000133.1:0-9175 GCF_046262535.1 Jatrophihabitans sp. | reverse complement strand
CTGGACGACCAACGCGAGCAGCATGAGCTGGGATGGACGGAGCTGGCCGAGGAACTGTGGCAGCAGTCGTCGGAGCTGAACGCGCAGCGCGGCGATCATTCCCTGTGCCCCGGCGCCCTCGTCCGGACCGCCAGGCGCGGCTCGATGTCGTGCCAGTACGCCCTGATCATCCTGCGGTGGATCAATCGCGCGCCGGAGGATTTCCTGACCGGTGCGGTCGTCGACGTAGGGGACGTCCGCCTGCCCGAGGCCGGACCTGATCGGCGGCTGCGCTGGGACCTGAGCCAGGTCCATGCCGTGCTCGATGACGAGCGCCGGCAGCGGCACATGACGTGGGCGCGGCTGGCCGCGGAGCTCGACTGCACGTCGAACCGGTTGACGAACCTGCGCACTGCGCGCCTCGCCGACATGGATCTCGCGGTGCGCGTTACGCAGTGGCTCGGCCAACCGGCGGCTCGATTCATCCACCCGGCTGACTGGTGATTGCCATGTTCGAGTCCTCACACGACCTCGATCCCACCGTTCGAGCGGCCTACCTGGCGCGGCTCGGCGTCGAGGCCGGACCGCCGTCGGCCGAGGCCTTACGGGTGATCGTGCAACGCCACGCGGAGCGGGTGCCGTACGAGACGTTCTGGATACCAGCCGGCGAGCGGTGGTCGATCAACCCGGTGATGGCCGCGCAGCGGATCGCCTTCGACGGTCGGGGCGGGTACTGCTACCACCTCAACGGTGCGCTCGGGCTGCTGCTGCGCTCCCTCGGCTACGCCGTGCACGGGCACGTCGGCGGGGTGCAGGGCGCTGAACCCAGCCCGGACGCGATGGGCAATCACCTCGTGCTCACCGTCCGCGACCTGCCGTCGGACGACAATCCGTCGGCCGTCTGGTACGTCGACAACGGGCTGGGGGACGCGCTGCACGAGCCGCTGCCGCTCGTGGCCGGCACCTACCTCCAGGAACCGTTCGAGCTGAGGCTCGAACGTGCGGATGACGAGAGCTGGCAGCTCATCCACGATCCCGCCGGGGGGTTCCGGACCATGGCGTGGACGACCGGGCCGGCCCAGCCGGGCGACTTCGCCGCGAAGCACGAGTGGCTGTCGACCTCACCGGACTCCGGGTTCGTGCAGGTGCCGATGGCCGAGCGTCGCGATGCGACCGGCGTCGATGTGATCCGCGGCGTGGTGCTCGCGCGCATCGGTGCCAATGCTTTCACCGCCGAGCCGATCACCCGCCGATCGGAGTGGTTCGAGGCGCTGGCCGACCGGTTCGACCTTCGCTTCGACGCAACCCCGCCCGAGTCGCGTGACCGGCTGTGGCACGCGCTGCTCAGCGCTCACCGAGCATGGGAGTCCGGACGGTCGCGTCGTTGACCGACTCGGTCGAGCCCGCTTTCGAGGCGGCGTACGGGGCGACGGCGACGAGGGCGGCGAAGCCGGCGATCAGCCCGGCCCCGCCCAGCGACAGCAGGATCGTCGACAGCAATCCGGCGCCGGCGGCGAAGGCCCAGACCGTGGCATCGACGCGTCCCTCGACGGCCAGCCGGTCGGTGACGTCGAGGTCGCCGGCGACCAGGGTGCTGCCGGCAATGAAGCACAGGTTCCAGCCGTAGCCGAGCAGGAACAGCGAAACCGCCTGGCCGGCACCGCTGGAGAACGTGGTGGCAGCAGAACTGACCACGAGGACGACCAGGCCCACGCGGATCACCCGGTACGCCCCGAATCGGCTCACCACGAACCCGGTCAGAGGCGAGAACGCGAACATGCCGAAGGTGTGCGCGCTCAACACCGCGCCGATCGCGGATGTTGCCGACCCGTGCAGCAACATGTTCATGGGTGTGGCCGTCATGACGGCGACCATGATCACTTGGGCCGCCGCCATCACCAGGAGGGCCTGCCGGGCCGACGGGCGATCGAACGGACGGTGCGCCGCCTCGGTCACATCCGCAGCCCGCCGACCGCCGGGCACCGCCAGGGTCGAGACCAGCGCCAGCACGACACACCCGCCGGCGAGCACGAACGGGCCGCAGTCGAAGGGCAGTCCGCACGTCGAGGCTCCCCGGCCGCTCGGGTCGAGCAGCAGCGGACCGCCGACGGCGCCTGTCGTCGCGATCCAGACCACGAAGGAGATTGCCGCCGCGCGCCGAGCCGGTGTTTGCAGTTCGGCGGCGACGTAGCGCGAGAGCTGCGCCGCGGCATTGCCCATCCCGAGCAGGAACAGTCCGGCCGCCAGGCCGAGCACGACCATCTCGGCACTGCGGTCCTGACAGGTGGCGGCGACACACAGGGCGCTGCCCAGGACGGCGACGAGGTATCCGGCGCGCAGACCCCGCCGGTAGCCGCCGCGCGCGATTCGCGCGGCAACGAAGACCGAACCGAGTCCGGTGCCGAGGATGCCGGCGGTGGCCGGCAGCGCGGCCCAGGCGACATCGAGGCGATCCCCCACGACCAACGTCGCGGTCGCGCTCGACACGGCCATCGTTGCGTTCATCAGGGCGGCGCCCCCGCCCAGCGCAAGCTTCGTCATGCCTGAGCACGTTAGGCAGGCGAACCGCCCGGATGAATGGCCGCGACGACTGGATTGGCCTTCCACGGTTTGCGGGCGCAAAGCGATCGCGGCCGTACGCTTTGCGTATGGAACGACCACTCGATCAGACGGACTGGCGCATCCTCAGCGAGCTCCAGGGCGACGGGCGATTGTCGTACAACGAGCTCGCGCGCCGCGTCCAACTGTCACCGCCGGCGGTGGCCGATCGGGTGCGCCGGCTGGAGGACCAGAAGGTCATCGCCGGATACCAGGCGCGCGTCGACCCGGCCCGCGCCGGACTGCCGTTCACGGCCTTCATCCAGATGCGCTGTGTGCTGGGCCGCTGCCTGCTGAAGACCACCCGGGCCGAGGACTTCCCCGAGATAGTCGAGATCCACCGGCTGTCCGGAACGTCGTGCACGATGCTCAAAGTGCGCGCGGCGTCCATGGCTCACTTCGAGGGGCTGGTGGAACGCCTCGGCGAGCACGCGGAGTTGAACACCCACGTCGTGTTGTCCACGCCCTTCGAGGGACGGCCGGTGGTTCCCGAGGCGATCACCGACCGCCCGGTATCGCTGTCCGAGGGTTGGACGAAGTGACACCGTCGTCGGCACCGATGAACGTAGCCTGCAACAGCGCGGCGATGCGCTCGCTGAAGAGACGCTGCGTCCACCGCCGGTCGACGAGCAGCGCCTCGACGAGGTCGCTGTTCGTCAGGGCGTAGAGCATGTCCGCGGCCGCCCCCACGTTCCAGTCATCGGCCAGCACACCTTCGTCACTGAGTCGCCGGGCCAGTCGGGTGCAGCTGGCCAGATTCGCCGCCCGGACCCGGCGTCGATGGGCCGCAGCGTCGGCGTCGGCGGGTGCCGTCTGGGCGAAGGCCCGGTCCACGGGCAACACACGCGAGTGGTAGCGGGCCAGGTGAGCCCCCCACCGCGCTAGGGCATCCGCCGCCGTTGGGGCCGCCCACACCTGGTCCAGCGACTGTTGAAGGCCCTCGGTCTCGGCCACATGGTCGAACAGCGCACCGATGAGTTCTGAGCGCGTCTTGAAGTGCAGGTAGACGGACCGTCGCGTGACCCCCGCGCGGTCCGCAACCGCACCCATCGTCGCCGAGGACACGCCTTCGCGCTCGACCAGCGCTCGGGTCGCGTCGAGCAGCGCGGCGCGCGTGCGACGGCTACGTGCGTTGCCAGGTTCGGACATCGGTTTGACAACCTCTCGAACAGGGAATTACACGCTGCGTGTAGTAACTGTCCTACACATACAGTGTAGTTGAGAGGAGCAGGAATGGCCCTGAAGGTGGCAGTCGTCTATTACTCCGCAACCGGCAACGTGCACGCGCTCGCGCAGGCACTCGCGGAAGGAGCCGAGAAGGAGGGCGCCGAGGTACGCCTCTTGCGGGTGCCCGAACTCGCGCCCGACGGCGCGATCGACGCGAACCCTGCCTGGCGCCGGCACGTCGAAGCAACCAAGGACGTGCCGGTCGCCGGCCTCGATGACCTCCAATGGGCCGACGCGTACGCCTTCGGGACGCCGACGCGCTTCGGCAACATCGCCAGTCAGCTCAAGCAGTTCATCGACATGACGGGTCCGCTGTGGGCGCAGGGCAAGCTGTCGAACAAGGCGGCCACCGCGTTCACGTCCGCGATCAATGCACACGGCGGCAACGAGACGACCCTCATGGCCCTGTACAACACGATGTGCCACTGGGGAACCATCATCGTTCCCCCTGGTTACACCGACCCCACCATCGCGCCCGCCGGAGGCAACCCGTACGGCACCGCGCACGCTTCGGGCAGCGGCTCGCCGGGCGACGAGGCGCTCGCCGCCGCGGCCTACCAGGGTCGCCGGCTGGTCCGGTTCGGCTCGGCCGTCAACGAAGCGCGGGCGGTTCCCCTGGATGCCGCGTGATGTCTGACCTCGATCAGGAGCGGACCGACGCCTGACCGGTTCTAGGATCACGGGGTGGGGCCGACCGCCGGTTACGACGAGATCGCGGACTGGTACGAACACGTCTTCCTGGCTCAGTCGCGCGGTTCGTCCGAGCATCCGCTCGGCATCGACCGGGCGTTGCGCACATTGCTGGAGACCGGCTCCGGTCCCTGCCTCGAGATCGGCTGCGGCACCGGCGAATGGGCCGCTCTGGTGCGAGAGCTGGGCCGGACTCCCCTTGGCGTGGATCTGTCGGGCAGCATGTTGCGCTACGCACAGCCGCGGATGGCGGTCGTGCAGGCCGACGCCGAACACCTGCCCTTCGCGTCGGCGACGCTTCCGGCGGCGATCACCGTGATGGCACACACCGACATGCCGCACTACCCGACGGTCCTCACCGAGATCGCTAGGGTGCTCCGTCCGGGCGGCGTGTTCGTGCACGTGGGCGTCCACCCTTGCTTCTGCGGCGGATTCGCCGACCGCTCCGATCCGGACGCCGTTGTCATTCGGCCCGGCTACCTCGACAACGCGTGGACGACCGCGTCCTGGACCGACCAAGGCCTGCGCGACAAGGTCGGCGCGTCACACTGGCCGCTTCCCGACCTGATGCACGCCTTGCTGGATGCCGGTCTCGTCCCGGAGCGACTCGACGAAGGCGGCGCCGGTTCCGATCATGCTGGCGATCCGCGCCCGGAAGCCGTGACGGGCGGGCGAGGAGCTCATCCGATGACGGGTCGCGGCACGAGCTTGACCCGGCGGCCACTGAAGATCCATCCGCCGAGGGCCGCGGCCACCGGGAGACCGATCAGCACGGCGAGCAGGTCGAGCACCGGCGGGTTGCTCATCCGCTCGCTGAGCTGGTTGCGGAAGAACGCGACCGTCGCCACATAAGCAACCGCGGTCCCGGAACCGGCGGCGAGGACAGCCAGCGAGCCGGCCGTCCAGGCGCTGATCGCCCGGCGTGTCCGGCGTCCGGCCCCCAGGGCACTGAGCGCCTGGTCGTGGCGGGCCGACTCCGCGCGCACCAGCCCGACGGTGAGGACAAGGACGCCGAGCGCCACCAGGACGCCGGCGGCGCACGCGTAGGTGCGTACCTCGGTCAAACTCGGCGCGTCGGTCTTGGTCGTGATCGTCAGACCGGCGGCGGCGGCTCGCACCCGCGCCGAGTTGAGCTGCCCCGCGGTCAGACCGGTCGGCAGCTGCACGAGCCAGCCGCTCGGTCGCAGACTCAATCCGAGGCGGGCGGCAGCGGCCGCGGTGACCACGAGATTGGGCTCATCGGTTCCAGTCGGCAGCCCCGACATCGTCTGGACCCTCGGGTCGACGGCGATCTGCGGGTCGGGCCGCTTCGGGTTGGGAGTTCCGTAGAGCAGCGCGAGACCGGATTGGTCGGCGAGGCCGGGCCGCGAGGTGAGCAGCACGGAATCGGCTCGGACCGACGCGGGGTCGATGCCGTAGTGCTTGAGCAGCGCCGGAGTCGCGACGTAGATGTCGCCCGGACCGCCGCGGAACGATCCGTCGGCGGTCCGTCGGGTCAGCGCGGCGTCTGTGTCGGTCAGCGGCAACACGCTCGTCGCGTGCAGGTCCGTCGCGATCGCTCCCGCCGCGTGAGTACCTGCGGCGCCGCCTCCGGCATGGATGAGCAGCGCGTCGGCCGGCAGGTTCGGCCCGAAGTAGTCGACCGGATCGGCGTAGCGGCCGGTGGTCAGCAGAGTCACCAGCACGGCGATGAACACGGCGAAGCTGGTCGCGGCGAGCGCGGCGCCCGATCGGGCTCGATAACGGGCGGCGTCGCGCCAGGCGATCCGGCCGGCGAAGGGCGCTCGGCGCGCGACGCGGCCGAGCGCGGCGACGCCGACCGGCGCGAGCAACAGCAACCCCGCGGCCGCGCCGAGCAGTCCGGTCAACTGCATGATCAGCGCCCGGCCGTTACCGGCGCCCCAACCGCCGGAGAACGCGAGCAGCACGACCGAGAGCACGAGCGCAACAGTCCCGGGCAGCGCCGAACGATGCAGCGCACGCGGGGTCACCGGGCGCGCCGACAGTGCGGCCACCACAGGCATCCGGGCTGCGCTGCGGGCCGGCCACCGGGCGGCAAGCGTGGCGGTCAGGACGGACAGCACCATGGCGGCGGCGACCAGTGCCCATGGTAGGTCGCCGAACGCGATGCGGTGGTGGGCACGGGTCGAGAGGTGTGGGACATAGACCGCCCACGCGCCGAGGCCGATCGCCGCACCCATGAGCGCGCCCACAGCGCCGACGACCAGTCCGTTGCCGATCATGACGAGGCCCACGTTGCGCTCGGTGGCGCCGAGGGCGTGCAGCAGCCCCAACGCCGGCATCCGCCGCTGGGCGAGCACGGTGAAACCAGCGACGGCGACGAGACCGACGAAGATCAGGCCGACCAGGCTGACCGCCAGCACGATGATCTCGGGTGCCAGGCCACGCGAGTGGATCGGCGTCACCGCCCGGATTCCGGCCGGGAGTGGATGTGCTGCCAGAGTCGCGGCCGAGGCGTCGAACAGCACGGTCGCCTGCACAGAGCCGGTCAAGGTGCCCGGCGGCACGAGGGCGAAGTCGTCGAGCAGGTTCTGCGGATTCTCGACCGTCCCGACAACCAGATAACGACGGCTCCCGTTCGTCCAGCGGCTACCGATCGACAGGTGCAGTAGCTTGCCGAGATCGGTCGCGACGGCCAGCTCGTTGGTGGCTCGTGGATAGCGGCCGCTGACCAGCGCCAGCATCGGCCGCCCGAAGGGGCCGGCGGGCTCCTGGGCCCGCAGCTGCGCGGCCTGGGCGAAGCCGGTGACCAGTGGTTGGTTCTCGATGACGTCGACGGCGCCAACCGACCGGCGGACGCCGGCGATCTCCGCGTCCACCCGCCCCGCCGTACCACTGACCATCGCGAGGTGATTGCCGGTGCCGAAGCCGGCGTTCTCCGGCGGCTGACTGTTGACGGCGACAGCCGCGCCCAGCACGGTGGCCGCGACGGCGACGGTGATGAGCACCAGGACCATGATCTGCTGACGCCACTCCCGGCGGAACAGGCGAACCGACCATCGCAGCACGGCCCGCCGGGCGGCGAGGCCGCCACCTGTGACCTGCGCGCTGCCGACCGCCCCCGCGACGCTCATTCCCTCACTCCGTTCGGGCATGCAGAGACGCAATGCCTAAAGCTCGCTCGCAAGCGTCGCTCGCTCATCGGCGGCGCTCGGGTTGCAGCTGGAGGAGCGACTCCGGCCCGGAAGGTGACGATGTCTGGTCGACGATCCGGCCGTCGCGCAGGAACACGACACGGTCGGCCCAGGAAGCGAGCTGCGCGTCGTGGGTGACCATCACCGCGGCTACTCCCCGCCTGCACGCCGCCAGCAGTAAGCGCATCACTCCTTCGCTGCTCGCCGAGTCGAGGGCCCCGGACGGCTCGTCAGCCAGCAACACGCGGCGATCACCGATCACCGCACGAGCAATGGCGACCCGCTGACGCTCGCCGCCGGACAGCTGGTCGGAAAAGTTCTCGGCCCGCGCACCCAGGCCCAGCTGGTCGAGGCTGGCCAGAGCCATGACGCGGGCGCGGCGGGCAGGGATGCCGTCCAGCTCGAGGGGCAAGGCGACGTTCTCGGCGGCGGTGAGCCCGGCGAGCAGGTTGTAGTCCTGGAAGACGTACCCGACGGTGCGCCGACGCAGCCGGGCCCGCGCCTCGGATGACTGATCGGACAGCCGCACACCGGCGATCCGCACCTCACCGGCGTCCGGTGCCTCCAGACCGCCGGCGATCGTGAGCAGTGTGCTCTTGCCCGAACCGCTCGCGCCCATGATGGCGACGAGTGACCCTGCCCCCACGGCCAGGCTCACGTCGCGCAGGGCGTGCACCTGTGCTGCATCCTGACCGTAGGTCTTCGAGATGTGGCTGATCTCGAGCGCGTCAGTCATGGCTGCGCACCTCGACGCGGCGACGGGCGCGGGGCAGCGGCAGCTCCGCCGCCTGCGGAGGGTCGAGCGACGCCCGCTTGATCCGGCCGTCGGCCGCATCGAGCCAGCGCACAACGGAATCGAGGCGGTAGAGCTCGGCGTCGACAGCAAGCCCGAAGGACAGATCGGTTCCGGCATCGCTTTCCTTGAGCCGCGTCCACTGCTGCATCAGCTCCACCAGGTAGCGGCGGTGCCGCTGGATCAGGCCGTGCACGTCGACGCCGGGGACCTGGCGGGCGACGAGAACCTTGACGACGAGTTCGTCGCGCGGGGGCGAGCTGAGATCAGGCGGCGTCTGCAGCCAGGCGTCCAGCTCGGTCTTGCCGCCCTGCGTGATCCGGAAGCCCTTCTGGGGGCCGTCCTCGTCGGCATCCTCGGACTGCACGAGACCGTCTCGCTCGAGGCGCTGCAACGTCGTGTAGACCTGGCCCACGTTCAGCGGCCACACCTCGCCGGTCCGGCTTTCGAACTCCTGTCGCAACTGGAGGCCGTACTTCGGTCCGTCGCTCAGCAGCGCGAGCAGCGCGTGCCGGACACTCATGACTGGTTCCGTCGCAGTAGCATACTCAGTATGTTACCGAGCAGAGTTGCCGCCTGTCAACGCGCCCGATCAGCTCCCCCGGTACGTCGAGAAGGCGAACGGGCTGAGCAGGAGCGGAACGTGGTGATGCGCGCCGGAGTCGACGATCTCGAAGGTGATCGTCACTTCGGGATAGAAGCCGGAGACACCGGTGCGGGCGAAGTACGCACC
>NZ_JBHEMO010000132.1:0-8380 GCF_046262535.1 Jatrophihabitans sp. | reverse complement strand
GCATACTAGATTCCGAGCAGCCCAGAGGTTCGCACCAGGGCCCTCGGACCGACCCGCCGTCTGTTCAGTCTCCATCGCCCCGGAGGAGCGCAGTGACTTACGTGATCGCCGAGCCGTGCGTCGATGTTCTCGACAAGGCCTGCATCGAGGAGTGCCCGGTCGACTGCATCTACGAGGGCGGTCGCATGCTCTACATCCACCCGGATGAGTGCGTCGACTGCGGGGCCTGCGAGCCGGTCTGCCCGGTCGAGGCGATCTTCTACGAGGACGATCTGCCGGAGAAGTGGCGCGACTACACCGCGGCCAACGTCGATTTCTTCGACACGCTCGGCTCGCCGGGCGGCGCCTCGAAGGTCGGCAAGACCGACAACGACCCGCAGTTCATCAAGGACCTGCCGCCGCAGGGCGAGGAGTAGGAGCTCCTACTTCTTCGCCTTGAGGTCGAACAGGGTCGCGGTGACAGCGCCGGCCGAATCCTCGGACGACTTCCAGCCGCCGGTGCGCGACCAGACCTTGCCGTCGTAGCGCACCTCCTCGATGCCGAGGCGTTCGGCGTTGGCGACGAACCACGCCACCGTCTGCCAGCGCGCGCCGGGGACCGTGACCGTCAGGCCGGTGACCTGCGGCGTGCGTACGCCGAGTTCCTGCTTCACCTGGCTGGCCACCTTGGTGCCAGAGGCCACCTTCGTCGGCTTGGCGAAGCTGCACGAGATGTCGGCCGGCTTGCGCCCGGACAGGGCGTCGGCGAGCGTCTGGGCCTCGATCTCGTGCTGAGCGTAGGCGCCGCCGTCGGCCGAGATCTGCACCCGCTGGACCGCATCGGCCAGCGACAGCGTCTGCCACTTGTCCACCCGGACCAGGTGATCGAGGAACTCCTTCGTCGCTTCGCCGACGTCGTTCAGCGTCGCGGCATTGCCGCGGCCCCAACCCTGCGACGGGCGTTGTTGCAGCACCCCGACCGAGTCGCGGTCACCTTCGCCGGGCGCCAGGTTGCGCAGCTTGCTCTCCTGCAGCCCGGCGGCCAGGGCGAGTACCGCGGCGCGCTCGGGCAGCTCGATGCGGTACCGGGTTACGGCGCCGACCATCGCGGCGGCGACGACGGCCTGCTCGGGATCGAGTTCGTACGCGCCGATCGTGCAGGTGTCAGGCGTCATCTGGTCCTTGGCCGTCTCCCACAGTTTGGGCAGCCAGATCGCCCCGGCGATCACCACGGCGGCCGTCGCGACGACCGCAACGACGAGCTTCCTCGAACGGAGAGCCATCAGCTAGGCGTTCGTGTGCAGCGCAGCGTTGAGTCCGACACCGCCGCTCGTGCGCGGCCGCGCCTCGAGGGTGCCGCTGACGCTATTGCGCCAGAACTGCCAGCCGGACTCGCCGGACAACGTCGCCGCCTTGACGACCCGGTCGTCGGGCAGCGTCAGCTTGGAACCGGCCGTGATGTAGGTCCCGGCCTCCACGATGCAGTCGTCGCCCAGCGAGATGCCGATGCCGGCGTTGGCGCCGATGAGGCAGCGCTCGCCGACAGTGACCTGCTCCTTGCCGCCGCCGGACAGCGTGCCCATGATCGACGCCCCGCCGCCCACGTCGGAGCCCGCGCCGACGGTCACGCCGGCGGAGATCCGTCCCTCGACCATCGATGCGCCCAGCGTCCCGGCGTTGTAGTTGACGAACCCTTCATGCATGACGGTCGTGCCCTCGGCCAGATACGCGCCGAGACGGACGCGGTCCGCGTCGGCGATGCGGACCCCCGTCGGCACCACGTAGTCGGTCATGCGCGGGAACTTGTCGACCCCGAACACCTGGACCGGGCCCTTGCGCCGCAGCGCGAGCCGGATCCGTTCGAAGTCGTCCACCGGGCACGCGCCCAAGCTCGTCCACACGACATTGGGCAGCACACCGAAGATGCCCTCGAGATTGATCTCGCGGGGGCGGACGAGCCGCGCCGACAGCAGGTGCAGCCGCAGATACGCGTCGACGGCGTCGGCCGGCGGGGCATCCACGTCTATCTCGCAGACGGACACGTCGAGGCGCACGCCGCGGTCGGCCGCATTCTCCTGGCTGCCGGTGAACGACGTCAGTTCGTGCGGCGCCGAGGCGTTGCCGGGCAGCCGGCCGAGGGCCGGTTCCGGGAACCAGGTGTCGAGGACACGACCGGTCGCCGGGCCGGACGCCACCGTGGTGGTGAGCCCATAGCCCCAGGCAAAACGTTCGCTCACGTGCGGTCCTCACGTCGTCGGTTCACCTCTTCACCCTAACGACGAGCGCCTGAAGACCCGGGTTGCGTGTGTCACGCGCAGCTTATTGACGGCCCGCCACAATGCCCCGCCCGCGTAGCGTTCCGGACGTGCTTGATCTCACTGTGGACGCAGCGCGACTCACCGCCGCGCTCGTCGATGTCGAGTCGGTGTCCGGCGACGAGGAACGGCTCGCCGATCTCGTCGAGCAGGCGCTCGGGGAGTATCCGACGCTGTCGGTCGAGCGCGACGGCAACGTGGTGACGGCGCGTACGTCCGGGGACCGGCCGCAGCGGGTCGTGCTGGCCGGCCATTTGGACACCGTGCCGATCGCGGGCAACCTCCCCTCGCGGCTCGACGGCACGACGCTGTACGGGTGCGGGACGACCGACATGAAATCGGGCGTCGCCGTCATGCTCAGGTTGGCGCACCTCGTCGGTAGCGGCACGGTGGATCGGCGCACCGAACTCAGCTGGGTCTTCTACGACTGCGAGGAGGTCGAGGCGGCCCGCAACGGCCTCTACCGCCTGACGCGAACCGCGCCGGGCGGCCTGGAGGGCGACCTCGCGATCCTGCTCGAACCGACCGACGGTGTGGTCGAGGGCGGTTGCCAGGGGACGCTGCGGGTCGCCGTCCGGACGACCGGCGCGCGGGCCCACAGCGCCCGTTCGTGGCTGGGCGCCAACGCCATCCATGCCGCGGCGCCGGTGCTGGCCCGGCTGGCGGCCTACGAGCCGCGGGTCGTCGACGTGGAGGGTCTGACGTACCGCGAAGGGCTCAATGCGGTCGGCATCGCAGGTGGCGTCGCCGGCAACGTCATCCCCGACGAGTGCACCGTCACCGTCAACTACCGCTTCGCGCCGGACCGCTCCGAGGACGATGCGCTGGCCCACGTCCGCGACGTCTTCGCCGGCTTCGACCTCGATGTGACCGACAGTTCGCCGGGTGCTCGGCCCGGTCTCGACCGGCCCGTCGCCGCGGAGCTGGTTGCTGCGGTCGGCGGTCAACCGCGGGCCAAGCTCGGTTGGACCGACGTGGCCCGCTTCGGGCAGCTCGGCATCCCAGCGGTCAACTTCGGTCCGGGTGACCCGAACCTCGCCCACAAGCCCGAGGAACACGTCGCGGTGCAGCAGGTGCTCGACGTCGAAACCGCGCTGGTGCGGTTCCTGTCGTGACCGGCGTGGTCGTCGCGGTGGCGGCGGATGCGCGGCACGACTTCAGCAAGCCGACCGCGGACGTGATCAGGTTGCGCACCGGGCTCGGCGTGGAGGGTGACGCCCATTTCGGCGCCACCGTCCAGCACCGCTCCCGCGTCCGGCGCGATCCGTCGGCACCCAACCTGCGCCAGGTGCATCTCCTGCAGGCGGAGCTGCTCGACGAGCTGGTCGGCCGGGGTTACGAGGTGGCGCCGGGTGTCGTGGGCGAGAACGTGACGACTCGGGGCATCGATCTGCTCGCGCTGCCGGCCGGCAGCCGGCTCCGGCTCGGTGCCGACGCGATCGTCGAGGTGACCGGTCTGCGCAACCCGTGCGTCCAACTCGACCGTTACCAGCGCGGGCTGCAGCGGGCGGTGCTCGATCGCGACGAGGGCGGCAACCTCGTCCGCCGGGCCGGCGTCATGGCCGTGGTCACGGCCGACGGTGCGGTGCGTGCGGGCGATCCGATCACCGTCCAGCTGCCGGCCGGCCCGCGCCGGGTTCTCGAACCCGTCTGACCGCCTCCCAGCGGTCGAACCGGCCGACCCGCTACCGTCCGAATCATGACCGAGGAGCAGGACGGGCGAACCCAGCACCAGCACGGTCCGGTGTTGCAGCGCCGCGCGCAGATCAAGGCCGGGACCACGGATCAGCGGTTGCTCGACTCCCGCGGCCCGTCGGACTGGGTGCACACCGATCCGTGGCGGGTCCTGCGCATCCAGAGCGAGTTCGTCGAGGGCTTCGGTCTGCTCGCCGAGCTGCCGGCCGCGGTGTCCGTGTTCGGCTCGGCCCGCACTCCCGTCGACCACCCGGAGTACGCGGCCGGGGTGGCGCTGGGTGGCGCGCTGGCCCGGGCCGGCTTCGCCGTCATCACCGGCGGCGGTCCGGGCGCCATGGAGGCGGTCAACCGCGGCGCCTCAGAGGCCGGCGGCGTCTCGGTCGGCCTCGGTATCGAGCTGCCTTTCGAGCAGAGCCTCAACGACTGGGTCGACCTCGGGATCAACTTCCGCTACTTCTTCGCCCGCAAGACGATGTTCGTGAAGTACGCGCAGGCCTTCGTGATCATGCCCGGCGGTTTCGGGACGCTGGACGAGATGTTCGAGGCGCTGACCCTCGTCCAGACCCAGAAGGTGACCCGCTTCCCGGTCATCCTCTACGGGACGCAGTACTGGAGCGGGTTGATCAGCTGGCTCAAGGACAGCGTGCTGCCCGGCGGCAAGATTAAGGACGCCGACCTCAATCTGATCCATCTGACCGAGGACGTGGACGAGGCCGTCGCACTCATCGTCGACGCCGAGCAGTCCCGTTCCGAGCAGAGCCAGGTCGAGCGTGCCCTTGCCGTCGAGGGACCGCGCGTGCAGGCCCACGACGGTCAGTGAGCCCGGTCGCGTGAACGTCTGCGTCTACTGTTCGTCATCGGAGACGATCGACCCGTCGTACGTGTCGCTGGCCGCCGACGTCGGCACCCGGCTGGCGGCGGAGGGCTACGGCCTCGTCTCCGGCGGCGGCCGGGTGTCGATGATGGGCGCGGTGGCGCGCGCGGCCCGCGCCGGCGGCGCGCACACGGTCGGTGTGATTCCGGCCCACCTGGTTCCGCTCGAGGTGGCCGACACCGACGCCGACGAGCTGATCGTCGTCGACACGATGCGGGACCGGAAAGCGCTGATGGACGCCCGGGCCAACGCGTTCATCGCGCTGCCGGGCGGCATCGGGACGCTCGAGGAGCTGTTCGAGGTGTGGACGGCCGGCTCGCTGGGCATGCACGCCAAGCCGGTGGTCGTCCTTGACGCCGACGGGTTCTACGACCCGTTGTGGCACTACCTGGACGCCCTGCGCGAGCATGGCTTCGTCCGCGCGCAGGCACTGGACTCGCTGGTCCGGGTGTCGACGGTGGACGCCGCCTTCGCTGCTCTGCGCTGATCAACGGGTGCGGGGGAGCCCGGCGCCGTGTTGCTGGAAGTACATCAGCCGCTCGTTCTCGTATCCGACGCGGTCGCCGGTGTGGTCGAGGTCGCGAAACATCTGCTTGAGCACCCGGATACCGCCCGCCGACTGGGCGGCGATCTCGCCGGCGAGTTCGATCGCAAGCCCTTCGGTGTCGTCGGCCGCGGCGGTGCGGTGCAGGAGCCCCAGCCGTTCGGCTTCATCCATGCCGACGACCCGGCCGGTCAGGACGAGGTCCTTCGCGCGGGACACGCCGATCAGCGGCGCGAGGCGAGCAGGCCCGACCGGAACCCCGAGGCGAGCGCCGGCCCAGGCGAGTTTGAGGTTGTCCGCCCCGACGCGAAGGTCGGCCCCGGCAACGATCTCCGCTCCGGCACCGACGCAGTTGCCGACGCAGACCGCGATGATCGGCACCGGGAAGGCGTCGATCCCGGCGTACATGCGCGTGAAGCCGGCCATGCGGGCGACGCCGGCGTCGGCATCGAGCGTCTCGCCGACATCGGCGCCCGCACACAGCGCCCGCGTGCTGGTGGTCGACAGGACGAGCGCGCGCAGCGTCTCGTCGGCCGCCAGCTCGTCGAGGATGTCGTTGAGCAACTGCAGCGTCGCCGAGTCGAGTGCGTTGCGTTTGTCCGGCCGGTTGAGCCGGACGATCGCGATTCCGTCGTCGGTGCGCTGCAGCAGAACGGGGATGTCGACCATGGGCGCCAGTCCACCACGCCGCGCGCTTCGTACGCTGTGGCGGTGGCGAGAACGATGAGTGATGAAGAGCGCAGGGATTTCCTGATGGCCGGAACACGGACCGGCGTGCTCTCGACCGTCCGGCGCGACGGCCGTCCGCACGCAGCCCCGATCTGGTTCGTCCTGGACGGTGACGCGGTCGTCTTCACGACCGCGCACGACACCGTGAAGGGGCGGAATCTGCGACGCACGGGTCAGGCGGCCCTGACGGTCGACGACGGTGTGCCGCCGTACTCGTTCGTGAACATCAGCGGAACGGTCGAGATCTCTGAGGACGTCGCGGAGATGCTGCCGTGGGCGACGAAACTCGGTGGGCGGTACATGGGCGCCGAGCAGGCCGAGGCGTTCGGGCAGCGCAACGCCGTGCCGGGCGAACTGCTCGTCCGGCTCGTCCCGGATCGCATAGTCGCGCTGGCCGGGATTTCAGAATAGGGCCGCTCAGGCCAGCCCGCGGCGGGCAACGGCCGGCGGGCGCGTTCCGCGGATCGAGGCCACCAGGTCGAGCACCCGGCGGGTCGCGCGGACGTCATGGGCCCGGAACACCTGAGCACCCTGCCACGCCGACACGGCCGTGGCCGCGAGGGTGCCTTCGAGCCGCTCGGCGGGCGGCAGATCGAGCGTCTCGCCGATGAAGTCCTTGCGCGACAGGGCAACGAGCACCGGCCAGCCGGTCGCCACGAGTTCGTCCAGACGCCGGGTCAGCTCGAGTGAGTGCCAGGTGTTCTTGCCGAAGTCGTGCGTCGGGTCGACGAGAATTCCGTCGCGGCGCACGCCACTGGCGACCGCCGCCTCGGCCGCCGTCGTGACCGTCGTGACGACGTCGGCGACCACGTCCTCGTAACTGACGCGGTGCGGGTCAGTGCGTGGCCCCAGGCCGCCGGTGTGTGAGCACACGATGCCGGCGCCTGTCGCCGCCGCGACGTAAACCAGCTCGGGATCGGCACCGGCCCACGTGTCGTTGATCAGATCGGCGCCTGCCGCCACCACCTTCTCGGCGACGGCGGCACGCCAGGTGTCGACGCTGATCGCGATCTCGGCGAACCGCTCGCGGACGGCGGCGACGACCGGCAGCACGCGCCCGAGTTCGGTCTCCACGTCGACCGGTGGGCCGTAGCCGGCCCGGACTCCGCCGATGTCGACCATCGCCGCGCCTTCGTCGACCGAGCGGGTGACCGCGTCGAGCGCATCGGACAGGGCGAGGTTGCGGCCGCCGTCGAAAAAAGAGTCCGGGGTGCGGTTCACGATGGCCATGACGGCGTACTTCCCGGCATCGAGGCGCAGCGGTCCGAGCGTCAACGTCACCGAGTCAGCGTGGCATGGCACGATCGACGCGTGTTGCACCTGGTCTGGTACGGGCTGCTGGCGATCTTGCTCGCCGCAGGGCTGTTCGCGCTCGCTGCCCGTTTCCTGCCGGCGGGCGAGCAGATCGCGCCACCGCTGCGTGACGAGCCGCCGTGGGAATTGCCGCCGGACCGGTCGTTGGATGCCGAGGAGATCGACACGGTCCGGCTACCCGTCGCGCTGCGCGGGTACCGGTTCGCCGAGACCGATCTACTTCTCGATCGCCTGGCCGCGGAACTGCGGGTGCGTGACGACGAGATCGCGCGGCTGCGCGGCGGGGTGCCGGCCCTCGTCGAGCAACCACCGGCCGAACTCGAGCCGGTCCCCGCCGGGGCGTCGGTCGAAACGACGCCCGGATACGAGCCGTTGCCCTTCGACGCGCCGTACGGTCCGCCGCCGGTGCTGCCGCTGCCGGTCGACGGCGCGCCGGTGGCGGTCGAAGGGGAACCGGCAGCACGTGACGACGAGCCGGTTCAGGGTGCGGACGAGCCGGTTCAGGGTGCGGACGAGCTGGTTCAGGGGAGGGAGCCGGTTCCGGGGGAGACGGTGCCGGCGGAGAACGAGCCGGTCGAGGCCCACGCGGTTACAGCCCAGGACGCGGCGGTTGGAGCCGGGTCGCCCCAATGGCCGGCCGATCCCGACCCGTTGTTGAATCTAGCCGGCGGTCACCAAGCGGTGTCGCCCGCGCCGGACACCTTCGACTTCGCGAACGGGATCCTGGCCGGGTTGTTCGCATCCGACGATGAGCCCGACGGCGATGAGCCCGACGGCGATGAGCCGGCGCCGGTCGACAGCGTGCTCCCCGAGACGGGCGAATCCGCGTCGGCCGACGGCGAGCCGGAACATCGTGAGCCGCTGCTCCACCTTCCCGACGACGGTGCGCCCGCGGCTGCGGCGCCGGAGACATTCGAATTCTCGGCCGAC
>NZ_JBHEMO010000131.1:0-16824 GCF_046262535.1 Jatrophihabitans sp. | reverse complement strand
GCGGCGTGCGCCCGATCGGCGACTGGTCGACGCCGACGACCTTGTCGAGCTGCTCGACGCCGCGGACCCGTTTGTGCCGGCCGGGCGGCAGCTTCGCGCCGTTGATCTTATTGGCCAGCGAGGCGTACAGGATGTCGTTGACGAGACTCGATTTGCCCGAGCCGCTGACCCCGGTGACGGCGACGAAGCAGCCGAGCGGGAACGCGACGTCGACATTGCGGAGATTGTGCTCGCGGGCGCCCTCGACGACGACCTCGCGCCCCCGCTGCGGCGGGCGGCGCAGCGGTGGGACGGGGATCTCGCGGCGGCCGGACAGGTAGGCGCCGGTGATCGAGTCCTCGCAGTTGCGCAGGTCGTCGACCGTGCCGCTGACGACGATGCGCCCGCCGTGCTCGCCGGCGTACGGACCGATGTCGACCACCCAGTCGGCGGTGCGGATGGTGTCCTCGTCGTGCTCGACCACGATCAGCGTGTTGCCGAGATTCTTCAGGCGCTGCAGGGTCTCGATGAGCCGGTGGTTGTCGCGCTGGTGCAGGCCGATGGACGGCTCGTCGAGCACGTACAGCACGCCGACGAGCCCCGAGCCGATCTGGGTGGCCAGCCGGATGCGCTGCGCCTCGCCACCCGCGAGCGTGGCCGCGGCCCGGTCGAGCGACAGGTAGTGCAGGCCGACGTCGACCAGGAAGCCGAGCCGCGCATTGATCTCCTTGAGAACCCGCTCACCGATCAGGTGATCGCGGTCGGACAGCGTCAACTTCTGCAGCCACTCGGCCGCGTCGCCGATCGACAGCGCCGATACCTCGGCGATCGAGCGGCCCTCGACGGTGACGGCCAGGATCTCCGGCTTGAGCCGCGTGCCCTCACAGGTCGGGCACGGGACCTCGCGCATGAAACCCTCGTACTTGTCGCGCGAGTAGTCGCTGTCGGTCTCGGCGTAGCGCCGTTCGATCCACGGGACGACGCCTTCGAAGTTGGCGTAGTACGAGCGGTCACGGCCGTACCGGTTGCGGTAGCTGACGTGCACCTGGTCGTCCAGCCCGTACAGAACCGCCTTCTGGGCCCGGGCCGGCAGCTTGTCCCACGGCGTGCTCAGCTTGAAACCGACGGCGTCAGCGACCCCCTGTAGCAACCGCAGGAAGTACTCACTCGTCTGCCCGCTCGACCACGGGGCGATCGCACCGTCGGCCAGGCTGCTCTCCGGATCGGGAACGACGAGCTCGGGGTCGACCTCCTGGCGGGTGCCCAGGCCGGTGCACACCGGGCACGCCCCGAACGGGGAGTTGAACGAGAAGGACCGCGGCTCGAGTTCGTCGATGGCCAGTGGGTGGTCGTTCGGGCAGGCCAGCCGCTCCGAGTAGCGCCGCTCGCGGTGCGGGTCGTCCTCGGGCAGGTCGACGAAGTCGAGGATCACGACGCCGCCGGCGAGCCCCAGCCCGGTCTCGACCGAGTCGGTGATCCGCTGCTTGCTCGACGGTTTGGCCGACAGGCGGTCGACGACCGCCTCGATGGTGTGCTTCTCCTGCTTCTTCAGCTTGGGCGGGTCGGTCAGCGAGTGCACGACCCCGTCGATCCGGGCCCGCGCGTACCCCTTGGCCTGCAGGTCGGCGAGCAGGTCCGTGTACTCGCCCTTGCGCTCGCGGATGACCGGCGCCAGGACCTGGAAGCGGGTGCCCTCGGGCATCTCGAGGATGCGGTCGACGATCTGCTGAGGGGTCTGCTTGGCGATCGGCTCGCCACAGATCGGGCAGTGCGGCCGACCGATACGGGCCCAGAGCAGGCGGAGGTAGTCGTAGACCTCGGTGATCGTTCCGACCGTCGAGCGCGGGTTCTTCGACGTCGACTTCTGGTCGATCGAGACCGCGGGCGAGAGCCCCTCGATGAAGTCGACATCCGGCTTGTCCATCTGCCCGAGGAACTGGCGGGCGTAGGCCGACAGCGACTCGACGTAGCGGCGCTGGCCCTCGGCGAAGATGGTGTCGAAGGCCAGGCTGGACTTACCCGATCCGGACAGCCCGGTGAAGACGATCATGGCGTCGCGGGGTAGGTCGAGGTTGACGTCCTTGAGGTTGTGCTCGCGGGCGCCTCGGACGATCAGTCGATCGCTGGAACGGTCGTTCACGCAGGGGTCTCTCGCTGGAGGACGGACGGAGCAGGTGCCGATGGGCTGAGCCCAGCCTAATGACCGAGTCGGACAACGGCAGGCCTACGGGGAAGGATGAGGAAATGCCGCGCACCGTCGCCACAAATACGGCCGTTGACCTCAACGCCCTGCTGGACTTCGTTCGTTCCCGCCACCACATGATCCTGCTCACCCGGCGCCGGGACGGGTCGGCGCAGCTCTCGCCGGTGACCGCGGGCGTCGACGGCTCGGGCCGGATCGTCGTCGCCAGCTACCCCGAGCGGGCCAAGGTGGCCAACCTGCGACGCGCGGCCGAGTGCTCCGTCCTCGTCCTGTCCGACGACTTCGGCGGCGCCTGGGTGCAGGTCGACGGGACGGCCGAGGTGCTCGACCTCCCGGAGGCACTGGAACCGCTCGTCGAGTACTTCCGCAGCATCAGCGGCGAGCACTCCGACTGGGACGAGTACCGGCAGGCGATGCGGGACCAGGGCAAGTGCTTGATTCGCATCACCCCCAGCCGTTGGGGCCCGATCGCCACCGGCGGCTTCCCGTCCCGTCTCGCGACCTGAGCGCGCGCACCAGGTCGGCCGCCGCAGCCGCCCGTCGGACACTCCCCGTGCCGATCAGGTTTTCCTCCGACAGCGACGCTGCTCGGCGTCCGCAACGGCGCCCAGCGACGAAAACGTGATCGACGGACGGCGTGCGCGCGTCAGTCCAGTGACCAGTCGACCGGGTCGGCGCCCTGCTCGACCAGCAGCGCATTCGCCCGGCTGAACGGCTTCGAGCCGAAGAACCCCCGGTCGGCCGACATCGGGCTGGGGTGGGCCGACTCGATGGCCGGCGTCGAGCCGAGCATCGGGCGCAACGTCTGCGCGTCGCGTCCCCACAGGATGGCGACCAGCGGGGTGCGGCGGCCGACGAGCGCGCGGATCGCCTGGTCGGTGACCGCCTCCCAGCCCTTGCCGCGGTGGGCGGCCGACGCGCCGGGCGCGACCGTGAGGCAGCGGTTCAGCAGCAGGACGCCGTGCTCGGTCCAGCGGGTCAGGTCACCGTGCTCGGGCGGGGTCGCGCCGAGGTCGCTGTGCAGCTCGCGGTAGATGTTCTGCAAGCTGCGCGGGATCGGCCGGACGTCCCGTTCGACCGCGAACGACAACCCGATCGGGTGCCCCGGCGTCGGGTAGGGATCCTGGCCGACGATGAGCACCCGCACGTCGGCGAACGGTTGGGTGAAGGCCCGCAGGATGTTGTCGCCGGCGGGCAGATAAGTGCGCCCGGCCGCGAGCTCGGCCCGGAGGAATTCGCCCATCGCCGCGATCTTGTCGGCGACCGGGGCGAGCGCCTCGGCCCACCCCGCCTCGACGATCTCGCTCAGCGCCTTCGGCGTCACGGTCGCCACAACGGCAGGACGGGCACCCCCGGCGGCTCGAACCCGAGGATCTGCCCGTAGAACGACAGCGCCGACTCCAGGGCGTCGACCACGGTCTCCCGCCTCCGGAAGCCGTGCGACTCGCCCTCGTAGGCGCGGTAGGCGTGCGGGATGCCCTTCACCACCATGGCGTCACGGAAGCGTTCCGCCTGCGCCGGCGGCACGATCGGATCGTCGAGTCCTTGCAACAGCAGCACGGGGCAGGACAACCCGTCGACGTGATTCAGAGGCGCCCGCTCGGCATACAGGGCCGCGGCCTCCGGCAGGGGGCCGATGAGCCCGTCGATGTAGCGGGACTCGAAGTCATGGGTCTCCTTGACGAACTCGACGAGTTCGGCGACGCCGAAGTGCGAGACGCCGCATGCGAAGACGTCGGTCGTGGTGAGCGCGGCCAGCACCGTCCAACCTCCGGCTGAGCCGCCCTCGATCGTGAGCCGGGCCGGATCGGCCAGCCCGGCATCGGCCAGCCCGGTGATGGCGGCGACGGTGTCTTCGACGTCGACCACTCCCCATTGGCCGAGCAATCGGTCGCGGTACTCGCGCCCGTACCCCGTCGAGCCGCCGTAGTTGACGTCGATGACACCGATGCCGCGGCTGGTCCAGTACACGATGGCGTCGGTCAGGCGCGGGACCGTCTGCGCGGTCGGACCGCCGTGCACCCAGGCGATGAACGGGGGCAACTCGCCGTCGGGCGCGACGTAGTCCGGATTGCGGGGCGGGTAGACGACGGCGTGCACCTCGCGCCCGCCCGCGCCGGAGAACGTCATCTGCCGGGCGGCCGGCTGGTAGGCCGGGTCGGGAACCGTCTCCGCATTCAGCCGGACCACCGTCGAGTTGCCGGACGCGAGCCCGATCATCCGCAGCCCAGTGGGCGTGTGGGCTCCGGCGCTGGACAGGAGCAGCCGGTCATCCGCGACCGCGAACAGGGTGACCGCCGTCGCGCCGTGCAAGTCGATGTCCTCGTAGCGACCGGAGGCCGGGTCGAGGGAGCTCAACGTGTCGGTCCCGGACGTGCGCCCGACCACCAGCCGGCCGTCGTCCAGCGGGAGGTACCACCGGGAGCCGAGCGTCCACATCGGGCCGCCGATCTCCTCGTCCAGCGCGCCGACCACGTCAGCGGCCGCGCCGTCGACCGGCACTCGATGGACGTTCCAGTAGCCGCTGCGGTCACTCAACGCCCACAGGGTGGCGTCGTCGGCCCATTCCGGCTGCAGCACCGATTCGGTTCTGGAACCCAACAGGGTCCGGGACGGCCCGCAGGTGCCGTCAGGGCCGAGGTCCGCGACGCGTAGTTCGGTGCCGTCCCAGGGCATCTGCGGGTGTTCCCAGGCGATCCAGGCCAGACGGCCGCCGTCCGGCGCGAGCCGCGGGGCGGCCAGGAAGTGCGAGCCGGCGACCACCGAACGGATCGCCGACTCGTCGTCGGCGGCCGAGCCATCGATCGGGACGACCGCGATGTCACGGCGGATCGCTCCGTCGTCGGCGTGCCGCTCCCGGACACACCAGATCTCGCCCGGCCGGAGGATCTGCAACTCCGCATACCGCCAGGCGCCGGGATCGGGCGGGTCGGGCGTCAGGGGGACCGGGCGGCCGCCGGGCTCGTCGACGCGGTACAGCCGCTGGTCGGTGAACTCGGCGAAGATGAGCACCCCGTCGGGCGTGGCTGTCCACGCGCCCCCGCCGTACTCGTGCACCCGGGTCCGGGAGTTCCACGGCGCGGCGAGCACATCCTGCGGCCCGTCCGTGCCAGCGCGCCGCACGGCGTACCGGCCGCCTTCGGCCGGCCGCGCCTCGAGCCACCAGACATCCGTGCCGACGAACCCGGCGTCACTGACGGGGTGGCCGCCGTCGGCGACCGCATCGGCCGTGACGGGCGAGACCCACGATCCGTACGGCGCGACCGTCGGCATCAGTCGCGAACCTCCGTGAGGATCACATCCGCCGCGCCGCCGACCGGTACGTCGCGCCGCTCGTCGGTACGCCGGTTGCGCAGCTCGACCACCCCGTCGGCGAGGTTCTTCCCGATGATGACGATCGTGGGTACGCCGATCAGCTCGGCGTCCTTGAACTTCACGCCGGGCGAGACGCCGCGCCGGTCGTCGTACATGACCCGCGCGCCGCCGGCCTCGAGTTCGGCGGCCAGCCCCTCGGCGGCGGCGAAGATCGCGTCGTCCTTGCCAGTGGCGACGAGATGGACGTCCGCCGGAGCGACGCTGCGCGGCCAGCACAGGCCCTTCTCGTCGTAGGTCTGCTCGGCCAGGGCCGCCACCGCGCGGGTGACGCCGACGCCGTAGGACCCCATCGTCACGGTGACCGGCTTGCCGTTCTGGTCCAGCGCGGTGAGGCCGAACGTCTTCGCGTACTTCTCCCCGAGCTGGAACACGTGGCCGAGTTCGATCCCCCGGGCGATCTCCAGGGGCGACCCGCACTTGGCGCACCGGTCGCCGTCGCGGATCTCGACGGCGCCGATCTCGCCGTCCGGCGTGAAATCGCGCCCCCGGACCACGTACGCGGCGTGCTTGCCGTCCTCGTCGGCCCCGGTCACCCAGGCGCTGCCTTCGACGACGAGCGGGTCGACGAGGTAACGCACCTTGAGGTCGGCGAGCACCCGCGGCCCGATGTAACCCTTCACCAGTCCCGGCTGGGTCGCCAGGTCATCGGGCCCGGCCTGCTCGACCACGACGGGCTCGAACTGGCCGCCGAGCCGCTTGAGATCGACCTCGCGATCGCCCGGTACGCCGACGACGAGGAGTTCCCAGCCGTCCGTACCAGGGGTGTGGGTGCGCAACACCACGTTCTTGAGCGTGCCCGCGGCCGTCGTGTCGTGCCCGAGTTCGCGCATGCGCTCTACGAGGGTGTCGATCGTCGGCGTGTCGGGGGTGTCGAGCACCTCCTGCGGCGGATGGTCGGTGGGATCGTGCGGCTCGGGTGCCGCGATCTCCACCGCCTCGGTGTTGGCGGCGTAGTCGCAGTTGGTGCACTGGACGAACGTGTCCTCGCCGGACGGGGCCGGCGCGAGGAATTCCTCGGACGCCGAGCCGCCCATCGCACCGGAAACCGCGAACACGATGCGGTAGTCGAAGCCCAACCGGCTGAAGATGCGCTCGTAGGCGTCGCGGTGGGCGCGGTAGGACCTCTCCAACCCCTCGTGCGAGAGATCGAAGGAGTACGAGTCCTTCATGACGAACTCGCGCCCGCGCAGCACGCCGGCCCGCGGCCGCGCCTCGTCGCGGTACTTGGTCTGGATCTGGTACAGCGACAGCGGGTAGTCCTTGTACGACGAGTACTCGCCCTTGACCAGCAGCGTGAACAACTCCTCGTGCGTCGGCGCCAGCAGGTAATCGACGTCCTTGCGGTCCTTTAGCCGGAACAGGGTGTCGCCGTAGTCCGACCAGCGACCGCTCGCCTCGAAGATCTCCCGCGGGATCAGCGCCGGGAAATGGACCTCCTGCGAGCCGATCCGGTTCATCTCCTCACGCACGATCTGCGCGACGTTGTTCTGGACGATGACCCCGAGCGGCAGCCAGGAGTAGATGCCGGGCGCGACGCGGCGCACGTAGCCGGCGCGCACCAACAGCTTATGGCTCGGGACCTCGGCGTCGGCCGGGTCGTCGCGCAGGGTCCGCAGGAACAGGGTGGAGAGTCGCAGCACGCCTGAAGGTTATCTGCGCGCCGGAAATGCGGTTGACCGCGCCGCTGACACTGGACGGACCACGTCGGATCGGCCGGCGGATGGATCGAGGAGGTGTCCGGATGTCGTCAACCGTTGCCCGGGTGTGCCTCTCGCCAGTGCCCGCCCATCCGCTTTCGCGCTGACCCCGACTCGCGGCGGTCGCGCGCCCGCCGAGGAGATCCTCAGTGCACGAGTACGACCTGACCGACGACCAGTCCTTCGACGAACCTCCGTTCTCCAGCTGGGACACCGCCCAGCACGGCCCCGAACCGCGCCCCGACTGGGTCGTCACCGACCTGAACGCCCTCGATACCGAACTCGGCGTCCTGAAGACGGGCAAGGAGGCCGACGTCCACCTTGTCCACCGCGGCGTGCCGGACGGGCCCGACTGCCTGCTCGCCGCCAAGCGCTACCGCGGCGCCGACAACCGGCTCTTCCACCGGGACGCCGGCTATCAGGAGGGCCGCCGTACCCGCCGCACCCGCGATACCCGCGCTATGGCCAAGCGCACCGCGTACGGGCGCGACCTCGCCACCGGACAGTGGTCGATGGCCGAGTTCAGCGCGCTCGGGCGCCTCTGGCGCGAGGGCGCACCCGTCCCCTATCCCGTTCAGCTCAACGGGACCGAACTGATGATGGAGTTCATCGGCGAGCCGGACGGAACCGCGGCACCGCGACTCGCTCAGTGCCGGCCAGGGCCGGCCGAACTGAGCGACCTCTTCACCCAGTGCGTCGACGCCATGCGCCTGCTCGCGCGCGCCGGCTGGGCGCACGGCGACCTCTCCGCCTACAACCTGCTGGTGCACGACGGCCGGCTGGTGATGATCGACGTCCCACAGATCGTCGACATCTTCGAGAACCCGCAGGGGGCGACGTTCCTCGAGCGGGACTGCACGAACGTCTGCCGCTGGTTCGCCGGCCGCGGCCTGGACACGCCCGAGTTCGACCATCTCTTCGGCGACCTGATGGCCGAGGCGGTCGCTCGCTGGTGACCGGGCTGGGCCGTATCGTTCGGTCCGTGATGCACTTCGACCTGGTGATCATCGGTTCCGGCTCGGGGAACTCGATCGTCACCCCCGATCTGCAGGACCGGCAGATCGCCATCGTCGAAGAGGGGATCTTCGGCGGCACGTGCATCAACGTAGGCTGCATCCCGACGAAGATGTTCGTCTACCCCGCCGACCTGGCCCACAACGCCGGCGAATGGCAGCGCCTCGGCCTGCACGGCCCGGCGCCGCAGCCCGACTGGCCGGCTGTCCGCGACCGGGTCTTCGGCCGGATCGACCCGATCTCCGAAGGCGGCCGCGAGTACCGAAGGACCGGCTCCCCCAACGTGACGTTGTTCGAGGCGCACGCGGAGTTCGCCGGCCCGAAGACGCTCCAGCTGTCGACCGGCGAAACGCTCACGGCCGACGACATCGTGCTGGCCACGGGAACGAGCGCAACGGTTCCCGACGTGGTGGCCGACAGCGGCGTCCCGTTCCACACTTCCGACACGATCATGCGGCTGGACGAGCTGCCCGAGCGGCTCGTCGTGCTCGGTGGCGGGTACATCGCGGCAGAATTCGCCCACGTCTTCTCGTCGTTCGGGGTGCACACCACCGTGCTGGCGCGCAGCACCCTACTGCGCCATCTGGACGACGAGATCACGTCGCACTTCACCGATCTCGTCCGCGGCCGGTGGCACCTGCGCGAGCACGTCGAGGCGACCGCGATATCGCAGGCCGGCGGCGAGATCACCGTCGAGCTGACCGACGGCGCCTCGGTGCAGGGCGACGTTCTCCTGGTCGCGACAGGACGGGTGCCCAACGGCGACCGGCTCAACCTGGGCGCCGCCGGGGTCAAGTCGCACCCGGACGGGCGCATCGTCGTCGACGCCCACCAGCGCACCTCGGCGCCCGGCATCTGGGCACTCGGCGACGCCTCGTCGGACTACCAGCTCAAGCACGTCGCGAACCACGAGGAACGGACGGTGGCCCACAACCTCGCCCACCCGGACGACCTGGTGGTTTCGGACCATCGCTTCGTACCGTCCGCCGTCTTCACCCATCCGCAGCTGGCCACCGTCGGCCTGACCGAGCAGGAGGCCAAGGCGAGCGGTCGTCCGTACGTCACCACCGTGCAGAACTACGGCAGCACGGCGTACGGCTGGGCGATGGAGGACACCACAAGCCTCTGCAAGCTCATCGCCGACCCCGCCACCGGACTGCTGCTCGGTGCGCACATCATGGGCGAGCAGGCGTCGACGTTGATCCAGCCGCTGATCCAGGCGATGAGCTTCGGCCTGGGCGTGTGTGAAATGGCCCGCGGCCAGTACTGGATCCATCCGGCGCTCGCCGAGGTGGTCGAGAACGCCCTGCTGTCGCTCGACCTGGACTGACGCCCGGGCCCTAGGCTGGCGCCGTGGGGAGCTACGCCTTCACGGCCGTCGGCACCAATACCGAGCTCATCGGCCTGCCCTTCGACTCTCCGCTCGCCGACTGGCCCGACGACCTGATCGTGCACGTCCCGCGCGGGATCTCGCGCCACCTCGTACGCTTCGTCGAGGTCGCGGGCGAAGTATTCGCAGTGAAGGAGGCGACCGACCGGTACGTGCTGCGTGAGCACAACCTGCTGCGGGCGCTGGCGGAGCACTCGGTGCCGGTGGTCGAGGCGTACGCCACGGTCGTCGAGCGGTTGGCCGACGACGGCGAGGAGCTGGGCGGACTGCTCATCACCCGCCACCTTCAGTTCTCCCAGCCGTACCGCTCGCTGTTCACCGGCCGCAGCCTGCCGGGGCTGCGTACCCGGCTGCTCGACGCGCTGGCCGGGCTGTTCGTGCGCCTGCACCTGGCCGGTTTCTACTGGGGAGACTGTTCGCTGTCGAACACACTCTTCCGGCGGGACGCGGGGGCGCTCGCCGCGTACCTCGTCGACGCGGAGACGGGCGAGATGCACGCGCGGCTGTCGGTCGGCCAGCGCTCCCACGATCTGGAGATTGCGACGGAGAACATCGCCGGCGAGATGTTCGACCTGCAAGCCGCCGGTTATCTCGACGAGGAGTTCGACGTCCTCGAGGCGGTCCACTCGTTGCAGCCGCGGTACCAGAGTCTCTGGGACGAGCTGACCGACGACGTCGTCGTCCCCCGCGGTGAGAACTACCGGATCAACGCGCAGCTGCGGCGGCTCAACGAACTCGGCTTCGACGTGTCGGAGTTGTCGATCAAGACCGAGCCGGACGGGCTGCGGCTGCACATCGACACCCAGGTCGTGGAAGCCGGGCACCATCAGCGGCGGCTCTTCGAGGTGAGCGGGCTACGGGTGCAGGAGAACCAGGCGCGCGACCTGCTCGGCGACCTCGCCCGCTTCAAGGCGAAATGGGAGTCCGGCACCGGGGTCGGCGTCTCCGACGACGCGGCCGCCCGTCGCTGGCTCGACCAGAAGTTCTACGGGACGCTGGGCCTCGTCCCGCCCGAGCTGCGCGTGAAGCTGCCCGACGCCGAGCTGTTCCACGAGATCAACGAGCACCGCTGGCTGCTGTCCGAGCAGCGTGACCACGATGTCGGCCGGGCGGCCGCCGTGGCGTCCTACGTCGGCACGGTCCTGCGCGATCTGCCCGACACGCGTGTCGACCTCACCTCGGGTCCGCCGACCGAGGAGTTCGAGCCCGTCTTCGACTGACTCCCCCTGCGTGATCAACAGACGTCGCGCGTCGAATATCGACGGTATCCATCTGTTGATCACGAGGTCGGCTAGTAGCTTCGAGACCCATGAGCGACAGTTACACCGGCCAGGTCGAGGTCGGCGGCCCCATGGACGTCCGCCGGCTACCCGGGCTGACGATCGCCAAGCTGGCCGTCGGCGGCATGAACAACAACGCGTACCTGCTGCGCTGCACCCAGACCGACGAGGGTCTGCTCATCGACGCGGCCAACGAGGCCGACCGGCTGCGCGAACTCGTCGTGTTCGAAGGCGACCCGGTGTCGGCGGTCCTCACCACGCACCGACACGCCGACCACTGGCAGGCACTGGCCGAGACGGTCGACTTCGCCGGCGCGGCCGTGTACGCCGGCGCCGACGATGCCGACGAGTTACCCGTTGCCGTGGACGAGCGCTTGCAGCACGGCGAGGAGATCACCGTCGGCGACGCGTCCCTGTCGATCATCGGCCTGCGCGGGCACACCCCAGGATCCATCGCCGTTCTCTACCGCGACCCCGAGGGTGTCCCCCACCTGTTCACCGGCGACTCGCTGTTCCCCGGCGGCGTCGGGCGCACCTTGTCGCCGGAGAGCTTCCGGTCGCTCATCGACGACGTCGAGACGCGTCTCTTCGCCGAGCTGCCGGACGAGACCTGGTTCTATCCCGGCCACGGCAACGACTCGACGCTGGGCGCCGAGCGGCCGCACCTCGCTGAGTGGCGGCAACGCGGCTGGTGAGGTCGTGAGGCGTCGTCAGGTCAACCAGCCGGGATCGGACGGAACGTCCACCGCGAACTCCCGGAGCAGCTCCAGCGGGACGATCTGCAACGCCCGCTCGTTGGTCGCCGCCAGCACCACGGGGCAGGCCGCCCCGTCCTCGTAGGCCTGCAGCCAGCGGGCCGCGACGACGCACCACCTGTCCCCCGGCTGCAACCCGGGGAACCGGAATTCCGGACGCGGGGTCGACAGGTCGTTGCCCACGCGCCGCTGGTGGTCGAGGAAGTCGCCGGTCACGACCGCGCAGACCGTGTGGCTTCCGACGTCGTCAGGCCCGCTGGTGCAACACCCGTCACGGTAGAAGCCGGTGACCGGATCGGTCCCGCACTCGTCGAGCGGCCCACCGAGCACGTTCCGATCGTCCACCCGCGCAGTCTGGCAGGTGACAACTGTCATCTGCACAAGACGCACACCGACGCTGCCCGCACATCCTGGCGGCGGACACTATGGAGCTGTGATCGAGGTAGAGCTCCGCCGACCCGCCCATCTGGTGAGCCGCCGAGCGCGCGCGTACTGGTCGGTTCGCGCGCTGCCCGGATGGCTCGTCATCGGCGCCGTCGAGACGCTCATCCTGTCCGACGACGGGATCTCCCAGACCGCCCGGGTAGCGGTCGTCTCGGTGACGGTCGCACTCGCGTTGGCGCATCTCGTCGTGATGCCGCAGTGGCGCTACCGCGTGCACCGCTGGGAGATCACCGAGACCGCCGTCTACACCCAATCCGGATGGTGGAACCAGGAGCGCCGGATCGCGCCGATCGCGCGCGTGCAGACCGTCGACACCCAGCGCGGACCCGTGGAGCAGATCTTCGGTCTCGCGAACGTCACCGTCACCACGGCGTCGGCCCGCGGACCGATCAAGATCCACGCACTGGACCGTGACGTCGCCGACAGCACCGTCGCGTGGCTCACCGAGCGGGCCCAGCGCAGTGGCGGCGACGGCACGTGACCCACGCATGACCACGACCGTCGAGCGGGCCGAAGACGCCACGTGGCACCGGCTGCATCCCCGCATGCTGCTCGTGCACCCCGTCGTCGAGCTCGGACGGGCGCTGCCCGCGCTGGTCGGTATCTTCCTGGCCGGCAGCGCGAACGGGCAGAACTACTGGGGCCTCATCGCGACGGGCGTCATCGCGGTGTTCTCGCTGACCCGCTGGTTCACCACCCGCCTGCGGATCACCGCCCACTCGGTCCAGCTGCGGCACGGGCTGCTGCGCCGAAAGACGATCACCACCTCGCGGGACCGGATCCGGACCGTCGACGTCACGGCCAACCCGCTGCACCGGTTGCTGGGTCTGGCCCGCGTCGTGATCGGTACCGGGACGAACGACCGCAAGGGCGAGGGACGGATCATCCTGGACGGGCTGACCCTGCCGGTCGCCTCCGCTCTGCGCGACGACCTCCTCCACCGCCGGGTCGACATCGACATGACCGCGCCGCAGGCCGATGCGAGCGAGCTTGCCGTGCTGGACCGGGGATGGATCAGATACGCACCCTTCACCCTTTCCGGCGTGCTGACCGGCCTGGTCATCTGGGGGTTCTACTGGCGCGTGCAGGGCGAATCCGGCGTCAACCTCCTGCGCACAGGGCCGCTGCGTTCGATCTCGGCGACGCTTCGCCGCCTGCCCACGGCGACCGAGGTTCTGGTGGTGGCCGGCGCGCTGGTCGTCTTCGTCGCAGTGACCTCCACGGTCGGGTACCTGCTGGCGTTCTGGAACTTCCGGTTGGTCCGGCACGACGGCGGCACGCTGCAGGTGACCCGCGGCCTGCTGACCACCCGGGCGACGAGCATCGAGCGGCGACGGCTGGTCGGCGGCGCGCTCGCCGAGCCGCTGCCGCTGCGTTGGGTGGGCGCCGCGCGGACCACCGCCATCGCCACCGGCCTGCGAACCGGACGGGGCGCCGAGCGCGGCGGTGAAGTGCTGCTGCCGCCGGCGCCCCGGGATAAGGCGGCCGGCGTGTTGGCCCGGGTGCTGGACGGATCGCCCGCGGTCACCGCGGTGCTGCGCGCGCACGGCCCGCGGGCCCGTCGCCGACGGCTCGCGCGCGCCCTCAGCTCCAGCACCCTGTTCGGCGGCGGCGCGGTCGGCGCGTGGCTGCTCGGCGCCCCGGCCTGGCTCCTGGGCGTCGCGGCCCTCGCCCTGATCGGCGCGGTGCCACTCGCCGCCGACCGCTACCGGAGCCTGGGCCACGCGGTGGCCGACGGGTATCTGGTGGCCGGAGGCGGCTCACTCGTCCGGCGACGGATCGTGCTCGACGCGTCCGCGGTCATCGGATGGAACCTGCACAGCAGCTACTTCCAGCGCCGGGCCGGGCTCGTCACCTTGACCGCCACCACGGCCGCCGGCCGGCAGAGCTACGCAGTGACCGACATCGAGGGCGCCGAGTCGCTCGTCATCGCCGACGCGGTCACGCCGGATCTGCTGTCGGCGTTCCGGACAGCACCGACACCCACATCGCCGTGAGGTGGGTGACCACCTCGGTCCGTGACATCCGCAAGCGGCCGGACAGCACGGCTTCGATGACATCGGCCGCGCCGCCCATCAGGAACAACGCCGTCGACCGCGCCGTGCGGCGCCGGCCGAGGCCCATGCCGCTGAGCAACGGAAGGCCGTCGATGATCAGGTCCGCGTAGTCGGTGACCAGCTTGTGCCGCCGTTCCCGCAACGGTCCGTGGCCGGTCGCGGCCACCAGCAGCGCGCTCGCCTTCCGGGCATCGGTGGCCACGACGCCGTAGCCCGCGTCGATGGCGGCCCGCACCTGGGCCGCCAACTCGTCAGGGGCGGCCGCAAGCGCGGCGAGGGAGCGCTCGGCCACTTCGTCGACGACCGAATCCACGGTGGTCATCAGCAGTTCGTCGAGATCGTCGAAGTTCTCGTAGAAATAGCGAGGCGTCAGGCGCGCCCGGGCGCACACCGAGCGGACGCTCACGCCGGACAGGCCATCGGCATGCAGGCAGTCCAAGGCGGTCTCGATGAGAAGTTGCCGTCGCTGTGCTCGGCGATCCGCCGCGGATACCCCGCGGTACGCCCCGGTCACCGCCACGGCGAGACCCGCCCTTCCGACAGATTGACAACAGTCGTTATCACACTAGGGTCGAACCTCTCAGGAGGCAATCCACCGAGGTGATCCGATGACCGTCCAGCAGCGACCGAGCACCCTGAAGTCGATGCCCGGGTCACCCGGCCTTCCGCTGATCGGCAACAGCCTGAAGTTCGCGCGGGGCACCATGGTCGCCTCGCACGACTGGTGGGACCGCTACGGCGCGGTCTCGTGGACGAACGCCGTCGGCCAGCGCTGGATCAACGTCGAGGGTCCCGACGCCTGCGGGGCGGTGCTCCAGGACCGCGACAAGGTCTTCGACGCGAGCGGCTGGTCGCTGTTGATCGGCCCCTTCTTCAAACGCGGCCTGATGCTCCTCGACGGCGCCGAGCACCATCGGCACCGGCGCATCATGCAAGAGGCATTCACCTCCGAGCGCCTCGCCGGCTACTTGACGCCGATGAACGAGACGATCGGGCGTGGGCTCGACGCGTGGAGCCCGGGGGCGCTGCAGTTCTATGCCGCGATAAAGCAGCTCACCCTCGACCTGGCCACCCGGACGTTCATGGCCGATGACATCGGTGCCGAGTCCCAGCGGGTCAACACCGCGTTCTCCGATTCCGTCCGCGCCGCCACCGCCTTCGTCCGCGTCCCCCTGCCGGGTCTGCGCTGGACCCGCGGGCTCGCCGGGCGCCGCCTGCTGGAGGAGTACCTGCGTCCGCGGATCGCTGCACATCGCGCGGCGGAGGGCACGGACCTCTTCAGCGCGCTCTGCCATGCCCGCACGGATGACGGTGAGCAGTTCACCGATGACGACATCGTCAACCACATGATCTTCCTGCTCATGGCCGCGCACGACACGTCGACGATCACGCTGACGACGATGGCCTACTACCTGGCCCGCTACCCGGAGTGGCAGGAGCGCTGCCGCCAGGAGTCGCTGGCCCTCGGTAGCGACGCATTGGACTACGGCGATGTCGACAAGCTGGCGTCGCTCGACCTCGTGATGAAGGAGTCGATGCGGCTCGTCACGCCCGTTCCCGGCGTGCCCCGGCGGGCGAGCCGGGACACCGAGCTGCTCGGCTTCCACGTCCCCGCCGGCGCCTACCTGGCGGTCCACCTCTGGGGCATCCACCACATGAAGGAACTGTGGCCGAACCCCGAGCGCTTCGACCCCGAGCGTTTTGCACCCGACCGCCGGGAAGACAAGGTCCACCGATACGCCTACCTGCCGTTCGGCAACGGCGTGCACAAGTGCATCGGCATGTACTTCGGCGGGCTGGAGATCAAGGCCGTCATGCACCAGTTGCTGCAGCGCTTCCGTCTGGAGGTGGCGCCCGGGTATCGGATGCCGCTCGACTGGGTGTCGCTTCCGAGGCCGAAGGACGGCCTGCCGGTGCGCCTCGTTCCGCTGCACGCCAGGATGGCCGGATGACCTCGAGCGCGCCGCTGGCCGGCAAGACGATGATCATGTCCGGCGGCAGCCGCGGTATCGGGCTCGCCATCGCCGTGCGAGCCGCCCGGGACGGCGCCAACGTCGCGATCATCGCGAAGACCGACACGCCCGATCCGCGGCTGCCCGGCACGATCCACTCCGCGGCCGAGGAGATCGAAGCGGCCGGCGGCAAGGCCTTGCCCATCCTCGGCGACGTGCGGGACGACGAATCGGTGGCGAGCGCTGTCGCGAAGACGGTGGACCGCTTCGGCGGCATCGACCTGGTCGTCAACAACGCATCGGCGATCAACCTCGCCAACATCGGCGCCCTGCCGCCCAAGCGCTACGACCTGATGCTCGACATCAACGCCCGCGGCACGTTCCTGCTGACCAGCCTCGCCCTACCGCACCTCGCCGAGTCCGCCAACGCACACGTGCTCACCCTGTCGCCACCGCTCAACATGGACCGGAAGTGGCTGGCGGCCCACGCGCCGTACACCGTCAGCAAGTACGCCATGACGATGCTGACGCTGGGCGTGGCCGAGTCGCGGCGCGACGACGGCATCGCCGCGAACTGCCTCTGGCCCAGGACGCTGATCGCGACCGCCGCCGTCCAGAACCTCGTGGGCGGGGACGCCGCGATGGCCGGGTCGCGGCGGCCCGAGATCATGGCCGATG
>NZ_JBHEMO010000130.1:0-10249 GCF_046262535.1 Jatrophihabitans sp. | reverse complement strand
ATGTCGTGGAGATCGAGTTTCAGCTTCACCGGTCCATCTTCGCCGACCCCGCGCGAAAAAGCGGTCGCTGCGGCATCCTTTCCGGCATGACGGACGCGACGACCCTCGCCGTCCATCTCGACCCGCGTTCATCGAACCGAGCGAAACGGACGAGGTCCGACAGCACGACATTCTCGAGGGGCCGCCCGAGGCCGGTGCCTTCGACGTCGTCCACGCCCGCGCGGTCGTCGAGTGGGTAACCGACCGTCCGAAAGCCCTGGCGACCATGGTGGCCGCCCTCAAGCCGGGCGGCGTCCTGCTTGTCGAGGACGTCGACATCGAGCCCAGCCGCATCTGCTACCCGCCCAACGAGCTGCGGAGCGTGGCGATCGAGGCGTTCATAACGATCAGCGCCGCAGTGGGCGCAGACCTGGCGCTCGGACCGCAGCTGCAGGCCGAGGTGGTTACCGGACAGCGTTTCACGTCACCCGGATACGGACCGGGACCACTGCTGACTCCGCCCGCGACGCCCGGATCGTGCCCGTCATCTTCAACGACGCCGTCGGCACTCCTCGACCACGACCGCATTCGCCGGTGAGCACGGTGCGGGGGACCAAAGTCCGTCCCGGTTCCCCACTTCCTCTTGTACCGTCAGGGCAGCGCTGGGCTTGAACGACCTCCAAGCGGGTGAGTTCGCGGGCGCGAGACCGAGGGGGGCGCCATGATCGGAAGACTGCAAACCGGCCGCCGGCTCCGAATCGTCAGTGTGGTGAGCGCACTGTGGCTGCTGGTGGCATCGCTGTTCAGTGCCGTAGCGGCCCCCGCCGCGGCGACCGCGCTGCCGACGCCGACCCTCATCAGCGTGTCCGTGACGTCGAACTTCGTCGCGCCCTGCGCACCACCCACCTGCTCGGCGCCGCCGGTGCTGGTGGCACAGAACGCGGCATTCAACGTGACGATCACGCTGACTGGTGCCGGCGGCGCTCCGGCCGCCTTCACCAAGGACACCGCTCTTTCTCTGGTCGCTCCCGGCCCGGGTTCGCTGAGCCCGTCGAACGTGGTGATGCCGAGGGACACAAGCAGCACCAGCTTCCTCGTCGCGTATTCGACCGCCGCGAACGGCGTGACGGTCTCGGTGGCGCCCGGTAAGGGCAAGACCGCGATCCCGAGCGTGGGCAGCAACGCCTTCGACGTCCTGCAGTCGCTGCGGATCGCGCCCGCCTCGGCCAACAAACCGTTCCAGGACGGCACCGGCCTCAAGGACTGTCTGAGTACCGATGCGACTGACCCGATCTGCGCGCAGGTGGTGCTGTCCAACGGCTCGAACTCCAACGTCGTCTTGTCATCGGGTTCGTGCGCGGGGATCGGTTGCAACACGAAGGGGACCGTCTCGCAGATCATCGCTGACCTGGGTGGCCTCTACACCCGGAGCGCTCCGGCCGAGATGATCATTCACTGCTACCGCACGATCTGCGGCTCCGGCGGAGTCAACAAATACCAACCACTGGTCAGCCAGAGCGCGACCGGCACGCTGCAGCCGGCACCTGCCTGCCCGGCCAAGAACACCATCGGCGCCGGCCAAACCTCGTGCGTGGACTACGTGCAGAGCACTCGTCAAGGCGCCGACAACCTGCTGTTGTTCGTGTTGTTCCTGGACGACTTTCGCGCCAGCCTTTAGCGCAAGGGCCCGGTTGCTCAACCAGCGGCGCTGAGCAACCGCGAGAGATCGGCCGCCTCGACCGCGCCAAGCCGCTCGAGCACCGCACTCGACTCCTCAGCCATCGCCACCCGCCCGGCGTCGTCCAAACGCCACAGGACCAGCTCCAGCCGCATCACCATGGCCCGCTCGTAGCCGCCGTCATCGCTGCTGGCCAGCGCGAACGCAGTGTCCACCGCTTGTTCAGCCTCCTCGCGACGGTTGAGCGCGAGCAATGCCACCGCGCGCAACCGGTGCAGCAACCGCGACACCTCGTTGATCTGGGTGCCGGCGACGAGCAATGCGTCGGCCGCGGCCAGCGCCTCGGGGAAAGCGCCCGAGCGCAGGGTTGCCTCGACCAACACGGCGTCCAGGAGAACGATCTCGTGGTGCAGTCCGAGCGCGTCGAAGATCGAGCGTGCTTCGGTGAATAGCTCCTCGGCCGCGCTGAAGTGGCCCAACCCCACCCTGGCCCTCGCCTGCTCTCGTGAAGCCAGCGCCACCAGCTCCTGGTCGTCAACCGCGCGTGCGGTCCGGACCACTTCTCCTAACAGCGGTTCGGCCTCCGCGAAGCGGCCCTGCCGAATGAGCAGGTCACCCCGGTTGTACAAGGCGTTGCACTCGTTCGCCACATCCCCGATCCGGCCGAACGTCTCCGCGGCACGACCGAACATCTCGCCCGCGTCAGCCCATCGGCCGTCCCGGTGCGCGCCGATCGCCAGGTTGTTGGCGCAGTGTCCCTGACCGGCCAGATCACCCAGCGTCTCGTACGTGTACATCGCCATGGCACCGAAGGTGACGTCCTCCCGCCCGCTTTGCACGTAGGCCACATGCAAGGCGTTGTAAGCCATGGCCAGCGTCTCCTTGTCGCGGGTGAGCTCGGCCAGGCGCACGCCGCGTTCACACCAGCGCACCGCTTCGCCCGATCGGCCCTGCAGATAGCGCCCGAAGCCGTAGCGGATCACCAACCGGGCGCGGACTACCGCGGCGCGATCTCCATCGACGCCGTCCAGGAGTCGCAATCCGCGGGTCATCAGTCCTAGCGAGTGGGAGAACCGGCCGAGACGTTGATCGATTGAGGCCTCCTTCAGGGTCAGCGCGGCGGCGCCGGCCGGATCCTGGTCCCGGTTCGCCCGCGCTCGGCGGTACGCCTCGACCGCGTCCCGGCTGCGGCCGGCGAGCGCCCGCACGTCACCCAGTTCCTCCTGCACGTCGGCGACCTCGGCCGAGCTGAGGACGGGCGCCCGCAGCGCGGAATCGATGGCGCGCTCCAGGAACTCGCCGGCCGGCAGGTAGGCGTAACTGGCGTGCGCTCGGCGGCCTGCGAGGCGGGAGTACACCCAGGACTTCTCGAAGTGCCCGGCGTGAAAGAAATGCAGCGACAGCAATTCGGCCGCCGACTCCGGCTCGGCCAACGTCTGCTCAATCGCGTTGCCGACGCGGTCGTGCATCTCCCGTCGGAGGCGATACGGCAGACCCGCGTAGGCGATGTCGCGGATCAGACTGTGCCGGAACTCCCATTCGCCGTCTCCGGCCTCACGCAAGAACATGGCCAGCCGGGCAACGGCGCTGCCGTCACGCACGTCGGCGACGATGCCGACCCGGTCGGACAGCATCTCGGTGAGTGTCGACACGGCCAAGCGCGAGCCCAGCACGGCGGCGTAGCGCAGCAGCGCCCGGTCGTTGGGATCGAGGCGGTCGATCTGGCTGGTCACCACGTCCTCGACAGACTCGGGGAGCTCGGGCAGCGCTCCGCCCTGCGCCGTGACGTCGGCCAACGCCATCAGGAACAGCGGGTTGCCGCCGGCCCGCTCGGCGACCGCCGACATCGCCTGACGGGTCAACGGGGTCCGCTGGGTAGCCTGCGCCAATAGGTCGACCGAGGCGTCGTGAGTCAGCGGACCGAGCTCCATGCGCTCAATGTGGGCCCCAGCGGCTGACGGCGCGAAGCCGGATGGCTGGTCGCGCCGCAGCGTCACCACCACCCACGGCAGCTCTGCACATTCGCCCTCCAACCGGTGCAACAGGTCGACCGAGGCAGCGTCCATGAGATGACAGTTGTCGAAGATCAGCACGCTCGGGCCCGGCAGCAGCAACCGCAGGGTCTGCACCGTCACCTCCTCCAGCCTGGCTTTGCGGAACTTCTCCTCCAGGTCGCGCGTCTCCGGTGTGCTGCGCACCGGCACGCCGAGCGGAATGGCTACCAACGGCAGCCAAGGCAGCAGCTGCGGAGCGCCATGCTTGAAGCGCTCGGCGAGCTGCCCGGCGACGGCAACGTCGTCGCTGCCTGCGTCGACCTCCAGGGCCGCACGCAGCGTGTTCCGAAACGGCACGTAGGCCGTGCCGGAATCGTAGGCACCGCTCGGGCCCTCGACGACGGTGAGTCCGTCCACGCGAGTGCGCAGCTCGCGGATCAGCCGGGACTTGCCGATGCCCGGCTCGCCGACGATGTCCACGAACCGACCGTTGCCCCCGCGGGCTTGGGCGATGGCCGCGGCCAATGCGTCCAGCTCCGCTCGGCGACCGATGAACGTTCCTTCGCTGCCCTCGTCGGACGGGCCGCTCAGAACCGGCCCGACACGGACCGCATCCACCGGCTCGCGCTTGCCCTTGACCAGGAAGGGCTCCAGCGGCTCCGTCTGGAACACGGTCCGAGAGCGGGCGATGGTCGCCCGCGTGGCCAACACCTCACCGGGCTGGGCCTTGCCCATCACTCGCGCGGCCAGATTGATGGCGTCGCCCTTGACCGAGTAGGTGCGCCGGAAGTCCGGGCCGAAGTCGGCCGCGAACACGTAGCCCCGGTTGACCCCAGCCCGCAGCTGCAGGACTCCCGCCCGGCTGACGATCTGACGAACGGCCCGCAGCATGCGCTCCTCGTCATCGCCGAAGCTGCGCGGCGCGCCCGCGGTGAGCATGATCTTGCCGCCGTCAGAGTCGATGTCCGACTCGAACCAGGTCACCTCGTGGGCGGCCAGCGCTTCCTGCACATTGCGGACACACTCGTCCAACGCATCGGCCAGCCCAGCAGCGCCGACGCGGTCGACCAGCGCGTCAGTGCCGGAGAAGCGCACGAACGACACTGCGATAGGCCGATGCTCCGACTCCCCCGACGCCGCCAGCAGGTGGGCGCGGATATGCGGCGGCAACACTGATCCCACGTCAGCAGCCGTCGGTTCCCGGGCACGGGGCGCTAGGTCGTCCAGCGGCGGCGCGCCCCTCAACAGCCGTCCGCCCGCTACCTCGCCGCCGTGCAGCGACGCCGGCAACAGCGCTGCCGTAGCGGAGCTGACCGCGATCTGGCCGGCCCTGGCCACCGCCTCCATCTGCGCAGTGCGGCTGGCCGTCGGCCCGCTGACGATCAGCTCGCGGTGGATCGCCGGATCGCCGACCAGGAAGAACATGAACTCGCCACTGTGGATGCCCACGGACATACGCAAGGACACGTTGCCCGCCGAGGTGGACAGCCGGCTGACCTCCCGAAGCGACTGCTGCATGCGCACCGCCGAACGAGCGGCTCGGACGGCGTGGTCGGCGCCGTCGAAGAACAGCAGGACGGCATCACCGCCCCACTTGACGAGCTCGGCGCCGTCCGCACGCGCCACCCGCAACAGCGAGCCGAAGGTCGCGTTGAGCACGTCGCTCATCTCTTCGGCCCCGACGCGACCCTTGCGGGCCAGCCGCTCCGTGAGCTTCGTGAAACCGGAGATATCGACGAACGCCATCGACCCGTTCACGACGCGGAAGGTGTCCGACGGGCGTTGTGCGAGCCAATTGACCGCCAGTCTCGGGACATAGGGCGTCAGCGAGTCTGCGGCCACCTGCGACGGCGGCTGCGCTGTCATGGCCCTACACCCCCGAGAGCTGCAATCGGCGAGCCGCCGTAGCGGTAACTCGCCGGGAACCTGATCAACCCCGCCCCTCGCCAAGGATGCATGGCGGGGCCTGCCGCCGCTACCATCCGGGCCAGCAGCAACCGGACAAGCAGCGTCTCCGCGAGCTCGACCGCCTCGTCGAGCAGCGATTCCCTCCGGGCCGGGTCAGCGGCGGTGGACGGGTGAGCCGCCTCGTCGAGCAGGGCCAGCGCCAGGTGGTAAGAGGCGAGGCGCGGATCCACGTTGGTCCTCCGGGGTCCGGCGTCCTGCTCGACGCGATGTCGAGGCACGGTGGTGTGGCAAGTATGGGCCCCGGGCGCCCCCGATTGCCCCCCGAATGCCGACAGAAGGCACATAGTGGGCCCGGCACGGTCGCCCGGACAGCCTGTCAGGTGTATGACAGGACCTCTGTCGGCAGAACGACTGCGGGCAGCACGGATCAGGGGCAAGCTCACCTTCGCAAGAGCCCACCGGTTTCAGCCCGACGGAAGGACACACCATGAGCGACATCAACGACACCACTCCGGACGAGGACGTCGAGGGTCACGGCTCCCGGCCCCGCGCCAACGACAGCGACGACGACGTCGAGGGCCACGGCATCACCCGCCCGCAGGCCGGCTCCCGTCCCCGGGCCGCTGACGACGATGACGACGTCGAAGGCCACAGTTCGCGCCCACGCTAGTTCGCATCAGACACCCGCGCATTCGGAGGTCAGGATTCCCCCGAACGCGCGTCGGGTGAGTGAAAGTGGGCGCATGAACAACGCAGTGCGAAATGTCTGAGCCCGAGCTGGCGCACAACATCCTGCGCGAGCTCGGCGCTCTGGCGTCGGGCCTGGCCGACACGGTGGCGCCCCCCGCGCTGCGGGAGGGCACCAAGGCGATCACCGCGATCGCCCAACGCTTCTTCGCCGCCGCGGCATGCTCGATCGCCGTGGTCGACGACGAAGCCGAAGAGCTCGTGTACGTCGCGGCGTCGGGCGCGGGGGCCGACGCCGTGACGGGCATCCGACTGCCCATCGGTCGCGGCATCGCCGGTTGGGTCGCGCAGAGCGGCCAACCCATCGCCGTGTCCGACCTGTCGCGCGACACCCGCTTCGCGCGCGACGTCGCCGAGTCCACGTCGTACGTCCCGACTGCGCTGCTCGCCGTCCCCATAGAGGCCGACGACCGGCTGCTCGGGGTGCTGAGCATCCTCGACCGCGACGAGGCCCGGCCCGGCGCCGGTGGCGACCTCGAGGTCGCCGCGATGTTCGCCAGCCAGGCGGCGCTGGCCATCCAGGCCTCGAGCGCCTTCGCCGCCGCCGGCCGGGTCGTGCTCCGCGCCCTGGCCGAGGCCGCGGCCGATAACACCTCGCTCGCCGACTCGCTGACCGCCTCCGCGGCGACTGGACGCAATCCTGATCTGGACGAGTTCGCCGCCTTGCTGGCCGAGTTCTACCGGGCCGGGCCGGCCCAGCGCGCGCTGGGGATCCGGCTGCTGCGCGACGTGCTGTCCTTCGTCAACCGCGGAGGCGGAGGTCGACCATCAGCGAGTCGCTGAGACCGGCCTGGTCGGAACCGTTCAATCCCCCGCAGCCGGTGCCGGCCGGCGAGCTGCCGGTCACCGCTGCGTGGGCGTTCGACGACGCCGACGGGTCAGGCGTCGAGGTCGCCGTCGTCGACAGCGGGGCGGACTGGAGCCACCCGGACACCGCCGGCCCGTCCGCGCCCGGCGTGGCGCTGAGCTGGGACCGCGACGAGCAGCTCGTTGTGGCCGAGGAGGGCCCGCACGACGACCTGTACGGGCACGGCACCGCGTGCGCGGCCATCATCCGGCGCGCGGCACCGGCGAGCCGGATCACCAGCGTCCGCGTGTTGGGCTCGCGCCTGTCGGGCAAGGGGGAAGTGTTCGCCACGGGACTGCGCTGGGCCATCTCGCACGGCGCGCAGGTGGTGAACCTGTCCCTGTCCACCGGCAAGGACGAGATGTTCAGCCTGTTCCACGAGGTGGCCGACGAAGCCGCGCACGCGGGCGTCGTCCTCGTCTGCGCGATGAACAACGTCCTCGCGCCGACGTTCCCGTCCCAGTTCAGCAGCGTCATCTCGGTGGCCGCCTGCGACGGGGACGATCCGTTCCAGCTGCTGGCTAACCCGTCACCGCCGGCCGACTTCGGCGCACCGGGCATCGATCTCGAACTCGCCTGGATGGACGGCGGACGCATAGTCGCGACCGGCAACTCCTTCGCCGCCCCGCACGTGACCGGCCTCGTTGCCCGCTTGCTGTCCAAGCACCCGACACTCACGCCGTACCAGGTGAAGGCCGTGCTGCGCTCGGTCGCGGTCAACGCGGTGCGCTGATGGCGTCGAAGTTCGCGGCGACGTTGCGTCATCGCGACATGCGCTACGTCCTCGGCGCTTACGTCATCGACGACACCGCGTCGTGGGGCTACACCGTCGTCCTCGCCGCGTACGCGTACGGTCGCACCGGCTCGACCGGCTGGATCGCCCTGATCGCCTGCACGCGATGGATCGTCGGGCTGCTGGTGAGCGGATACGCCGGCGTGCTCGCCGACCGCTACGACCGGGCCCGGCTGATCGCGGCGTCCGGTGTGTTGTGCGGGATCGCCATGGTCGGTCTGACGATCGTCGTAGGTGCGGACGGACCGCTCTGGCTCCTGCCCGCGCTCTCTGCACTGGACACTGCGCTCAGCTCACCCGTCCGCCCGGCCACGGGCGCCCTCGTCCCCGACATCGTCGCCGAGGCGGATCTGATCGCCGCCAACGGCCTGTTCGCGATCCTCGAGAACGTCGTGATCGTCCTCGGCCCGGGCATCGGCGGCCTGTTGCTGCTCGCCGGCACCCCGGCCACCGCGATGGGGATCAATGCGGCGAGCTATCTGGTGTCCGCGGCGCTGTACCTACAGGTGCGGACGCGTTCGCGCGGCGACGCGGCCACCACCGGGGAGACCCGCATCGCGCAGTGGACCGCCGGCATCCGCGCGCTGGGCCGCACCAGCGCGACCAGGCTGCTGACCGTCTTCCTCGGCATCGCGGCGGCGGTGTACGGAGCGTCGATCGTCGTGTACGCCCCGCTGTCGATCAGCTTCGGCACCGGCGCCAAGGGGTACTCCTACCTGCTCGCCGCGTCGGCGCTGGGCAGCGTTCTCGCCGCCGTTCTCGCCGAGCGCCTCTCGGCCCGTACCCGGCTGGCCCCGCTCCTGGTCGGTGCCATCGTCGTCGAGGCGGTGCCCTTCTGGCTCAGCCACTACGTCCACCACGCGTGGCTCGGCGCTGGCCTGCAGGTGGTGTCCGGCGGCGGATTGGTCGTGCTGGACGTTCTCGCGATCACCGCCTTGCAGCGCGACTTGCCGCGCGCCGTGCTGGGCCGGGCGCTGGCCGCCACTGGCGCGGTCGCGCTGGCCGCAACCGTGGTGAGCAACCTCGCGGCGAGTGCGGTGATCTCGAGCGGCGGCCTGACGTGGGCACTCGCGCTCATCGGCATCGGCTTCCCCTTGATCGGATTGGCCTGCCTGCCCGTGCTGATCACGAACGACCGCGCCACCGCCGAGCACACGCGCAGCCTGCAGCCGACCGTCGACCTGCTGGAGCGCTTGGACCTGTTCGACGGCGCGAGCCACCGCGTGCTGGAGCAACTCGCCACCGGCGCGGTGGCCCGCACCGCCCAACCCGGCGAGGTGTTGATCAACCAGGGCGACGACGCGGACGCGCTGTGGCTGCTCGAGTCGGGCCGGGTCGGAGCTGTGGCGGGCGGGGTACCGCTGCCTGACGTCCTGGCGCCGGGGTATGTCGGCGAGCTTGGCTTGATCCACAACGCGCCGCGCTCGGCGACCGTGACGGTGCTCGAGCCGTCGGAACTCATCCGCATCGAGGCGAGCGACTTCCAGGACGCGGTCGGTGCGACCGCGACCTCGGCGTCGCTCATCAGGCTGTCCGGCGAGAGGCTGGCCCGGACCAACCGTCGTGATCCGGCACCTCCCGGCGCCGACACCCGCCCGAGGCCGGGACCAGGCCGGCCGCATTAGCGCTACTTGTACGCGACGCCCGCGCTGCCCGGACCGGCGAGCGGGATGATCTCGACCTCCCGGAACCCGACCTCCCGGCACCATCCGGCGAAGTCGCTGCCGGTGAAGTCGAACGCATCCCCGAACTCGATCAGCATGTTGAGCGACATCATCAAACCGAACGCGTTCTCGCGCCGCGCGTCGTCGATGAGGTTCTCGATGACGATGAACGCGCCTCCGTCGGGCAGGCCTTCCGCCTGCGACAGGCACCGTAACGGCACGGTCAACCGGGAGCGGCCTGCCGGGCGGTGCGCGGGTGAGTATGCGCGCGGTGCACCATGCGCGTCGACAAGGAAGCTGAGCCTTCGCCGGAAGTTGTCGCGTATTGAGCGGATCTACTCGGAAAAGGGGCCCATCGGGACCTGATATCGGACGTCGTTGCGGGCTAGAGTCCGGACGTGACGGCGGACCGATACTGATGACCTGCACCGCGTGCGGGGCGGCGTTGCTCGCCGGCGCGAAGTTCTGCGCCGAATGCGGAACGCCCGCCGTCGCCGCCTGTCGCGTGTGCGGCACCCAGCTGGGCCCCCCTGTCAAATTTTGTCCCGAGTGCGGCACCCCGGTGGCGGCCGGGGCGGCGGCGCCCCCGGAGCTCTCATCGAGCCATGGTGGACCGGTGGCCGAGCGGCGAGTCACGTC
>NZ_JBHEMO010000129.1:0-16218 GCF_046262535.1 Jatrophihabitans sp. | reverse complement strand
CGTCTCGTCGGGGAAGCGGGCGAGCAGCGAGGTGGGATCGGAGTCGCCCCCGGGCAGCCGCATCAGCAGCCCCAACAAAGAGCGTCGGGCTCGGCTCGTCGCCTTCGCCGCGACGACGCTCATCTTCTGCACGGTGCGTTGCCCCCCAAGGGTTATGGGTCCGATCTGCGAAGAGCGTGCCAGATATCGGCTGGGTCGTGCAGCAACCGGGCTCCGACGCGCGACGACCGCACACCGACGCACAGCGACCGCACACGGACTGCACGCCGATCACCCGCTGATGACGTGCGCCACACCTACCATCGCGGTCGCTGCAGAGGCTCACTACGCGTCCGCGCCGCCTGCGGCCGGGGGCCAGCGTTCACGTTCGGGCCAGGTTCGGGTCCCGTTGGTGGGCTCTGTTTACCTCGTCGGCCAGGCGGGGGAGGGTCCAGACGTGGAGGGGCGGAACCAGGGTGGCGGAACAGCCGCCACGGATCTCAGTACCGCTCTGCCCTTCGACGATTCGGCGCCCCGTCTGGCCCGCCAGTTCGTCGCCGCGGCGACGAGCCCGTTGCCCGGCGAAATGCGCGCCGACGCCTCGCTGCTGGCCTCCGAACTGGTGACCAACGCGGTACGGTACGGGCGGCCGGACATCCGGCTGCGGCTTCAGGTCGACGTCGCCCGGCTCCGGGTCGAGGTGCACGACGGCGGTGCCCCGATGCCGCCCTGGGTCGCGCCGGGCGCCCCGAGCGGCCAACCGCACGGGCGGGGTCTCGTCATCGTCAATCATCTGGCGGCATCGTGGGGCGTGGACGGAACCGACGTCGGCGACGGGAAGGACGTCTGGTTCGAGTTGCGTCGCCCCGACTCCGGCTAGGCGTCAGCGCGCGGGCCGTCAATTCCAGTGGACGGTCAGTTCGTTGCGCTGTCCGAAGCGTTCGAGATGGCGGGCGACGACGTCCTTCACGTTCTCGAGGCTCGCGGCGTCGGCGGCGCCGGCGATCAGCTCGAGGCCGACGTCAGAGACGACCAGGAGGCAACTTCCGCTGGGGAACACGAGACGGGTTCCACGGTCTTCCTCGCGGACCTCGAGCCGGCGGCCCAGGTGCGACACAAGCTGCTTCGCATACCGGGCCGCCGCTTCCGTCGCCACCGCAGCGGTGGCCTGGTATTCGTCAGTCACGGGCCGGGCCGTCGGCGAGCAGCAGGTACAGCGAGCGGCGGGCCTCGTCCAGAATGGCCAAGGCGGCGGTGAGCTGCTCGTCGCTGCCGGTGCGGGCGACCTGTCGGGCGGCGCTGTGGACGTGCTCGAGCGCCGAACGCAGGTCGGCGCCAGGGCCGGCGGCGGCGTAGTTCGCGAAGGGGTCGGCCCAGGTGTCAGCGTTGTCCGCGACGTGTTTGCGGCCGGCCTCGGTGAGCGTGACCAGCCGGCGCCCGGACTCGGCGGTCACGGTGGCCAGGCCCTCGTCCTCGAGCTGGCTGATGGTGGGGTAGACCGCCCCAGGGCTGGCCGTCCACCGGCCGCCGCTGCGATCGGTGATCGCGCGCATGAGCTGGTAGCCGTGCATCGGTTCGTCGGCCAGTAGCAGCAGCAGCGCCGTGCGGATGTCGCCACGGGCCGCGCGGCCGCGTCCGCCGCGGCGGCTGTGCATCGGATGGCCCTCGCCGGGGCCGCCGTGGCGGCGGGGATGGTGCTCGCGATGGCGCCGGGTGAAGCCTCCTCGCGAACCGGAGGGTGTTTCGGTGTCGTACATCAAACGATGTCCTTTCGTAGTTGAGACGCTAACGATATATCGTTAGTGGTTGCGATGCAACCCTCAGGTACGCGGGGTCGGCCGCCCCGGTCAGCGCAACTGGGCGGCGATGGCGAGCGGTTCCTCGCCACCGAAGAGCTCGACGAGCCGATTGCCGAGCGTGAGGTCGCCCTCCACCTGGACCCGCTTGTCGATCCACACGGTCACCGGATTCACCGCGCCTGCGATCAACCGGATGAAGTCGGCGACGGACGCGCGGATCGTGACGGCGGGATTCTCGGCCGGGCGATGACGCGCCACGGCCTTGATGCCAGAGACCTCGATCGTCCACCAGTGGTCGGAGTTGCGGTCGTCATCGCGCTCGGTGGCGCGGCTCGGCAGCACCTCGAACTGGATCTCGCCCTCGAAGCCGAAGGCCATGCTGGGTTGGAATCCGCGGGCCATGGCTGTCATGACCGAGCGCAGCGCCAACGGTGAGCCGAAACGCTTCTCGAGGTCGGCGTCGGTGCCGTCCCCGACCAGCCGGCCCATGGCGGCCCGGCCACGCGTCGAGATCATGGCCCGGGCGCCGTAGCGCCACGCGTCGGTGACTTCGCCGAACGAGCGCCGTTGCCGCGGCGCGGGCGCGTGGCCACCGGTAGTCGCGCGGAGCTGCGCCACCGCGCGGTCGATGCCGCCCAGCCGGTGGGCGCGAGCCAGCTCGTCGGCCTCGTCGAGCAGGGTGGCAGCCCGGTCGACGTCGCCGGTACCGCTCCGGCTGAGCAGCATGCGCGCCTGCGCGCAGAGTACGCGGGCCAGCTCGGGCGGCGAGCCGACTCGCTGTTCGAAGGCGGCGGCGCGCTGCAGGTGCTCGTCGGCGGCCGAGAACCGGTCGAGGAGGGTGGCCATGGCGCCGAGCGCGCGCTGGACCGTGCCCACCGGAACCGACACCGAGCCGAGCACGGCATAACGATCAGCCAGAGGCAGCAGCAACCGGTACAGCGTCTCCGCGCGGCGCGTGTCGCCGAGGAAGGCACAGACGTCACTGCTGAGAACCATCGTGCTGATCCAGAAGACGTCGTCCGGCACGTCGGCGAAGTCGTTCACCGCGAGGCGCTCGAATTCCCGCCGCGCCTCCGGCTCCAGGCCGAGCTCGGCATAGATGCAGGCGAGGCCGGCGCGGAACGCCGGGATGGTGTGGAAGTGCTCGGAGATCGACTTCGACCCGCCGTGGATCTCGGCACACCGGCCCTGCAGGATCCGCAGATGCAGCACCTGCGGCGCGAAAAGCTCGGCCGCGCACGGGTTGTCGCTCGTCTGGCCGGTGTCGACGGCCTGCCACATCAACTGTTCGCCGACGGTGAGGTCGCCGTGCATGATCGCGCGGCCGGCTTCGTACAGGGTGTGGAACCACGTGTAGTAGGACTGCCGCAACTCGTCGACGAGGACACGGCTGTGATCGAGATGCTGCTCGGCGGCGACAACGTCGCCCGCTTCGAACAGCGTGGCCGCCCGCCAGAACCGCGCTTCGAGCAGCGGGCCCGACGACTCGGCCTTCGCCGCGAGCTTCTCCATCTCGGCCGCGGTGCGCAGCCTTTCGTCCAGGTTGCCCACCCGCCAGCATGCGAGCCAGGTGTCGGCGAGGATGCGGGCGAGCAGCGCCGGGTCGTCGATGCGCCGGGCCATGGCGATCGCCTGGCGGCCGAGGTCGTTGGCCTTGTCCCGTTCGCTGAACAACAGCGCCGAGGCCAGGCGCCCCATCATGCGGGCGCGCAGTGGCGAGTCGCCGCCGTGCAGCATGCGCAGGGCCTTCTCCAGTGTCTCGATGAGCAACGTGTCGACCATGCCGCCTTCCAGCGGCATGCCCATGCGCCCGCCGAGACCCAGTGCCGCGGCGGCCAGCTGACTGGGGGAGCGCATCCGCTCGGCGACGACGGCCGCGCGCGCGAACGCGTCGCGAGCCTGCCCGTACTCGCCGGAGTTCCACAGGTTCTCGCCGAGGCTGAGGAGGAGGTCGCACTGGAGCCCGAGGTTCCCGCCCTGAACGGCGAGGCCGTGCAGCGCGTTCTCCAACTGCTCGGCTGCGGCTTCATACGCGAGCTGACCCGCTGCCAGCTCGGCGGCCCGAATCGCGTACTCGATGGCCTTGTCCAATGCCTCGCTCGTGCGGGCCGCCTTGAAAAAATGGTGGGCCAGGCCCGGAAGGTGCTGTTCCGGACGGGTGTCGCCGAGCTCTTCCAGTGCCTCGCCGACGCGCATGTGCAAGTTGGTTCGGTGGGACCGGGCCAGGCGCTCGTACAGGGTGTCCTGGATCAGCGCATGTGAGAACCGGTAGGTGATCTGGCCGCCCTGCGTCTCGACGACCAGCCGGGCGCTCGCCGCCTCTTCGAGATGCTCGTAGAGCTGGTCGGGGGACAGGCCGCTGATCTTCTCGACCACTGCTGCGCTGAACTCGCGCCCGACAACAGCGCCGATCGACAGCACCCGCTGGGTCTGCTCGTCCAGGCGGGCGAGGCGGCTCTCGACGACCGAGCGCACCGATTCCGGGATGCCGATGCGCAGGGCCGTGCCCGCGGCCAGGCGCCCACCGGCCTCCTTGATGCCGCCGGTCTCCAGCAGGTGTCGCAGCACTTCCTCGACGAAGAAGGGATGGCCTTCCGTCTCCTGCCAGACAGCTCTCGTCAGCTGCTCGGGCGGCTGCTGTCCCGCCCACGAGGTGATCAGCTCCGTCACCTCGGCCTGGCTCAGGCCGGCGAGTTCCACCCGTTCGAGCGGCACCCGTTCCCGACGCAGGTCGTGCAGCACCGAGGCGAAGGGGTGGCCGCGACCGACTTCGACGTCGCGGTAGGTCCCGATGATCAGCAGGTTGGACGAGGTCGGTGAGCGCATCAGGTGCTTGAGGATCAGCAAGGTCGCCGGATCGGCCCAGTGCAGGTCGTCCAGGACGAGGACGACCGGTCCGTGCACCGCAGTCGAATCGAGCAATGCGACGATCGCCTCGAAGAGGCGGTAGCGCTCGGTCTCGGCGTCACCCGAAGGCGACTCGACCAGATTGGGGAAGCGGCGGCGCAGGACGGGTAGCAACTTGGCCAGCGCGGCGTAGTCCTCCTGAGGCCGGCGCCGCAGCTGGACGTCGGGCACCTGGTCCACCCAGCGCCCCAATGCCTCGACGACGGGCTGGAAGGGGATGAGCCCGCCTTCGTCGCAACGGCCGTAGAGAACGACGGCGCCGTGGGCGTGGGCGTGGATGGCAAGCTCGGTCGCCAGCCGGGTCTTGCCGATCCCCGGTTCCCCGGCGAGCAGGACGAGGCGGCGCCCGCCGCGTTGAGCCTGCCCGAGTTCGCGCCGCAGCAGGGACAGCTCGCTGCGCCGGCCGATCAGCTCTCGGGTGGCCAGTGTGGTCAGCGGCGCCGGCATCGCCGGGCCCGCCGCCGAGGGCACGTTCTCGCTGGCCTCGGCCTGTTCCAGCCCGTGAGCCGCGACGGCGTCCCAGTCGAGCGCCGCGGCCGGAACCGGATCGGACAAGCCCTTCAGCCACAGCGAGCCCATGTCGGCGAACTCGAGGCCCGCGGCCCCGGCGACGTCGCGAACGGCCTCGGACACCAGAACCTGCCCGCTGTCACAGCGATCGCAGAGCCGTTTGGCGATCACGACCGGCATGCCGAAGTAGTCGTCCCCGTCGCTGACGGCGTCACCGCTGTGCACCCCGACCCGCAGGCTGAGCGCGAACTCGGCCGCGGACGTGGCGTTGTGCTGGGCGATCGCCCGCTGCATCGCCGCGGCGCAGGCGGCCCCGGCGGCCGGCGTGGCGAAGGTGACCATCAATCCGTCACCCAGGTTCTTCACCTCGCGTCCGCCGTGGGCGGTCAGCGTCGAGCGGAGCAGTGTGAAGTGGCGACGCAGCAACTCGTCACCCGCCGGCCCGAGCCGTTCCAGCATGCGAGTGGAACCGACCAGGTCGGTGAACAAGAACGTCGTGCTGACCGTGCGCGACATCGATTTCGATCCCCCGTGAGCCTGACGCTGGCCTTTCAGCCCTGGCGCTGACTCAAGAGTAAGTACACGGTGTTGCTGATACATAGCGCTGACCGCCGCGGGCTCGCACAATTCCGGCCTATCGGACATACCCGCTCAGGATGATGTGCTCGCTCAGGCCGGCAGCCCCAGACGCTGGACGTCACTAGCGTCTCTCAGTCGTCGCGCGGGTCGATCCGTTCGAGGGCGTCCAGCGCTATCCGGGTGATCGTCTCGTCATCGCTCGCGGCGCCGCGGGCCATGGCCGCGTCCGCCGCCTCGATCGGCATCGCCGCGTAGATGAGCTCGAGGGCGCGCGCGATCACTTCTACCTCGGGCTCGTCCTCGAGCGCGCCCATGGTCTGGATGAGGGCCCGTTGCCAGCCGAAGATCACCACCGCGGCCTGCACCTCGCCGGCCAGGGCGAGCAGCATCGCGGTCTCCCGCCCCATGTCGCTGAGCACGTACCGTTCGGCCCGCCCGAGTCGGCTCAGCCCTTGCCAGCCGACGCGCCCGTGGTGCGCGGCCGCCCGCAGGTTCCCCAGCTCGCGCTCGGCCGCCAGGATCCGCACGTGCGCCAGGAACCTAGGTCGCTCGGCGCCGAACTCGTCGAACGTGCTCAGGGCAGCGCGCGCCAACTCGGCCTGCGCGGCCCAGTCGCCCTGCGCGCCCTGCACGAAGCCGAGGCCGAGCGTCACCCGCGCCTCGAGCAGCCGATTGCCGATCCGGCCGAAGAGCGCCGCCGCCTCGCGCAGCAGGTCGGCGCAGCGCCCGTACTCGCCGTGCGGGATGCATTCCCATCCGCGCTCCCACACCTCGGTCGCGAGCAGGTACTGGTCGTCCAGCGCGCGGGCCAGTTTGCGCGCTTCGGTGAGCTCGGCCTGCGCCTGCTCGCGTTGTCCCACCCGGTCGAGGTAGGACGCGAGCAGGATCCGCGCCTCCGCGACGCTGCGGGTGTCACCTGCTTCGACCATCGCGGCGATGAGCGCCTGAAGTTCGGCCACGGTGTCCGGGGACTCCCCGGCGGTCGTCCAGTCGTCCATCATCAGGAGAAACCGACCCCGGGCCCGCAAACCCGCGGGCGCCGAGTCCGCCGTCGCCAGCGCCTTCTCCAACAGCGCGCGGACCTGACGTGTCCACCGCAGGGGTTCCGCCGCGGCCACGGCCAGGACGAGCGCCGCCTCCGGATTGCGCTGAAGGGCGCGCTCGCCCGCGGCTTGCACGTTCGCGGCCTCGTCGCGCATGGTCCGCAGGGCCTGGAGCTGGTTGCGCCCGTGCACCGCCACCTGCGCCTCGACGGCCACAGCCGTGATCCAGGCCAGGTGCCGAGCCACTGACTCCTCGTAGTCGCCGGCCTCGCGGGCCCGGTCGCGGGCGAACAAGCCGATCGACACGAGGCAGCGGTAGCGGGCGCCGGCGTCGCCGCTGACCGTCCGCAGCAGTGACTTCTCAGCCAGGGAGACGACACCGGATCGGGCCGCCGCCGCCGTCAAGCCCCCGAACGCGCAAACCTCCGCCGCCGCAGGCAAGGTGAACCCGCCGCCGAAGACTGCCACCCGACGCAGCACGGCGCGCTCGTCCTCGCCGAGCAGGTCGTAGCTCCACCGGATGACCCGCTCGAGCGTCTGGTGCCGCTCGGCGCCGCCGCGCGACCCGGTGTCCAACGCCTGCAACGGCTCATCCAGGGCGTCGTTCATCTCGGCCAGCCCGAAGGCCGGCGCCCGCGCGGCGGCGAGCTCGAGCGCGAGCGGCAACCCGTCCAGCTTGCGCACGATGCTGGCGATGGGATGCACGGCCGTACTGAGATCCGTCTCGAGACCGGCCGCCGTGGCCCGCGCGACGAACAGCCGGATCGCGTCCAGTTCCATCAGGGTCGCCGGGTCGTGCAGGTCGGGGGACGGAAGTTCCAGCGGATCCACCCGCACCACCCGCTCGCCGGGCACGCGCAGGGGCGCGCGGCTGGTCGCCAGGATGGTCACGTCCGGAGCCCGGTTGAGCAGCATGTCGGCCGCGGCCGCGGCGTGGTCGATGACGTGCTCGCAGTTGTCCAGCAGCAGCAGGCCCCGGCTCGGCGCGAGGGCGGCGGCGGCGGCCTCGAGCGGCTCGACCGCCGTGTCGTCGCCGGCCCCGACGGCGGCGGCGATCGTGCCGTCGACCGGCGAGTCGGCCCGCAGCGCGGCGAAGTCGGCGACCCAGACCTCGTAGCGGTCCACCTGGCTCAGCTCGGCCGCCACTTCGAACGCCAGCCTGGTCTTGCCGGCGCCGCCCGGCGCGACGAGCGTGACGAGACGATCGGTGCGCACGCAGTTGCGCACATGGTCGAGTTCCTTGCTGCGCCCGACGAAGCTGGTCCGCGGCCGGGTGAGCCACGCTTCGGCGGGGAGCGCATGGGGCTGTCGCACCTCGTCGGTGACGGGTTGGAACAGGCGCTGCGGCTCGTCGAAGTCGCGCAGCAGGAATCGGCCGAGAAAATGCAGCGTCGAGGGATCGAGCTGATCGGCGACCGTCTCGGTGAGCAGCACCTGCCCGCCCTCTGCCGCCACCACCACGCGCGCCGCCTGGTGCACGACGAGCGAGACGTAGTCGTCGTCGCGCGGCACGGCGTCGCCGGAATGCAGACCGATCCGGATGGCGACCTCGACCCCGCCCGGCCAGGGGTACCGGGCCATCTCGGTCTGCGCCTGCTGCGCCGCGGCGACGGCGTCGGTCGCGGTCCCGAACACGATCAGCACCCCGTCACCGAGCCGCTTGACGACCCGCCCTTCGTGCTTCTCGGCGGTCTCGCTCAGCAGCTGGTTGTGCGCCTCGATGAGGTCGACGTAGCGGGCACCGAGGGCGTGATGCAGCCGGGTCGACGCCACCATGTCCGTGAACATGAACGTGACCAACCCGCTGGGTAACGCCGCCACCGCCTCAGTCTGCCCAAGCCGGGCACTGATCGCATGCCGCGCCGCCGCATTTTGGGCGCGGCGCGCTAGGCGTCGTGGGTGCTCAGCCGGATCGCAGCAGCGCCGACGGCGGCCGCCGCCCACACGCAGAGCACGAGGAAGCCCTTCAGCGCGGACAGATGAGCGCCCTCGGGAGATCCCCAGAACGCGTCCCCGGCGTTGGAGGGCAGGTATGGACCGATGTTGTCGGCCCAACTGTTGGGCAACAGGTCCATCAGCGGTGGGATGACGAAGAACAGGGCGACGAGGGCCGATATGCCGGCGGCGGTGTTGCGCAGAACGGCGCCGAGCGCCATCCCGATGATGCCGACGAGGAGCAGATAGCCGCCGGCCCCGATGACCATTCTGAGCGCGTGCGGGCTGGAGATCGCGACGTCGATGTGACGGCCCGACAGCAGCGCCTGGCCGACGAAGAACGCGGCGAAGGCGGACGCGATCATCAGCGGTCCGATGACGGCGATGAAGACGATCAGCTTCGCCAAGAGGACGGGCAGCCGCTTAGGCACGACGGTCAGTGACGCCCGGATCATCCCGGTGGCGTATTCGCCGGTGATGAGCAGGACGCCGAGCACGCCGACGACGAGCTGCGAGATGTGCACTCCACCCAGGCTGCGATCGGCGGCGTTGAATCGGGCTCGCTCGCCGGCGTCGGCGTGGGCCCAGTGCGCGGCCGTCACACCGCAGATCAGCGCGGCCAGCCCGATGGTCAGGACAACGGCGACCAGCAGCGCGATGTTGGTCGAACGTAACGAGCGGAACTTCGTCCACTCGGACCTGATGACCCTGGTCTGGGTCACCTTCAGGGTCGTCGGAGCGCCGAGCGACGGGCGCGGGTCCAACTGGGCGGTCACGCGTGGTTCCCGGTGTGGGCGTGGAACTCGACCGAGTCTCGCGTCATCTCCATGAACGCCTCTTCCAACGACGCCTTCTGGACGACGAGCTCGTGCACGCGGATCCGTCGCTCGTACGCGACATCGCCGATCTGCTCGGCCGTGAGGCCCTGGACCTCGAGGACGCCGGGCTCCGGACCGCTCACCGTGACATCCGGGCCGAGCAGGTGCTCGCGCAACTCGGCCGCCTGCGGTGTCCGCACCCGCACGATGTTCGTCGAGGCCATCGCGACGAACTCGGCGACGTCGACGTCGACGATGAGCTCGCCACGGCCGACGACGATCAAGTGATCGGCGGTCAGCGACATCTCACTCATCAGGTGTGAGGACACGAAGACGGTCCGGCCCTGCGCGGCGATGCTCCTCAGCAGGTGGCGGACCCACTGAATGCCTTCCGGATCCAGGCCGTTTACCGGCTCGTCCAGCACGACGGTCTGCGGGTCACCCAGCAACGCCGACGCGATGCCCAGACGCTGTCCCATACCCAGCGAGAAGCCACCGGCTCGCTTGCGGGCGACCTCGTGCAGTCCGACGAGCTCGATGAGCTCGTTCACGCGCGAACGCGGTACGCCGTTCGTCTGCGCGAGGGCGAGCAGGTGATTGCGCGCCGACCGGCTCGTGTGGACCGCGCGGGCCTCGAGCAGGATGCCCAGCTCGGCCATCGGCGCCACGGCGTCGCGGTAGCGGCGCCCGTTGACGAGCACCGACCCCGCCGTCGGCGCATCCAAACCGGCGATCACCCGCATCGTGGTTGACTTGCCCGCGCCGTTGGGCCCGAGGAACCCGGTTACGACGCCGGGCTGGACGGTGAAGGTCAGGTCTTTGACCGCCACCTTGTCGCCGTAGCGCTTCGTGAGCCCGTCCACCTGAATCATGCAACCGGTCTACACCGCGTAGGTGAGGCTCAGAGCTTCCATCTCAGCGTCCGCACCGTTGGGGAGCCCCGTCGATGGGCATGATCGGTGGATGAGCGTCACCGACTGGTATCTCTCCGCACCGCAGCGGCACAACCCGGCCACCGAGCTCGATCGGCGCCACCCAGAGGGAACGGCATGGACCGCCGGCAACGATGTCACACCGCTGATCCACGGCGCGGTGTACTTCCGCGAGTTGCTGACCTGCTTGGAGCGTCTTCGGGCCGACGACCTCGCGCTCTTCACGGACTGGCGTGGGGATCCGGACCAGGCTCTCGACGAGGATGGCACCGAGGTCAGCCGGGCCCTGTGCGCCGCCGCGGAGCGAGGCGTCGTCGTCCGCGGCCTCGTCTGGCGTTCGCACATGGACCGTCTGTCGTTCAGCGAACAACAGAACCGCCACCTCGGCGAGGACATCGAGGCCGCCGGCGGCCAGTGCCTGCTCGACCAGCGAGTGCGCCCGGGCGGATCACACCACCAGAAGTTCGTCGTCTTGCGACACAGCGGCCGTCCGGAACTGGATGTGGCGTTCGTCGGCGGCATCGACCTGTGCCACAGCCGACGCGACTCCCACGAGCACGCCGGTGATCCGCAGCGGCAACCCATGGCGGCGGTGTACGGCGATCGGCCACCGTGGCACGACATTCAGCTCGCGATCCGCGGCCCGGCTGTGGGTGACGTCGAGACGGTGTTCCGCGAACGGTGGGACGATCCCGCGCCGCTCACGCGCAATCCCATCGACCGCATCAGCGAGGCGGTCCGCCACACCCCGCGCCGTGCCCGTCCCCTGCCGCCGCAGTTACCTGATCCCGCACCGCGCGGGAGCGCGTACGTCCAGCTGCTGCGCACCTACGCCAACAGGCATCCCGGATACCCGTTCGCCCCGTCCGGCGAACGATCGGTGGCGCTCGGGTACCACAAGGTGATCGAGCGGGCCCGCAGCTTGATCTACATCGAGGATCAGTACCTGTGGTCGCACGACGTGGTGCGGTGTCTGGCCGAGGCCTTGACGAGGCAGCGGAACCTGCGCCTGATCGCCGTCATCCCGCACTATCCGGACCAGGACGGGGCGGTGTCCATGCCGGCCAACCTGGTCGGCCGGCAGCAGGCGCTGGACGCCCTACGAGCCGCCGCGCCCGACCGGGTCGCCGTCTACGGGATCGAGAATGCCGCGGGCATTCCGATCTACGTGCACGCCAAGACCTGCATCGTCGACGACGTCTGGGCCTCGGTCGGTTCCGACAACATCAACCGTCGATCCTGGACGCACGACTCCGAACTGACCTGCGCCGTCCTCGACGACCTGCGCGACGGCCGCGCACCGGACGTGATCGACGGCTACGGAGACGGCGCACGGCAGTTCGCCCGGCGGCTGCGCCTCCGGCTCGCCGCCGAACACCTCGACCGCAGCGAGGGCGACGAAGCCGGGCTCATCGATCCCGTCGAGGTGTTCGAGGCGTTCGCCGACAGTGCCGCCGAACTGCAGCGTTGGCACGACAAGGGCCGAACCGGGCCCCGACCGCCCGGTCGGCTCCGCCCGTACGAGATGAAGCGTCTTCCTCGCCGTACTCTCGCCTGGGCGACACCGCTGTACCGTCTCGTCCTCGACCCGGACGGGCGCCCGTTGCGGCTGCGCTACCGCCACCGCTTCTCGTGACGGACGCGCCGGGCGCCCCAGGGACGGCGGTCGATCAGCTCGCCAGTCGGGCGAACAGACCGGGCTCGTAGGCGCCGCCGGGCAGCCCGGCGATCACCGCCATGCGGTTGGTCGCGTTGATGAGCGCGATCAGCGAGATTAGCGCGACGATCTGGTCGTCGTCATAGTGCGTGCGCACGCGGGCCCACGTCTCGTCCGAGACGCCGGCGCCGTCGGCCAGCCGGGTGCCTTCGTCAGCGAGCGCGAGCGCCGCCCGCTCGGCATCGGTGAACACGTCGGCGTGCCGCCAGGCGGCGACCAGATTGAGCCGCAGTGGCGTCTCGCCCGCCGCCGTCGCTTCCTTGGCGTGGATGTCGACGCACCAGCCACAGCCGTTTAGCTGACTGGCCCGCAACGACACCAGCTCCCGCGTCGCTGGTGGGAGCGTCGACTGCTCGATCGCGAGATTGACGTTGAAGATCCGCGTGCCGATTGCGGCGCCGAGCTCGTTGTTCATCAGGTCGATACGGGGTTCCATGAATTCGCCACTCCTCGTTGTCAGCCCGTGCCGCCCGTCGGCACGGCGCCTTGCGAACATGAAGACTCCGGCGCGGTCGCGGCTGTGACGTCGTCGCGGATTGACCAATGTCATGGGCCGCGGCTGTCACAAGTCCGCACTCGTCGGCATCTTGTGTGCGAGACGGTCGGGGACGAGTGGAGGGAGCGACGCGTGGGGGAGCGAGCGGTGGGCGGCACGGCTCGTGCCGCCCGGGCGACTGACATCTACGCCACGCACCGCAACCTGCTCTTCACCGTGGCCTACGAGATTCTCGGCTCGGCCAGCGACGCCGAGGACGTGTTGCAGGAGACTTGGCTGCGGTGGGTCGGCGTCGATCTCGAAAAGGTGCGCGATCAGCGGGCCTATCTGGTGCAGATCACCACGCGCCAGTCGCTGAGCCGCCTGCGCACGCTCGGCCGCCGCAAGGAGTCCTACGTCGGCGCCTGGCTGCCCGAACCGCTCCTGACCGCGCCCGATGTCGCCGATGACGTCGAGCTGGCCGAGAGCGTCTCGATGGCCATGATGTTGGTCCTCGAGACGCTGAGCCCGACCGAACGTGCGGTGTTCGTGCTGCGCGAGGTGTTCGACGTCGACTACGACGAGATCGCCGCGGCCGTCGACAAGAGCCCGGCTGCGGTCCGGCAGATCGCGCACCGAGCCCGCGACCACGTCGCCGCGCGCCGTTCGCGCGGTGTTGCGACGGCGGCTGAGACCCGCGACGCGCTCAAGGCGTTCCAGCGGGCGGTCGAAACCGGTGATCTGCAAGGCCTGCTCGACCTGCTCGCGCCGGACGTCGTGCTGGTCGGCGACGGTGGCGGAATCGCGCAGGCCGTGCTCAACCCGGTCAAGGGAGCCGACCGCGTCGGCCGTGTTCTGGCCAACGGGCTGGGGCGGATTGCCGGCGGATCACTGCTGCCGGCGCAGGTCAACGGCCACCCGGCGCTGGTCCTGCGCTTCGACGACGCCATCGACACCGTCGTGACCCTGCGCATCGACGACGGCCTGATCACCGCCCTGTACGCCGTGCGCAACCCGGAAAAGCTCTCCCACATGACGCAGGAGATCCGGCTGCGACGCTGACCCCGCGGCCTGGCCGACACGCCGGGCGGGAATAGCGGCGGCGCGCCCGGTGCTCGACCAACATATGAGTGTTGACCTGAGCAAGTCGCTGCGGACCCGATCGACCGGTCTCGTGCTGGCGGTCGTCTGTGTCGCCCAATTCATGGTCGTCCTCGACATCAGCATTGTGAACGTCGCCCTGCCGGACATGCGGCGTGACCTGTCCATGAGCCAGAACGGCCTCGCGTGGGTGCTCAACGCCTACACGCTGAGCTTCGCCGGCTTCCTGTTGTTGGGTGGACGGGCTGCCGACCTCTGGGGACGGCGCCGGCTTTTCCTCATCGGCGTCGCGCTGTTCTCGCTGACCTCGCTGCTGGGCGGCCTCGCGCAGAGCGGCGGCCAGCTGATCGTCGCCCGTGGGCTGCAAGGACTGGGCGGCGCGGTGCTGTCGCCGGCCACCCTGACGATCCTGACCACGACGTTCACCGACCCACGCGCTCGCGCCAGGGCCCTGGGTGCTTGGAGTGCCGTCGCCGGCGCCGGCGGCGCCACCGGCGTCCTCGCCGGGGGCGTGCTGACCGATCTGCTGTCCTGGCGGTGGATCTTGTTCATCAACGTGCCGATCGGGTTGCTGGTGCTCGCGGTTGCCCGGTTCGCCATCACCGAGTCCCGCGGCGAGGGCGAGCGTCCGACGCTGGACTGGCTCGGCGCCCTCACCGTCACCGGTGGCCTGGTTGCGCTGACCTACGGTGTCGTCTCGACCGACAGCCACTCGTGGGGTTCGCCGCTCGTGCTCACATCGCTGGCCGTGGGCGCTGTCCTGATTGCCGGCTTCCTGCGGGTGGAGAGCCGGCACCGGCACCCACTGGTGCCGCTGCGGATCTTCCGGTCCCGCGCACTGACCGGGGCCAACCTGATCATGATCCTGATCGGCGCGGTTATGTTCTCGCTGTTCTTCTTCCTGTCGCAGTATCTGCAGGACGTGCACGGCTACAGCCCGCTGCGCACCGGTTTCGCGTTCCTGCCCATGCCCTTGGCGATCATCGTCGGCACGCAGTTGTCGTCGCGGATCGTGGACCGGGTCGGCTCGCGGCCACTGCTGGCCATCGGCCCGTTGATCTCGGCCACCGGGCTGCTGTTGCTGTCACGGTTGCACGCCACCAGCTCCTACGCGCTGCACATCGGCCTGCCCGGCGCCATGATCACGTTCGGCATCGGCATGTCGTTCGTGCCGGTGACGTTGTCGGCCACCACCGGCGTCGACCGGCGCGACGCCGGCCTGGCCTCCGGCCTCATCAACACGACCCGCCAGATCGGCGGATCGCTCGGACTGGCCGCACTGTTGACGATCGCGGCCTCCCGAACCCACGCGTTGATGGGCTCCGGCGCTGGCGTGGCCCAGACCGCGGGCTACACGCGGGCCTTCGCGGTGTCGTCGGTTCTCCTCGTGCTCGCCGCCGCGGTGGCGCTGTTCGTGTTGCCGGCCCGGCCCAGCCAGCCGGAGCCGGTCACCGACGACGAGCGACTCGGTACGGCGAGCCTCGACAAACCGGCTCTGGCCGCCGAGGCGGGCTGACGGGAGCGGTCGCGGCGGCCACCATCGGCGCGACCTGACAGGCTGGCCTTGTGCTGCCCCCGACGATTGCCACGACCGACTACCACACCGCCGGTGAGCCGTTCCGGATCGTGGCCGACCCTCCGGTACCGATCCCGGGGCACACGGTGGCCGACCGCCGCGCCCGCGCCATCGAGGATCCGGCCGTCCAGCAGCTGCGCGCCGTCCTCTGTTCCGAGCCTCGCGGCCATGCGGACATGTACGGCGGGTTCGTCGTGCCGCCGGACGACTACGGCGCCGATCTGGGCGTGCTGTTCTGGCACAAGGACGGCTTCTCGACGGCGTGCGGACACGGCACGATCGCGTTGGGTGCCTGGGCGGTGGACAGCGGCCGAGTTGGGGCGCCGGATGACGGCAGCGTCGACGTCGTGATCGACGTGCCGTCCGGACGGGTCACCGCGCGGGTGCATCGGGAAGACGCGCTAGTGGTCGCGGTCGACTTCGTCAACGTGCCCAGCTGGGTGGTCGCCCGCGACGTCGCCGTCGACACCTCTCGTGGCGCGGTCCGGGTGACCGTCGCGTACGGCGGAGCGATCTACGCGACGCTGCCGGCTGCGCAACTCGATCTCGCGGTAACACCCGAACACCTCGGTCAGCTCATCGCGCTCGGCCGGGAGATCAAGTGGGCCCTCAACGACACCGATCATGCCGTGCACCCGACCGACCACCGCCTGAACGGCATGTACGGGACGATCTGGTTCGACGATTTGGGTGAGAACGACGGCACGGTGCACCAGCGCAATGTGACCGTGTTCGCCGACGGGGAGGTCGACCGGTCGCCCTGCGGGTCGGGGACCTGCGCGCGGCTCGCGGTGCTGTCCGCCGACGGGCGATTGCCGGCCGGCAGGGTGCTGCGGCACGAGTCGAT
>NZ_JBHEMO010000128.1:0-8426 GCF_046262535.1 Jatrophihabitans sp. | reverse complement strand
TCTGCCTGGTATTCGCGCCCGGAGGAAAAGAGGGTTCCACCTTCGCGCGGTAACCTCGACGGCGCTGCCGCCTTAGCTCAGTTGGCCAGAGCAATCGCCTTGTAAGCGATAGGTCGTCGGTTCGAACCCGACAGGCGGCTCCGAGCGGCGGGTCAACCAGCCAACATCACTCCGAGAAGTACGGCGGCGAGCGCGCTGAGGCCGGTCAGCGCGCCGAAGACAGCCAGGCCGCGCGGCGATCTTGTTGAACGCCCGGGCGGCCATCCTGGGCACGTCCTCCGCACCCGCGCCGCGCAGCGCCGGGACGAGTGCGGCAAGGGTCAGCTGGCCGCCGACCCATACGGTCGCGGCCAGCACGTGCAGGAACAGACGGATCGTGTCCCAGCCGATACCGATCACACCGTCACTGTGCCAGTCGCGGTCGACGCGACGATGAATCACCTGACCAGCTGGCGCAGCCGGTCGAGGAGCGCGTCCTTGACGGCCTGAGTGACCGCGGCGTTGATCTGCCTGGTGAGTTGATCGGGATCGTCGAGATGGGCGAGCACCGACCGTAGATCGAGCTTGTCGATCGCACGTTTGAGCACGTCGTCGGTCTGCAGCGCGCTGTTGATCACCCCGTCGGGCAGCGCGCGGATCAGGAGCTTCACCAGCCCGGGAAGAGGGGCGTCGGCCAGGACCTCATCGCTGAGTTCGGACGCCTTGGGCAGGCTGCCGTCGGCCTTCATCCGGTCGACCGCCCCGAGCAGGCCGGCCCGCAGCGCCGCGATCTCGGCAGCCGGACGTGGCCCCGGCGTCGCCAGTTCCAGGATGAGCGCTTCGCGGGACTTGCCGAGTCGGCACGCCGCCCCGTCCGTCCCGAGCAGCACCAGTCGCTCGCCGAGCCCTTCGATCCCACTCGCGACCGAGGTAACCACCCGGGCTGCACACGGGTCGGCCGCGCGAAGCGGGGTGAAGTCGCCGCCGCCGTTGGCCACTTGGACGCCGAGCACACCGCCGATCAGAGCCGCGGCGATGGCCGGGAGCAGCCAGGTGCGCAGCGTCATGAAGGCCCGCTGTCGAACTCCGGCCGGCGTCGACCCACCGGGACCAGTGCAAGCAGCGCGGCCGCGGCCAGGCCCGCGCCGATCAGGAAGGACCGCCGGAACGCGCGGCTGGCGGCCCGTTCGAGCTGCGCGTCCAGGTCGCGCTCCAGCCGACCGGCGGCCAGACGTTGCGCCGGCGCGACGTCGAGTGCGGCGAAGGCGGGATGCAGGTCGGGCACCCGGCCGCGCTCCTCGGCGAGCCGGTTGCCGAGACCCTGGGCGAGCGCGATCTTGTCCTGCGTGAGCAGCGGGGCGTCCAGCACCAGCGAGGTGATCGCCTCTTGCGCGGGCACCTGAGCATCCTGCAGGTCAGCGGTGAAGACCGGGGTGAGGATCGCCAGCCCGAGTACCACGCCGGCGTGGCGGGCGCCGATCGTCCAGCCACCGTGCAGCACCCTGGGGACCCGGTCGCGCAACGCGGCGAAGGTCAACGCGTCGACCGTGAGGCCGAGGCCGAGCCCGACGAGCACCTGCGGCGCGATCGTCCAGGCAAGGTTCGCCGACGGCGGAAGCGCCAAGCCGGTGAGGCCACCTGCGATGAGCAGGCAGCCGGCCGCAGTCTCCGACCGGGGGCCACTGCGTAGCGTTCGAGCGAGCGGCCGGGCGACGACGGCCGCCAGCGGCACCACCGAGACGGTGATTGCGGCGACCGCCGGGGGCCGCCCCCAACCCTCGACGAGCAGTAGCACGAGCAGGAACAGGGCGGCGGTGAGAGCGGCCGACAGCAGCGCGAGGGCCAGGTTCGGCGCGATAGCGGGCCGGCTGGGGTCCGGGTGGCGCATCGGAGCCGCCCGGACCGCGAGCGCGGCCGGCACGGCCAGCACAGCCATCGGAACCTGCACGACGAAGATCGCCTGCCAGGAGATCGCGTCGGTGAGCATGCCACCGACGACTGGGCCGGACGCCGAACCGAGCACGCCGGCGGTGATCCAATACCGGACCCCACGCCGCTCGTCGGTAGCCGCGACCAGCAGCTCGAGGGCGCCGACGAGGACGACCGCGCCGCCGACCGCTTGGACGCAGCGGGCCGCGATGAGGACGTCCATCGAGGTGGCCAGCGCGCATGTGGCGGATGCGCCGGCGAACACGGCGACGCCGATCGCACAGAGCGGCCCCGGGTCGCGGTGCGTGCAGAGCCAGGCGGCCGGCACCACGAGGACGGCGAGGACGAGGTTGAACGCGATGAGCACCCAGGCGACCTGCGTCACGGTGCCCCCGAGATGACGCAGGATCTCCGGCAGCGCGAGCGTGACGATGGCCGAGTCGGCGAGCACGAACGCCACCGTCACCGCGAGCAGCGGGACAGCGATGCGGCGCACCACGTCAGCCTGCCACTGCCCGGCGCAGCAGCTGTCCTTTCCTGTCACTCGTCGGACTGCGGCCGGCGCCACAGGCCATTCCTATCCGGCCCGGTTACCTTCGAGTTCTTCGCCCTCAGGGAGAGCCGATCATGACGAGCACACCCCCAGATCATCCGCGGGCGGAGCCGCCCGACGAGTCGCCTGCGGCCGGCCCGCCGGCGGACGCGCCGGGTCAGGGGTATCCGGCGTCTTATCCGGGCGGCCCTCATCCGCCGCCCGCGCCGTTCGCCCCGGTGCCGCGCCCGCCGAGGGTGCCGTGGGTGAATCCCGACCGCCGAACGCACATCCTCGGCGCGGGCATTCTCGGTGGCCTGGTCGTGCTGGCCGCCGGGTTCGGGATCGGCTACGCCGTCGCCCCGTCCGGCCATCACGAACGGGGCCCGATGATGCGGTTCGAGCGCGGTGGCGCATATTTCCCCGGCCACATGGTTCCCGGCCCGGCGGGGCAGTTCCCCGCGCCGGGGAACGGCCGCCGCCGGCTGCTGCCCGGTGCGCCGCCGGCGTCGGCGTCCACGTCCGCTGCGCCCACCACACCGACGCCGACGAGCACCAAGTGACGTAGCGATCTTGTGCAGACACGCGGGCTCTTGCCCGCGCGTCTGACAAGATCTCCGACAAGGCGAGCGCTCCGCCGCACGTCGGCGATTCCGTCCGTCGCGCCGGATGGCGATCGACGGGTTACGGTTCGCGAGTGGACAGAACGGGGCCATCCCGCCCAGAGGACGATCCGGATGTGCCGGACGACGGTTCGGACGCACCCTTTCTCGATGTCACCCCTCGGCGCGGCCGCCGACGCGCGCACTCAGATGCGCCTCCGGTTGACCCAGGAGGTGACACGGCGGATGACGCCGAGCCGCGCTGGACCTCACGGTCGTCGGGCGATCACGGGGGAAGTCCGAGCGGGCGCCTTCGTCCTACGGACCCGGCGGCCGTCCTGAGGCCGTTGGCCGAGGAACTCGGCGAGCCGGTCCCGGCGCCGCCACCCGAGCTGTTGATCGAGCCTGCGGATCCGGTGGCCGACGCCGACCCGGTGGCGCCCCCGCCGCCCGCGGCGGAGGTCCGCGGCCGGCGCAAAGGTCGCTCGGGCCGGCGTGGACGCGACGCTGAGGTGGCGGCCCAGTCGGCCGAGCCGCTCGCCGGCGAGCCGGTGGTGCTGCCACCCGCTGCCGGCTGGCGGCGAACCGCACCGGCTGATGTCGCCGGCCCGTCGCCGGAAGAGCTGGGCCGCTCGCAAGAGGCGCTGGCGGCGGCTGAACAGCGCAGCGTCGCTCTCGAGGAGGAACTCCAGGCCGCTCGCGCCGCTCTGGCCGCGGCCGAGGAGCGGGCCGACGCGCTGGCCCAGCGTGACCTCGAAGCCCGCGCCCAGATCGTCGAACTGCTCGAGGTCGAACGGAAGGCGGTCGGCGAGACGGTTCGCGCAGCCGACGAAGAGCGCGGGTTGCAGGAGCACCGAGCTGAGTTGGCCGAGCGGCAGCTGGCCGACGCGCTGCAGCGCCTGGCTGAGGCGGAAGCGGTCGTCGAGGCCGCCGCGGCCGAGGACCTCCGGGCCGTCGTGGAGCGGGAAACCGAGCGGGCGTCGGCGCTGCAGGAACGGGTGTCGCAGCTCGAGCAGGAGCTCGAGGCCCAGCGCGCGGCGGCGCACGAGTCCGATGCCGAGCACGTCGCCCATGCCGATCGAGCCGCCCGGGCCGAAGAGGAACGAGACGTGGCCATCCGGCTGGCCCAGGAGGCCGAACTGGCGGCTCAGGCGGCCCGAGCAGCTCAGCTCGGTGAGACGGCGCGCAGCGCAGCGCTCGAGCGCGACCTGCGGGCTCACCGCGATCTCGTGACATCGCTCGAGGGTCAACTCGCCGCCACTCGTCAGGCCCTGCAGGATTCCGAGGTCTCGCGAATCGTCGATGTCCGCCGTGCCGAACTGGCCGAGGAGCGCGACGCTGCCTCGTCGTCCGCGGCCGCGGAGGCCTGGCAAGCAGCCGAAGAAGCGGAGGCCTGGGCGGAGGAACAGCGGCTGCACAACCTCGCCCTCCTCCGTCAGATCAAGTCGGTGCAGGACGCTCTGCGCAGCGAGATCGCGAAGACGAGGGTCGCCACGGAGCGCGCTGACGCCGCGGCCGACGAGAGCGCTGAAGCAGGGGCGGCGCTGGTCGACGCCCATGAGCAATTGGCCGCCGCCCGCGCCCAGGTCGACGACCAAGCTGCCCGCCTGCTGGATCGGGAAGCCGAGACGGTGGACGTACGGGCCGAGCTGGCTGACGCACGGGCCGAGCTGGCCGACGCACGGGCCGAGTTGGCCGACGCACGGGCCGCAGCGCTCCAGCAGCGGACCGAGGCCGAGTCGGCGCAGGCCGACGCGTGGGAGCAGGTCGCCCTGGCCGTCGCGCGCGCGGATGCGGCGGAGCGCGGTCGGGCCGCCGCGGACCGTGAATTCCGGGCCGAACGCGAGACCTATGAGCGCGACCGGGCAACGGTCGATTCGATGCTCGCCGAGGCACGCGACGCGGGAGCGGCCGCCGAGGCGCGGGCCGACGACCTGCAGGGGCGCCTCGACGAAGCCGAGGCGCAGGCTCGCGACGAGCGGGACTCGGCCGAGCAGGAGCGCACCCAGCTCCACGACGCGCTGGCCGAGGCGTGGCTGCAGCTCGCGGAAGCACGATCCGAGCGCGACGAGTTGCAGCAGCACCTCGCGGAAGCACGCTCAGAACGCGATGACCTGCAGCAGCGCCTCGATACCGCACTCGACGAGGCGCGTGGCGAGCGGGAATCGGCCACCACCGAGCGCGCAGCTGCCGAGAGTGCTCTCGCCGAGGCGCGCGAGCAGCTGGCCGCATCCAGGGCTCAGATCGAGGACTGGCGCACGCGCTACCGGGACGTCGACGAGCAGCTGGCCGCCGCCCGTGCGGCCGCCGACGAGCAGCTGGCGCAAGCCCGCGAGGCTGCCGCAGCGGCCGAGGCAGCGGCAGCAGCCGAGGCGGCCCGGCCACGTCCGAGGCCCAAGCCCCGCTCGAGTTAGCGATCTTGTGCAGACCCGCGGGCGATTTCCCGCGGGTCTGCACAAGATCGCCGAAAAATCAGGTCAGCCCTCAGGCCGCAGCAGCCCCGGCATCCGTAGCGCCTGTTCGAGATCGGCGGGCGTCCCCAGCAACACCACCGCGATCCGTGCCATCGTCAACCGGGCCCAGTCCGCCGTCGCGTCGGGGGCGTCGCCGAGCGCCACCCGGAACCCGACGTACTCGAAGGCGTGGAGCAACACGTCGATGTCGATCGACGGCGGCGGGGTGCGACCGAGCTTGACGAAGCGCGCGATCAGGCGTTCGCGCAGCATGTCGAGCGTCCGCTCCCGGTGCGGCGAGACGGGCGAGGACGGGTCGTGCAGTTCGGCGAACAGGGGCCGCAGGGCCGGGCCGTGATTACGAGCCCACGCGAGGTAGGCGTCGATGCCCTTGACGACCATGCCGACCTCGTCGTCGGCCCGGTCGAGCGCGGCTTGCAGGCCGTAGACCAGCGCCATGTCGGAGGCGTCGAGGATCTGCTGCAGCGGCTCCTCGGCGTTGGCGAAATACCGGTAGAAGGTCGGCCGGGCGATGCCGGCCCGCTCGATGATGAGCGCCACGCTCAGCCCGTGCGAACCGCGCTCGGCGAACACCTGGGCGGTGGCCTCGACGATGCGGGCCCGGGCCGCCGCGGCGGACTCCTCGCTCTGCGGCGGACGGCCGCGGCGGGGGCTGGACGGCACCTCCGTCGTCTTGACATCGCTCGCGGCCACGGGTTTACTCTAACAGTAGTGTTCACTGAACAACAGTGTTCAGCAATTGATCTTGCAATCGTGCCGAGGTCGAACTTCCCGGGAAATTTTGAGGTGCTGTACGTGACTGCAACTGTGCGGACTACGAGCGGCCGCCGGCGGATAGCCGCGGTGGCTGACCACGCCCCGAACCCGAGCGCGACGCCGGCCTGGTCGCTATTGCCCGAGCGGGTCACCGCGCTGGCCAACCGGGCGAGGGCCGGTGGCGCCCCGAGCGTCCGGACCCAGGCCCCGGCCACCGGCGCCGGGATCGTCGACCTGCCGCAGTCGTCGGTCGCGGACCTCGACGCCGCGTTCGAACGCGCGCGCCTGGCCCAGCTCGAGTGGTCCGCGCGCCCACTCGCCGAACGCACGGCTGTGTTCTCGCGGCTGCACGACCTGATCCTGCGCGAGCAGTCCGAGATCCTCGACATCCTGCAGACCGAGACCGGCAAGGCGCGCAGCCACGCGTTCGAAGAGGTCGCCGACGTGGCGATCAACTCGCGGTACTACTCACGGACGGCCGCAGCGGCGCTCAAGCCGAAGAGCCGCTCGGGCGCGCTGCCGCTGCTGACCGCCGCCCGCGAGGTCCGCCACGCGAAGGGCGTCGTCGTGGTCATCTCGCCGTGGAACTACCCGCTCGCACTGTCGGTGTCCGACGCACTGCCCGCCCTGATCGCGGGCAACGCCGTCGTCTCCCGCCCGGACAACCAGACGGCCCTCACCACGCTGTGGGCCCACGAGCTGGCCGAGAAGGCCGGACTGCCCAAGGACGTGTGGCAGGTCGTCCTCGGCCGGGGCAAGGACATCGGCAGCGAGCTGATCGCGCGCGCCGACTTCGTCGACTACACCGGCTCGACCGCCACCGGCCGCGGCATCGCCGAGCAGGCGGCCGCGCGGCTGATCGCCTGCTCGCTCGAACTCGGCGGCAAGAACCCGATGCTCGTCCTCGACGACGCCGACGTCAGCAAGGCGGCCGAGGGCGCCATCCGCGCCTGCTTCTCGTCGGCCGGCCAGCTGTGCGAGTCGATGGAGCGCATCTACGTCGCCGACAACATCCATGACCAGTTCGTGGAGAAGTTCCTCGCCCGGGTCGAAACCATGCGCCTCGGCGCCGACCTCGAATACAACTCCGACATGGGGTCGCTGACCTTTCCCCGCCAGCTCGCGTCGATCAGCGAACACGTCGAGGACGCGAAGAAGAAGGGCGCCACCGTCCTCACCGGCGGCCGCGCGCGTCCCGACCTCGGGCCGTACTTCTACGAGCCGACGGTTCTCACCGACGTCACGCCCGACATGCTCGTCCACCGGGACGAGACGTTCGGCCCGGTCGTGTCGATCTACCGCGTCGCCGACGACGAGGACGCCATCGCCCAGGCCAACGACACGGCCTACGGGCTCAACGCGAGCATCTGGACGAAGGACACCAAGCGAGGCCGCCGCGTCGCCGAGCGCCTGCGCGCCGGTGCGGTCAACATCAACGAGGGCTACGCCGCGGCGTGGGGCAGCGTCGACGCACCGTCCGGCGGCTTCGGCGATTCCGGCTTGGGCCGCCGGCACGGTGCCGAGGGCATCCTGAAGTACACCGACGTCCAGACCATCGCAACGCAGCGCCTGCTGCCCATCGCGCCACTACCCGGCATGTCCGACGAGACGTGGGCCAAGACCCTGACGGTGGCGCTGTGGACCATGCGCCGCCTCCGCCTGAAGTAGGAGAGTCATGAAGTCAGTAGCCGACAAGATCGTGCTCGTCACCGGGGCGGCCATGGGGTTGGGCAAGCTCTTCGCTCGCACCGCGGTGCAGGAGGGCGCGACGGCCGTCGTCCTCTGGGACATCAACGAGATCGCGTTGAAGGACACCGCCGCCGAGCTCGAGGCCGAGGGCGGCACCGTCCACAGCTACGTCGTCGACGTCTCGTCGTCCGCCGCGGTGACCCGAGCCGCCAAGCTGGTCCGCCGCGAGGTCGGCGACGTGCAGATCCTGGTGAACAACGCCGGCATCGTGCGCGGCAACGGGTACTTCTGGGAGAACAAGCTGCGCGACGTCGAGCAGACGATGCTGATCAACGCGCTGGCGCCGATGTACGTGGCCCGCGAGTTCCTCCCGGCGATGGTCGAGTCCGACAGCGAGTGCCGCATCATCAACCTGGCCTCGTCGGCCGGTCTCAACGCGGTGCCGCGCATGGCGGCCTACGCCGG
>NZ_JBHEMO010000127.1:0-11782 GCF_046262535.1 Jatrophihabitans sp. | reverse complement strand
AGGGCGGTTACGACTTCGTGGCCGAGGCCCTGTTCGGCCAGCTCGACGTCGACGGCTTCTTCCTCGAGTTCGACGACGCCCGCTCCGGAGGCTTCGAGCCGCTGCGCTTCGTGCCGCCGGGCAAGCAGGTCGTGCTCGGTCTGGTCACCACCAAGCGCGCGGAGCTGGAGAAGAAGGACGACCTCAAGCGCCGCATCGACGAGGCCGCGAAGCACGTGCCGCTCGAGCAGCTCTGCCTGTCCGGGCAGTGCGGGTTCTCCTCGACCGTCGAGGGCAACGACCTGACGATCGACGACGAGATCGCCAAGCTCCGGCTCATCGTGGAGACGGCCGCCGAAGTCTGGGGCTGATCGCCCGTTCGAAGACCGGCGTGGCCGCCACACCCTTGCGGCCCCGGCCACCTTCTGGTCAGATAATCAGGAATCCTGTTTATCTGAGAGAGTGTGGCCGTGCCCCAACCGCCGTCGCCCGAGGTCGTGGCCCTGCCGTCGTCGCTGCTGGCCGAGCAGGACGGCGCGGTCGCGGTCCTGCGCCTGAACCGTCCGGCCAAGCGCAACGCCATGAACGACGAGACGTTGCTCGGCATCGAACGCTTCTTCACCGCCCTGCTCGATGACGTTGCCTGCGTGGTGCTCGCTGCGGAGGGCGACCACTTCAGCGCCGGCCTCGATCTCTCCGAGATGGGCGAGCACGACACGATGTCCGGTGTTCGTCACTCCCGCACCTGGCACCGCGTCCTCGAGCTGGTCGAGTTCGGGCCCGTTCCGGTGGTGTGCGCGCTGCACGGCGCGGTGGTCGGCGGTGGGCTCGAGCTGGCGGCCGCGGCGCACGTGCGGGTCGCCGAGCGCTCCACGTTCTACGCGCTGCCCGAGGGGATGCGCGGGCTGTTCGTCGGCGGCGGCGCGTCGGTCCGCGTACCGCGGCTGATCGGCGTGGCCCGGATGGCCGACATGATGCTCACCGGTCGTCGCTACGACGCCGACGAGGGACTCGCCATCGGCCTGTCGCAGTACGTCGTCGACGACGGGACGGGTCTCGACCGCGCCCTGGACTTGGCCCGACGCATCGCGCAGAACGCCCCGCAGACCAACTTCGCGATCGTGCAGGCGCTGCCGCGCATCGCCGAGGCGAACCCGCGCGAGGGGTACCTGATGGAGGCGATGATGGCGGGCATCGCTCAGGGCACCGACGAGGCCAAGGACCGGATGCGGGCGTTCCTGGAAGGGCGCGCGGAAAAGGTCACCGACCGGTGACCGCCGGGCTCGATCGGGCGAGCGGGGGCGAACAATGAACGATTCCGGCCTCGGATCCTGGCCGCGGCGTCGCGCCCGGATGGCCCCGGACGCGACCGCGCTCGTGCAGGACGGCGTGATCACCACCTACGCCGGCCTCGAGCGGGCGACGGGCCGCCTCGCCGGCGGACTGCGGTCACGCGGCGTCGCTCGGGGCGATCGGGTCGCCTTCCTCGGCCTGAACTCGGTCGAGATGGTGATCGCCATGTTCGCCATCGCCCGGCTCGGCGCCATCTTCGTCCCGGTCAACACCCGCCTCGCCCCGGCCGAACTCGCCTACGTGCTCGAGCACAGCGACGCCGGCCTGCTGCTCGTCGAGGACGCTCTGGCCGCGGCCATCGAGCAGCCGCCGGTGGCCGCGCTGGGCCTCGACACCGTCGGGTTCACCCGAGCGGCCGGGTCAGGACTCGACCGGTTGATGGCCGACGACGATGCCGAGATCGACGAGCCGATCGCCCTCGACGACGTGTTCATGATCCAGTACACGTCGGGCACCAGCGGCCGGCCCAAGGGCGTGATGCTGACCCACGGCAACGTCACGTGGAACGTCTACAACCTGCTCGTCGACATCGACCTGGGCAGCCAGGAGGTCGCGCTGGTGACCGCGCCGTTGTTCCACACGGCGGCGTTGAACCAGGTGCTGTTCCCGACCATCCTGAAGGGCGGCACGGCGATCATCGAGACCAAGTTCGACGCCGACCGCGCCATCGACATGATCGAACGCGAACGGGTCACCCTGCTGTTCGGGGTCACCACGATGTACCAGGCGTTGTCGCAGACCCGACGCTTCTGGGCGGCCGACCTGGACAGCCTGCATCTCGCACTGTGCGGGGGCGCTCCGATTCCGGAGACACTGCTGCAGACGTGGCTCGACCGCGGCCTGATGATCGTGCAGGGCTACGGACTCACCGAGACCAGCCCGGGCGCGACGATGCTGCGCGCGGCCGAGGGTGTCCGCAAGCTCGGCTCGGCCGGCACCGCCTGCTTCTTCACCGACGTCCGGGTCGTCGTCGACGAGCGCCAGGCGGCGGTGGACGAGCCGGGCGAGGTGCTCGTCCGCGGCCCCAACGTCAGCCCCGGTTATTGGCGCGACGGGGCCGCGACCGCGAACGCATTCACCGATGGTTGGCTGCACACCGGCGACCTCGCCACGCGCGACGACGAGGGCTACCTCCGCATCGTCGACCGGCTCAAGGACATGTACATCTCCGGCGGCGAGAACGTCTATCCGGCCGAGATCGAGCAGGCGATCTACGCCCACCCCGCGGTGTCCGAGTGCGCCGTGATCGGTGTCGCCGACCCCACGTGGGGTGAGGTCGGTCGCGCCTTCGTCGTGCTGCGCGAGGGCGAAGACCTCGACGCCGGCGACGTCCTGCGCCACCTGGAGTCTCGGCTGGCCCGCTACAAGGTGCCGAAGTCGATCGAGTTCGTGGCCGAACTCCCGCACAACGCGTCCGGGAAGCTGCTCAAGTCCCGGCTACGAGAGGCCGCGTCATGACCCGTTACGAGCCGGCCATCAACGTCGACGCCATCCAGGCGCTGGACGTGCACGTGCACGTCGAGTCGGACGGGCACGGGCACCTCTCCCTCGACCAGGAGTTGTTGGACGCGTCCGCGGCGTACTTCAAGGGCGGCGAGAGCCGCACCCCCACCGTGGACGAGCTCGCCGATCGGTACCGCTCGTCGGGCATGGCCGCCGTGGTGTTCACAGTGGACGCGACCACCGCGACCGGTCACCCGGCGCTGTCGAGCGAACTCATCGCCGAGACCGCGGCGCGGCACAACGACGTGCTGATCCCGTTCGGATCGGTCGACCCCCACCAGGGTCAGGTGGCGATCGACCGCGCCCGGGCACTCGTCGAGGACCACGGCGTGCGCGGGTTCAAGTTCCACCCGAGCCTGCAGGCGTTCTCGCCGGACGACGCGGCGTTCCGTCCGCTGTGGGCCGCGATCGAGGCCCTCGGCGTGTCGGCGCTGTTCCACACCGGCCAGAACGGCATCGGCGCCGGGCTGCCGGGAGGGCGCGGCATCAAGCTGCGCTACTCCAACCCGCTGCTGCTCGACGACGTCGCCGCCGACTTCCCCAGGCTGACCGTGATCCTGGCGCACCCCTCCGTGCCGTGGCAGGCCGAGGCGATCTCCATGGCCACGCACAAGGCCAACGTCTACATCGATTTGTCCGGCTGGCGACCCAAGTACTTCCCGCCCGAACTCGTCCGCGCGGCCGGTGGGCAGCTCCGGCACAAGGTCATGTTCGGCAGCGACTACCCCCTCATCACGCCCGAGCGCTGGATGGCCGACTTCGACGAGCTGGCGATCGACGCCGCCCACCGACCGGCCATCGTCAAGGGCACCGCCGCCCGCATCCTGGGCCTGGGCTGACGCCTACGATCCCGTCCAGGAGGTTCTGGATGACCCACGCAGCCGGTCCGGGGCGCAAGACCAAAGCGCGGTCGAACGGGAAAGCCGCGCCGCCGTCGACCCTGCTCTACCTGATGAAGCAGGTCGAACTGGCGGTGCGCTCCGAACTCGACGACCTCGCCCGCCCGGCCGGTTTGACCGCCCTGCAATACACCGCGCTGACGGTCCTGGAACGCCACCCCGACCTCACCGCGGCCCATCTGGCGCGGCACTCCTTCGTGACCGGGCAGACCATGGCCGACATGGTCACCACGCTCTTGGACCGCGGCCTCATCGAACGCCACCGCGATCCCGCCGACCGCCGCCGCCTCGTCATCGCCCTGACGCCGGCCGGCCGGCGCCTGCTCGACCGCCTTCGTCCGCAGGTCTCCGCCCTGCAGAGTCGCATGTTGTCCCCGCTCTCGGAGGACCAGGCGACGGAGCTGCGGCACCTGCTGGAACTGTGCCGGCAGGCCCTGCGGACCGACACTGGATAACCATCAGGAAACCTGTACATCAGGATCCCGTTGTGGTTGGCTCGATATTTATGACGGAGTCCACCGCCCCCTCATCCGCGCCCCTCAAGCTCAGCCGCGGCACGCTGTTCGCCGCCGCCGGAGCAGTCGCCGTCGCCCAGATCGGGTTGTCCATACCGGCGGTCATCAACGGCTACATCAACCAGGATCTGCACACCTCGTCGACGACGCTGACCTGGGTCTCGGATGCCTTCCTCGTTCCGGTGACCCTGCTCGAACTGTCCTTCGGCGTCATCGGCGACCTCTTCGGCCGCAAGCGACTTCTGGCCGTCGGCGCCGCGCTCATGGCTGTCGGCGGACTGCTCGGTTTCTTCACCCCGAGCAACGGCGTCGGCCTGCTACTCACCAGCCAGGTGATCTCCGGCATCGGCGCGGCTGCGCTCTTCCCCACCTCGGTCGCCATGCTCGCGGCCGGGACGCACAGCGTCCGCGACCGCGCGCACTCCATCTCGATCTGGGCCGCGGCCCTCACCGGCGCCGGCTTCATCTCCCCGGTGCTGGCCGGTCTGCTCGCGCGCATCCACCACTCGGGCGGTCAATACGCGAGCTGGCGGTACGCCTTCCTCGCGATGGCGATCCTGGCCGCGATCAGTTGCGTGATCACGCTGCTCTGTGCGCAGGACTCGTCGGCGCCGCAGGGCCGGTCGCTGGACTGGCCGGGCCAGACCACGATCGCGATCTCGCTGTTCGCGCTGCTGTACGCGGTGATCCAAGGCGCAGATGACGGATGGGGGAGCGGCCGCGTCGTCAGCGGGTTCGTCCTCGCCGTCGTGTTCATGGCGCTGTTCGTGGTGATCGAACGGCGCGTGGACCGGCCGCTCATCCGGCTGGATCTGTTCAGCAACCGGCTGTTCACGATCTCGGCGATCGTCACGGTCATCGGCATGTTCGCCTACCTGGGCACCGCCTACGACACGAGCATCCGGCTGTCGGCCATCCAGGGCTACACGCCGCTGAAGACCTCCATCGGGTTCTTCTGCCTGAACGTGATGGGGGTGGTGCTCTTCCCCGTCAGTACCCGGCTCATCGAGCGGTTCCGGCCGGGCATCGTGTTGGCCGCCGGAATGGCGATGATCGGCATCGGCGACCTAATCCTCGCCGCCATCCCGGCGACGAACCTGTCCATCGGCGCCGTCGCCGTCCCGCTGCTGGTCGTCGGGGCCGGCTTCAAGGTGGCCGTCACGTCCATCACCGTGGTGGCCGTCAACAGCGTGCCGACCTCGAAAGCGGGCATGGTCAGCGGCGCGACGAGCATGCTGCGCGACGGCGGCCTGACGCTCGGGCCCGCGATCGTGGGCGCCATCGCGCTGACAAGCGCCGCGAACGCGATCAACGCGAAGGTCGCCTCGACCCCGTCGCTGAAGTCGGCGTTGACGGGGTTCTACGGCTCGCCGCAGCACGTCCCGCCGGCGGAGCGCCCGGCGGTGCAGGCAGCCGTCGCGGCGGTGAAGTCCGGCCCGCTCGGGCAGAACGGGGTGCCGGCCGAAGTGCCCGGACCAGGGGGCAAGCTCATCCCGTTCAACCCGCTCAAGGACGTGGCCTTCCACGCGCTCTCGCACGGGTACGCCCTCGGCTACCTGACCTGCGGCATCGCGGCCCTCGCGTCCGCGGTGATCGCCGCAACCCTGTTGCGCGGCCGCCCGAGCCAGGACGCGTTCGTCGAGCCAGAACTGGCCGACGCCCGGTAGGGCAGCTGGGTGCAATACCGAGACGCACGGCGTCCTAGGGCGCGTTCGCGTTGCTGGCGGCACCGGCCGAGTGCACAATCCGCCGCATGCACCTCTATGACGTGGTCCTCTTCCTGCACATCCTGACGCTGCTCGCGGCCATCGGGCTCGGGTCCACCTTGCATCACGCCGAGTGGGCAACCCGCACCGCGACGACGGTGGGAGAGTTGCGCACCACCACCGCCGTATATCGCCGCGGCAACCTCTTCCCGATCGTGATCATCCTGCTGTTCGCCGAAGGGGCCTGGCTGCTGCACCTGTCGAAGGAGCAGGACGAAACCTTCCACTGGGATGACGGGTGGGTCTGGACCGCCATCGCGGCGCTGGTGATCTTGATGATCTCCGGCGGCGCAGTGCTCGGCCCGAACGCGACTCGGTACCTGAAGCTGCTCGCGGCCACCCCAGACGGGCCGATCACCTCCGAGGTGCGCGCGGCCACCTTCCGGCCGTTCATCCGGGCAACCAGCCACATGAACACCGCACTGGCCGTCGCCGTCGCGTTCAACATGATCACCAAACCCTCCGGCACGGCCCCGCCGATCGTCGTGTTGGTCGTCGGCATGCTCCTCGGCACCTTGGTGGGCCTGGCCGGGGCGCGGGCTCGTTCAGCCGCGATGGCCTGAGCACGAGGGCCAATGCGGGTCACGCTCCTCCGTCAGCCCGCGGACGGCGGAGGGATGATGCCGAGCTGCACCAGCATGCCGGCGACGTCCATGATGATCCGGCTCTCGACGAGCCGGCCGTCGCGGTACCGGTCCAGCGTCCACGCCTCGACCTCGACGCGACGGCCGGTGGCCGGAATGCCCATGAACGCGCCCTCGTGCGTCCCGCTCCAGGTCGAGAGTGTCATCACCCGGTCGTCCTGGACGACGGTGTCCCGCATCGTCCAGTGCAGGTCCGGGAACGCGGTGAACATTCCGGTGAGGACGTCGGCCCGCCCGGCCCGGCCGGGACCCTGCCCCGGGGGGTTCTGCTCGACGAAGTCCTCGACCACGAGCTCGGTCAGCGGGTCGCCGACGTCGTGGGCGTTGATGACCTCGTCGATGCGCTGGGCGAGCGTGGCGAGGTTGGTGGCGGTGGCGATGGGTATGGCTGTGCTCCTGACTGGTGTGAGTGGGGACGGGATCTAGAGCGGAAGCTTGTGCTGCAGGACGCCAGGTCCGTCGGCGCGGCCGGACAGGATGCGAGCGAACTCGACCGCGTCGACGGTCTGGTTCTCGCCGCCGCTGACGTAGCCGTACAACGGCGGCTGCTTGACGCCGACGCGGCGCGCGACCTCGTGCAACGAGACGGCGCCCAGGCCGACTTCGGCGGCGATCTCCCACGCGGCGGACAGGATCTGGTCGCGCCGCTGGGACCGCCGCTGCTCGACCGTGGTCATGCTTCCCACCTATGGACCTATCACTGATAAGGACAGTTCCTAGCATCGATAGAGAGGCGGACTTGTCAGAGGATCGCATCACCTGGGCAGATTGGCGCCCGTCAACCGGTAGATCCGTCGCGCGTTGCCGCCGAACACCGCCCGCTGGACGTCGCCGATCCACTCCGCCCGGACCGAGCCCGCCAGCGCACGGCGCACGTCCTCCCATGCGGAGAACAGGACGGTCGCGGCGAACCAGTGCGACTCGGGCGCGCCGTGGCCGTCCGTGCCGAACAGGATCCGATCGGCCGGCGCGAGATCGAGCAGCTGGAGGATGCGCTCGGCCGTGGTCGCCGGGCTGAACAGATTCGCGAGCGAATACTCGGCGAAGACGTTGCGGCGCACCAGCGTCAGATACGCCAGTTTCTCGTGCCACGGGAACGAGCCGTGGATCAGGACGACCTTCGCGGCGGAGCCTTCCGGCGTCCTGAGCACGTCGTCGAGCAGGATGGGATCAGCCTCGGCCAGCCGGAGCTCATCGTCGCCGAAGCCGGTGTGGATCTGGATCGGCAACAGGAGGTCGGCGCACTGCGCCAACGTTCGCCGGAACAGGTAGTCGCGCAGCGCCTTGCCCTGCCGCCGCACGGGCAGCGAGGCGTCGAGGTCCCGGTACGCGTCATGCCGGGAAACGGTCGGGTCGACCGCCAAGCCGGTGCGATAGGCGAGCACAGTCTTCAATCCCGCGACCCCTTGCGCGGCCGCTTCGGAGACCGCGGCCGACAGCGCATCCTCGATCGCCGCGCCGTCCGCACCGTCGGCGAGCATCGGGTCGATGACAGCCTCGATACGCAGCAGCGACCACATCGGCCGCCCGGCCACAGTGGCGTACCCGTCCAGCGCCGAAGGCCCCAGTGGTTCCGGGCCGCCGTCGAGCAGCATGCCCTCGATCCCCGCGTCGTCGAACAGCCGACGGACGTAAGCCGGCCAGTCCCGCGCCGCTTCGTCGCGCGCCTGGAGCACCTCGTCCGGGGCACAGCCGAGGAACGCGGCCAGGCGCACGCGGAGCTGTTCGGTCGCCAGCGTCCAAGGAGCGCTCGCGACCCGCTGCTCCCGCATCTCGAGGTCGACCGACAGCGACAGCTCGGTCAGGTCGAGCGGCTCCGCGGTCAGCGGAAAGGGGTGCGCGTGGTCGTCGAGCAGCCGGACGGCCGAAGGCGGGCTCAGGTGGTCGCCCCCAGTGCCGGCTTCTCGGGAACGTCCTCGGCGTCCTCGCCACCCTCTTCGCCGAGGATCGACCCGATCCGCGCCACGGCCTCCGGGTTACGCGAGCGCAGGCCGAACACGATGATCACCCCGACCACCAGCCAGGCGAGCGTGATGTAGGGCGTGTAGCTCAACGGTGCCGGCGGGGCCGGGTGAATGGAGCCGTAGAGCGCCGCGGCGAAGACGACGGCAGCGATCAACGGCACGACGACGTGGGCGAGCGGGTTCCACCGTCGCTGCGTTCGGCGGAAGAAGATCATGCCGCCGAAGCACAACCCGATGTAGACGACGATGACCAAGAGGGTTCCGAGCGTTGCCCAGAAGTAGTACGTGTCGAGCGCGCGCCCGACGCCGAAGCCCGGGTCCGGGAAGGCGTACCAGCTCAACAACGCCATGACGAGCGCCGCGCCGGCGACCAGAAGGGTGGCGTTGACCGGCGTTTGGAACCGCGCGTGGGTACGGCCGAGGAACCGGGGCAGGACGCCTTCGCGTCCCATCGCGTAGACCGTGCGCGTCGATGCCGTGGCGCACCCGACGCAGACGATGAAGGCCGCGAGCATGGCGCCGACCTCGGTCAGCGTGCCGACCCAGTGCGTGACGTACTTGTCGGCGATCGTCTTCAGCGGCGTGCCGTCAGCAGCGATCTTGTCGATGCCCACGCCGATCGTCATGCTGTAGGTCGACCAGATGTAGAACAGGATGGCGAAGCCCGTCGCCGCGATGATGGCGATGGGAATGGCCCGCCGCGGGTTCTTGGTCTCCTCGCCGAAGTCGGCCGCCGTCTCGAAGCCGATGTAGGACGTGATGCCGAAGATGATTCCGTAGAAGACACCGTGGAACCCGCCGACGGCGGTGTGCGAGAACGTGAACGGTTTCGCGGTGTTGCCGCTGGCCCCGCCCTTCGCGGTGGTGACGATGTCGACGATCAGGATCACGACGACGGTCACGATCCCGATGACCAGCTGCAGCCGCGTCGTCACCTTGATCCGGATGATCGAGAACGCGACGAGCAACACCATCGTCACGAGGAACATCGGGAACAGCCACGAGTTGCTCAGCCCGACGAGGTCACAGAACAGGTAGGCGACGCCGGCCAGGGTCATCGGGACGAAGCAGGCGAGGCCGAAGGCGTACAGCCAGCCGGCGACGAACCCCGACTCCTTGCCGAGGCTTCGACTGACGTAGGTGTAGGCGTACCCGGCACTGGCCATCCGGCGGGTGAACCCGATGACCACGAAGGCCAGCGCGAGACACGCCACGCCACCCAGCAGGAAGGCCAATGGCGTCGCGCCGCCGGCCTGGACGGCCACACCGTTGACGTTGAGGAACATCGCCATGCCCGGTGCCAGCACCGAGACCGATATTGCGATGGCGTCCGGGATCGACAGGGCGCCCTTCGCGAGTCGCTGTTCCGGGGCCAGTTCGTGCGTGGACTCCAGTGCCATGTCACTCCTCCGCTCGGGCGCCCGCGGCTGTGGCGGGCAGGAAGACCGTGTCGCCGGTCAGGTGGTAGTCGAAGGCCAGCGGTGTGCAGTTGCGCTCGGTGATCCAGGCGAGGAACTTCTGGTGTACGGGATGCGCGCGGTACGCCGCGAGATCGTCCTCGTTGTCGAACTCCATGTACAGCAGGTACTGGTAGCCGCGGGTCCGCGCGTCGGTCAGATCGCGGCCGAAACGCAGGGCACGGATGCCGGGGATCCCGTGGGCCCAGCTCATCACCTGGTTGCGCATGTCGTCGGCGTCGGCCGGCGACAGCTCGTCCGGGTAGCTGAACAGGACCACGTGCTGAAGCGTCATCAGAAGAACTCGAAGTACTCGCGCATCTGCCACTCCGCAGATGCTGTTTCCGGGTCGTCGGCCGCGTCGCAGGCCGTCTGGTGACGCGCCGACTCGAACCGTTTCATCATCAGCCAGTAGTCGATGAAGCCGTCGCCGAACTGCTGGCGGAACGCGCGGTCCTTGTCCAGCGCGTCCAGCGCCGCATCCATGGACGTCGGCAGTGGTTCGGCCTCGACCGAGTACGGGTCGGCGCTGATCGGGTCGGGCGCGGTGAGCTTGCCCTCGACGCCGTCGAGCCCAGCGGCCAGGTCGGCGGCCAGGTACAGGTACGGGTTCGCCGCGGGCTCGCCGAGCCGGTCCTCGAGGTGGGTGCCCGGGTCGCCGGGGCCGCCCTGCACCCGGATCAGCGCACCGCGGTTCTCCAGCGCCCAACCGATCCGGTCGGGCGCGAACGAGTACGGCCGGAAGCGGCGGTAGCCGTTGACCGTCGGCGTCGCGAACGCGGTCATCGCCTTGGCGTGCTGCAGGACGCCGGCGACGTAGCTCAGACCGAGTGGTGAGAGCACCTCGCTCTCCGACATGAACGCGTTGCCGCCGTCGCCGTCGAGCAGCGACATGTGTAGATGCCAGCCGGAGGCGAAGAAGTTCGGCAGGCTGGGCCAGCACATGAAGCTGGCCAGCAGACCGCGACGGGCGCAGATCTGCTTGATCGCGCTGCGGAACAGGATCATCGCGTCGGCCGTCCCCAGTCCGGGCAGGGGGCTGAGGCTGAATTCCATCTGCCCTGGGCCCCACTCGTCCTCCATCGACCGTGGCAGCAGACCGACTGCGTCGAGACCGTCGCGGAGGGCCACAAGGGTGTCGTTGACCGAGTCGAGCCGCACTTCGGACAGGTACTGGTAGCCGAGTTGGAACGGCTCGACCGCCGGCACCGCCGGGGGCTGCGTGGTGTCGTTCAAGCCGATGCCGGAATTGACCTTGCGGGTGATGTAGAACTCGACCTCCAACCCGCTGAGGTAGGTGAGCGAGTGGCCGTCCAGACGGGCTAGTTGGTCGCGCAGCAGGCGGCGCGGATCGAGCGGCAGCGGCCGGCCGTTGCTGAAGTAGGCGTCCGACAGCATCCATCCGGTGCCCGGAGCCCACGGCAGTACCTGGAACGTCGCCGGGTCCGGCACGACGACCACGTCGGGGAAACCGGTGAACTCCTCGATGCCGAATCCGCCACCGGGCGCGAACGCCGGCGGGAAGACGTTGTTGCCGGTGTCGAGGCTGTAGATCGCGCCCGAGAAGTCGAGCCCGTTGGTGAAGGCGGCGATCGCGGCGTCGGGCGAGAGGAACTTCGCCCGCGGCTGCCCGTGCTGGTCGACGATCACGACGCGCACGGTGCGCAGGTCTGCTTCGCGGATCCGGGCCGTCACCTCCTCG
>NZ_JBHEMO010000126.1:0-24660 GCF_046262535.1 Jatrophihabitans sp. | reverse complement strand
CCGCAGCGCTGGACCGTGTCAGCACCGCCTGCGTCGAACGCGCCCATCGAGCCCACCATCGCGAAGGCGCTGCCGCACGCACTGGAGCTGGCCTGCTGGTCGCCGCTCTCGGACGTCGCGCTGTCGAGGCCCTCGACCTTCAGTTTGCGGCCGCAGATGCTGGAGGTGGAGTTGAAATACGCGGCGAACGCGGTGACTGCGGTCTGCGCCGACTTGAACAATTGCGGAACCGGACCGCTGAGGTCGGCCGAGTTCGCGATGGTGATCGTGGAGCTGGTGATCCCCGGGCCGTTCTTGAAGCCGGCGCAGCTGCCCGCCCGCACGCCCGCGATCGGGTTGCCCGCGCCGCCCCCGCCGCCGCCGCTGGTGCCGCCGCCGCCGCTCTTCCCGCCGCCGCCACCGCCGCCGGTCCCGCCACCACGGCCGCTCGTGCCGCCACCGCCCGTGCCACCCTTCGTGGGGCCGGCCGCGAGACCCGTCCCGTTGCCGGCTCCGGCCACGGCGCCGGGGCCCTGGGACCCGACCGCGCCGTTACCGCCCCCGCCGCCGACCCCACCTTCGGCGCCGACGAACTCCTTGGGGGGTACCTGGGAGCCGCAGGCGACAAGTACCGCGCAGGAGGCGATCGCTCCCACGACCTTCCAGCGTCGGTTCCGAGCCATCGGGTCGGTCCTCCTTGTCAGCGCGGTCGCCATCACGAGAGCGACAGCACGTCGGTGCACGCGAACGTCCGGCTCGGGTCCCGGACGGCGAAATAGCCACCGACCGCGACGTCCAGGTCGGCGAGCGTCCACGGCTGGTTGGTCTCATCGCGATCGAAGCGGCGTTCGACGGTGGGCGGAGCCATCAGCGCGATCATGCCACCGTAGGCAACGAAGACCTGCCCGGAAATCCGCTCCGCGGCCGGCGACGCGAGATAGGCCACGAGCGGGGCGACGTGCTCGACCGACAGCGGGTCGAGCCCGCCCTCCGGCGCCTGGTCGCCGAATACGCCCGCTGTCATGGCGGTTCGGGCTCGCGGGCAAATCGCATTAGCCCGGACACCAACCTTGGCGAGCGCCCGAGCCGTCGACACGGTGAACGCGGCGATGCCCGATTTCGCGGCACTGTAGTTCGGCTGCCCCTCCGACCCGGTCAGGCCGGCCTCCGAGGAGGTGTTGATGAGGCGGGCGTAGACGGGCGCGTCGGTCGCCTTGTACTGCGCGCGCCAGTACGCCGCGGCGTTGCGCGACAGCAGGAAGTGACCGCGGAGGTGGACGCGGATGACGGCGTCCCATTCCTCGTCGGTCATGTTGAACAACATGCGGTCACGGGTGAATCCGGCATTGTTGACCACGATGTGCAAGGCGCCGAAATGCTCGGTTGCCGCGGCCACCATGGCGTCGGCCGTCTCGCGCTCGGCGACGTCGCCTGCGACGAACAGCGCTTTGGCGCCGAGAGCCTCGATCTCGTCCACGACGCTGCCGGCTTCGAGGTCGTTGACCACGACGTCGGCACCGGCCCGAGCCAGCGCGAGCGCCTCAGCCCGGCCGAGGCCGGCGGCCGCCCCCGTCACGATCGCGACCTTTCCGGCAAGGTCGACGTCGGCCGGGCGGGCCGATGAGTCGGTCACGACAGGAGCTCCAGAGCATTCTTGGGACAGCGCTCGACGGCCTTCTGCACGCGCTCGAGGCGCCCGGGCGGGAAGGGCTGGGAAATGACGAGCAGCTCCTCGTCATCGAGCTCGAAGACGTCCGGCGCGAGACCGCAGCACACGGCGTTCGCCTCGCACAGATCCCGGTCGACCTTGAGTTCCATCAATCCTCCGTGTCCGTGCCGCGGCGCGACGTCTACCGGAGCAAACGACTGGATGTGCTCCGGGTTCCGAAGCCGCGGCCACTCGTGCACTCCCGACTGTGGCCCCGCTCATACTAGAACGCGTTCTAAGAACGGACAACAGTTCGTACGTAACAACGAGGAATTCCTCGTGCTCCCGGCTATCGACTGACTGATAGGCCCGCGCTAGGGTCACTAGAACACGTTGCACTCTGGGGGTACGGGATGCACATCAGTTACTCCGCCGAACACGACAAATTGCGCGGCGAGCTGCGCCGCTATTTTGCCGCGCTCATGACCCCGGAGCGGCGTGCCGCGCTGCAGGGCGACGGCGAGTACGGCGACGGCGACACCTACAAGGAGACCGTCCGTCAGATGGGCGCCGACGGCTGGCTGACCCTTGGCTGGCCGGAGGAGTACGGCGGCCGCGGCGGCTCGGCGCTCGACCAGCTGATCTTCACCGACGAGGCCGCGGTGGCCGGCGCCCCCGTCCCCTTCCTCACCATCAACACGGTCGGGCCGACCATCATGCGGTTCGGCACGGCGGACCAGCGGGCCTTCTTCCTTCCGCGGATCGCCGCGGGCGAGTTGCATTTCGCGATTGGCTACAGCGAACCGGGCGCCGGCACCGACCTCGCGTCCCTGCGCACCCGCGCGGTGCTCGACGGCGACGAGTACATCATCAACGGCCAGAAGATGTGGACGAGCCTGATCCAGTACGCCGACTACGTCTGGCTGGCCTGCCGCACCGACGCCGACGCGCCCAAGCACAAGGGCCTCTCGATGCTGATCGTGCCGACCGATGTTGACGGTTTCTCGTGGACGCCGGTCCGGACGATGGCCGGCGTCACGACCAGCGCGACGTATTACTCCGACGTCCGGGTGCCGGCGTCGTCCGTCGTCGGCGAGGTGAACCGCGGCTGGTCGCTGATCACCAACCAGCTGAACCACGAGCGCGTCGCGCTCACGTCGGCCGCTCCGATTCTGACGGCGCTGCACGAGGTTCGGGAGTGGGCGCAGAACACCAAGCTGGCCGACGGCCGGCGGGTGATCGACCAGGAGTGGGTGCAGATCCATCTCGCCCGGGTCCACGCGAAGGTGCAGTTCCTGCGGTTGAAGAACTGGCAGGTGGCATCGGCCGACAGCGTCGGTCCGGCCGACGCCTCGGCCACCAAGGTCTTCGGCACCGAGTTCGCGACGGAGGCCTACCGGTTGCTGATGGAGGTGTTGGGCACGGACGCGATAGTGCGGCCCGGCTCCCCCGCCGCACAGTTGCAGGGGCGGGTCGAGCGGATGCACCGCTCGTCACTCATCCTCACCTTCGGCGGCGGCACCAACGAAGTTCAGCGCGACATCATCGCGGGCGTCGGGTTGCGCCTGCCGGCGAGCGGACGGTAGGCCATGGATTTCTCGCTGTCGCAGGATCAGCAGGCGCTCGGGGCACTGGTGCGACAGATCTGCGCCGGCCAGCTCTCCGCGGAGCGGCGCAAAGCCGTCGATGCCCAGCCGGTTCGCCTCGACCGGGCGCTGTGGCGCGACCTCGCCGCGGCCGGCGTCGTCGGCGCCGGTTTGCCCGAGTCCGTCGGCGGGGGCGGCTTCGACTTCATCGAGCAGTGCGCCGTGCAGGTGGAACTGGGCCGGTTCGTCGCCCCGGTTCCCTACCTTTCGGTGGTGACCGCCGCCGCGGCCATCGCCCATTTCGGCAGCGACGGGCAGCGGGCGCAGTGGGCGGCTCCGGCCGCCCGGGGCGAGCTCCTTCTGGTGACGGCACTGGCCGAGGAGTTCCCCGACTCGCTCGAGGCCCCGCTGACCCGGGCCGAGGCGGACGGCGAGAATTTCCGGCTGACCGGTAGCAAGGCCCTCGTCCCCTTCGGCGGGGTGGCCGATGCGTTCCTGGTCTCCGCCGACGCCGTCGACGGCTCCGCGCTGTTCGTGGTCTTGCCGACCGACGACGGCGTGAGCCTCACCGGCCAGCAGATCGTCGACGGGGACCAGGAGAGCTCCCTGGACCTGGACCGGGTCGCGCTCTCGGCCGATCGGCTGGTTGCCGGGGGCGACGTCCTGCACTGGCTGGTCGCCCGCACCACCGTCGGACTGGCGGCCTACCAGGCGGGTGTCCTGGACCGGGCGCTCGAGCTGACCGCCGCCTACGCCCGTGAGCGCGAACAGTTCGGTCGGCGCATCGGCAGCTTCCAGGCCGTCGCCCAACGCCTCGCCGATGCCTACATCGACGTGGAGGCGGCGCGGCTGACGATGTGGGAGGCCGCGTGGCGAATCGCCGAGGGGTTGTCGTGCCCGACCGAGGTCGCGACCGCGAAGTTCTGGGCCGCCGACGCCGGGCATCGGGTCGCGCACACGGCCGTGCACGTGCACGGCGGCACCGGCATCGACCTCGACGGCGAGGTGCACCGCTACTTCACCGCGGCCAAGCGCACCGAGTTCACCCTGGGGCACGCCACGGCCCAGCTGCGCCGGATCGGGGCGGAGCTCGCGGCGACACCTGCCTAGGGCCGATTCGTTCCGTCCGTCACTGCGAGCCAGCCCGACGGCGCGCCCTCGTCGACTTCCCACCTGGGCACGTAGTGCTCGAGGAAGATCTGGCCGACCAGTTCCCCCCGCGTCCGCACGCCGGTCTTCGCGAAGATCGACTTCAGGTGGTCCTGGACGGTGTACGGCGACACGCCGAGCAAACGTGCCATCTCGCGCGTGGGACGACCCTGCATGCACAGCTGCGTCACATCGCGTTCCCGCGCCGAGAGCCCATAGGCGAGGGCGACCAGCGGCGCGACGACCCCGGCGGGGGCCGGCTGCAGAACCACCGCGGTCCGGCCGCTACCTCCGCCGGAAAGGCGGGTGCCGTACAGGAGGACCCACCGGCCGGATCTCGTCCGGACCCTCGAACGCGCCTCCAAACCGAGCGGATCCTGGCCGGGTTGCAGTGTCCGCGCGCGGGCCGCAACCGCTTGCACGACCTTCGACTGCGCCGGTTGCGCCGGTGGCGGTACCTCGACCATCTCCGAGATCCAGGCCTCGGCGGCGGGTGAGATCGATTCGGCCTCGCCGTGCTCGTCGAAGATCACCACCCCGGGGCCGGCGGCCCGCCCCACCATCACGTCGTCGCTCGTCGACGCGAGCATGGACCGCCGAAGTGCCTCCGCGATCCCGGTCGCCAACGTGCTCAGCACCCGCACGTCCTGCTCGGTGAACCATGGCTGCCCTTCCTCGCGGAGGAACCCGGCCGCGCCCCAATAGGTGCCGTCCTGCACGAGGGACACTCGGAGCTCGTCCCCGGTCCCCATCCCTTCCCGGGAGCGATGCCGGGCACTTCGGTTCAGCTCGCCGTGCGTCGAGATGCTGGTGGCGCCGACGTGCCGCGAGCTCCGGGCGAGGAACCACCATCGGTCCACGTCGTCGATCACGTACTCGTGCTCGGCCAACCAGGAGCCTGAGCACGAGATCTGGTTGTTCACGCTGCCGGTGAACAACACCGTGCCCGGGTCGACCGTGTGCCAACACGTGCGGGTGAACGGGATGACCTCGGCTATGACGGCACTGAGCCGGCTACTGAGCGCGACAAGATCGAGCCGGTCGCCGGCCAGCCGCACGATCCTGTCGTGCGCCCGCCTCTGCACTTCCGCTCCCACGTCCGCAGGGTAGGCCGCGGAGCGCCGGTGCGCGCTCCCACGATCCTGGGATGGCCCGCGGATCGGTTCGCCCCCACGCTTGAGGGCACATCCACGAGTGGGGAGCACCCATGACCACGATTTCCGCCGACGCGCCGGCCGGCTCTCCCCTGTCGGCGGAAGGCGCAACCCCCGAACCGATCATGCGCATCGCCTCCGGATTCATGGCGGCCAAGCACCTGTTCGCCGCGAGTGAGCTGGGGCTGTTCGAGGCGCTGGCCGATTCGCCCGCGACGAAAGAGGGGCTCGCCGCGCGCACCGGTCTGACTCCCCGTGCAGCTCGCATCAGTGCTGACGCGATGGTGGCGCTGGGATTGCTGGAACGTACTGGGGACAGCTACCGCAACGGTGCGGCCGCCGCGCAGTTCCTCACCGGGCGGACGCCGGCGGATCTGCGCCCGTTCCTCCGCTTCTGGGACCGGATCAGCTATCCGGCGTGGACGACCCTCGCGGCGTCACTGGCCGGCGGACCGCCCACCGAGATCTTCGAACTCGACGACGAGCTTCAGGAGATTGCGTCCAGCGGGATCGAGGCGGTGCTGGCCGGCCCGGCGAACGCCCTGCCGCATGCGGTCGACCTGAGCGCCCGGCGCGCCCTGTTGGACGTCGGCGGCGGGACGGGCTCGTGGACCGTCGCGCTGCTGCGGAAGTACCCTCAGCTGCGAGCCACCGTGCTCGACCTGCCGGTCGTGGCCGACATAGCGCGCAGCCGGGCGGCGGCCGCGGGGTTGGACGGACGGATTCAGGTGCTGCCCGGCGACGCCATGGCCGACCCGTTGCCCGGCGGCTACGACACCTTCCTCGTCGCCAACCTCGTGCATTACCTGTCGCCGGATGGGAATCGGACGTTGCTGACCCGTCTCCGCGATGCTGCTGAGCGCGGCGTCCTGCTCCTGCTGGCCGACTTCTGGACCGATGCGACCCACACCGAGCCGGTTCATGCGGCTCTGATGGCGGGCGAGTTCGCGGTGCACCTCGCGCACGGAGACGTCTATAGCGTCGATGAGATCCGCACCTGGCTCGGCGAGACGGGATGGACCTTCGTGACCCACGCTGCCCTGGCTGGTCCGCAGAGCGTGGTGGTGGCCGAATTGCGGTGAGCGGTGGGTATACCCGCCGGGTGACTCGCCTGCTGATCGGCCCGCTGCTGCGCCATGTCGGAACGACCGATGCGACCGTGTGGGTCGAGACCGACGAACCGTGCGACGTCGCGGTGCTGGGATCGCACGAGCACACGTGGACGGTGGCCGGCCACCACTATGCCCTCGTCCAGGTCGAGGGTCTGGAGCCGGGCAGCTCCATTCCCTACGAGGTGCACCTCGACGGTGAGATCGCCTGGCCGCCGTTGCAGTCCGACCGACCGCCTTCGCTCATCCGCACGCAGGGCGGCGGCGGTCCGCTGCGCCTCGCGTTCGGCTCCTGCCGCTACGTTCGCTCGGCGGCGACGCTCACCGACCGGCACTTTACGCCCGATTCCCTCGCCTGCTTCGCCCGCGACATGATCCGCTCCGAGGTGAGCCAGTGGCCGGACGCCTTCCTGATGCTCGGCGATCAGGTGTACGCCGACGAGACCTCGGCCGCGACGCAGCGGCGCATCCGGGCCAAGCGCGACATCACCTCAGGCGCCAAGGACCAGGTGGCCGACTTCGAGGAGTACACGTGGCTCTACCTCGAGTCGTGGACCGACCCCGACGTGCGCTGGCTGCTCTCGAACGTCCCGACAGCGATGATCTTCGACGACCACGACGTCCGCGACGACTGGAACACCTCGCACTCCTGGCGTGAGGACATGAAGCGGACAACCTGGTGGCAGGAAAGGATCATCGGCGGCCTGTCCTCCTACTGGGTGTACCAACACGTCGGCAACCTGCCGCCGGACGAGCTGAAGGCCGATGACCTCTACCAGCGGGTACGGACGCACGGTCGGGATGCCGAGCCGCTGCTGCGCGAGTTCGCCGCGGCGGCCGACCGCGAGGCCGACGGGGCCAAAGGCGCGCGCTGGTCCTACCGCCGTGACTTCGGCCGTACCCGGCTGCTGATGATCGACTCGCGCTGCGGGCGGATCCTGGCCGACGGCGAACGGAGCATGGTCAGCGAGGAGGAGTTCGCCTGGATCGAGAAGCAGGTGGACGGCTCCTACGACCACCTGCTGGTCGGCACATCCCTGCCCTGGCTGCTGCCGCGCGCGCTGCACGACCTCGAGTCCTGGAACGAGTCGCTGGCCGACGGGCGGCGCGGGCCGCGCATGGCGAGCTGGGCCGAGAAGGTCCGTCGCGCCGCCGACCTCGAGCACTGGGCGGCGTTCCGACGGTCGTTCGAGCGGCTGGGCAATCTTCTTACTTCCGTGGGGCGCGGCGAGCACGCCCACGACGGCCGCTCGCCGGCGACGATCTGCGTGCTGTCGGGCGACGTCCACCACGCCTACGTCGCCGAACTGGAGTCGGCCCCCGACGTCCACTCGCCGATCTACCAGCTGACGTGCTCGCCACTGCACAACTTCGTGCCGGCCGCCATGAAGGTCACCTTCCGGGTGGCCTGGAGCCGGGTCGCCGAGCGGTTGGTGCGCGCGTTGCTCCGCATCGCGGCCAAGGTGCCACCCGCGACCGTCTCGTGGCGGCGGCTGGCCGGGCCGTTCTTCGGCAACGAGGTCGCGACGTTGGTGATCGAAGGCCGCCACGCCGAGACGGTGCTGCGGCGCTCGGCGCCCGGAGGTGCACCGGAGGAGCTGATCGAGGTGTCCCGGCTGACCTTGGCCGGCTGACCCTCGTCAGGCGATTTCGACGCAACGCGTCCCGCTGTAGATCGTCGGCATGCAGCGGTTGCAGTGGATGCACAGCGACGTCGCCGTCGGATCGGCTGCCAGCCGGTTGACGAGGTCGGGTTCGCGCAGCAGCGCACGGCCCATGGCGACGAATTGGAAGCCGGCCCGCATCGCGTCGTTCATCACCGCCAAGTTCGTGACGCCGCCCAGCAGCACCATCGGCAGGCCGACCGCCGCCCGGACCCGTTTGGCGTCCTCGAGCAGGTAACCGTCCTGGTAGGGGTAGCTGTGCAGCCGCGTCCGGCCGAGGAGCCGTACGCCGGTCCGGACGGGCTCGCGCATCGCCGCGGCGAACTCCTTCAACGGCGCCGGTCCCTTGAACAGGTACATGGGGTTGAGCAGCGAGCTGCCGGCCGTCATCTCCAGCGCGTCGAGGGAGCCGTCCTGGTCGAGCCACTGCGCGACTTGGATCGACTCATCGAGCTGAAGACCGCGGCGCACGCCGTCGTCGAGGTTCAGCTTGGCGAGGACCGCGATCCGGTCCCCCACCGCGTCCCGAACCGCCTGAGCGATCGCCCGGGGGAAGCGGGCCCGGTTCTCGAGGCTGCCGCCGTACTCGTCGCGCCGGCGATTCAACTTCGGGCTGAGGAAGGAGGACGCGAGATAGTTGTGGCCGAGGTGGATCTCGACGGCGTCGAAGCCGACGTCGATCGCCGTGCGCGCCGCATCGGCATGGGCGTCCACGATGCGCGCGAGATCGGCGACGGTTGCCGCCCGTGTGAACTGCAGGCTCAGCGGCGAGAACAGCCGGCTCGGCGACAGGCCGGGCATGCGATTGCTGCGCCCGTCGGCGACCGGGCCCGCGTGCCCGATCTGGGCCGAGATCGCGGCGCCTTCGGCGTGCACGGCATCGGTGAGCCGGCGCAGGCCCGGTAATGCCTCGTCCTGCCAGTGGATCTGGTGCCGGTCGGTGCGGCCTTCCGGCGCGACCGCGCAGTAGGCGACCGTCGTCATTCCTACGCCTCCGGCGGCCACGCGGCGGTGGAACGCGATCAGCTCGTCACTGACCAAACCCTTGCGGGTCATGCCTTCGAAGGTGGCCGCCTTGATCACGCGGTTGCGCAGGCGAAGCGGCCCGAGGGTGGCCGGTGCCAGTGGATCCGGGGCCCCTCTACCGGGCAATGGCCGGCCCGGCGTGCTCACCTGGTCTTGTCGAGGCGCTGCAGGGTCTCGTCGTACTCGGTCAACAGTTCGGTGATCAACTCATCGACCGGGCGTACCGCGTTCATGCGCCCCACGATCTGGCCGACCGGCATGGCGACGACCTCGGGATCGTCGGCGGCGGCAATGCGCTGGTGCGCCTCGCTGACGAGAAGGTTCTGCAATGGCATGGGCAGCGGCTCGGGCGCGCCGTCTTCGGCCCACGCCTCGGTCCATTTCGTCTTCAGCAGACGGGCCGGCTTGCCGCTGTACACCCGGGCGCGCACCGTCTGGTCCGAACCCGCGGCGACGAGCGCCCGCTGCATGGCGTCACCGGTGCCGAGCTGGTACTCCGAGGTCGTCAGCCAATAGGAACCCATCCAGACACCGCCGGCCTCGAGCGCCAGGGCGGCGGCGATCTGCCGGCCGGAACCGATGCCGCCGGCGGCCAAGACGGTGGCGTCGTCACCGACGGCGTCGACGATCTCGGGCACGAGCACCATCGTGGCGATCTCGCCGGTGTGCCCGCCGGCCTCGGTGCCCTGCGCGATCACGATGTCGACGCCGTTGTCGACGTGCGAGCGGGCGTGCTTCGCCTTGCCGGCCAGGGCGGCCACCGGTACGCCGTGCTCGTGCGCGAGGTCGATGACGTCCTTCGGCGGCGAGCCCAGGGCGTTGGCGATCAGTTTGATCGGGTGCTTGAGCGCCACGTCCACGTGCGTGCGCGCGACCGAGTGCAGCCACCCGAGCACACCGTCACGTGCCGGGTCGCCGTCGGACGGCAGCGGCGGCACGCCGAGCTTGCGCAGGGTGTCGTCGACGAACCTGCGGTGGCCCTCGGGGATGTACTTGCCGAGGTCGACCGCCGACCCCTCGTCCGGGATCTTGGCCGGCATGACGATGTCCACGCCGTACGGCTTGCCCTCGCAGTTCTCGTCCATCCAGGTCAGGACGGCCTCGAGTTCCTCGGCGTCGTTGAAGCGGACGCAGCCCAGCACACCCAGTCCACCGGCCCGGCTCACGGCCGCCGCGACATGCTCGGAGGGGGTGAACGCGAAGATCGGGTAGTCGATGCCGAGCTGGTCGCTGATCGGGGTGCGCATCCGGATCACTCGCCTTCCGCGGCGGCGGTCCCGGCCGCGGCCGAGCCGACGAGCTCGTTGTCCCCGTGCCCGGCGGCGAACTCCGCCGCCCACCGGTAGTCGGCCTTGCCGGTGGCCAGGCGCTGGATCTTGTCGACGAGCCAGATGCTGCGCGGCACCTTGTAGCCCGCGATCTCGTCCCGGACGTGCGCCGTCAAATCTTCGAAAGTGGGCGCGGTACCCGGCCGCGGCTCAATGACGGCGGCCACTCGCTGGCCCAGCCGGTCATCGGGGACGCCGACGACGAGCACGTCGAACACGTCCGGGTGCGACATGAGCGCGGCCTCGACCTCCTCGGGGAAGACCTTCTCGCCACCGGTGTTCACGCAGGTGTTGCCGCGGCCGAGCAGCGTGATCGTGCCGTCGGCCTCGTGGCGGGCGAAGTCGCCGGGCACGGTGTAGCGCTTCCCGTCGACCTCGACGAACAGGCGCGCGGTCTTCTCTTCGTCCTTGTAGTAACCGAGCGGGATGTGACCGCCGCGGGCGAGGCGGCCGATGTCTTCGGACCCGGGCGGGATCGGCTTGCCGTACTCGTCGATGACGATCGTGTCCTTGCCCGCGCTGACCCGAGGGCCGCCGATGCCCTGCTCGGTGTCCTTCGTGATGAGGCCGATGCCCATGAACCCGGTCTCCGACGAGCCGATCGCGTCGGTGATCACCGCGTTCGGCAAGGCCTTCAGGTATTCGTTCTTCACGCTCTGCGAGAACAGCGCGGCGCTGCTGGAGATCGCGTAGACCGACGAGACGTCGTAGGTGCCCTGGTGGAACGCCTCGATCATCGGCCGGGCCATGGCGTCGCCGATGAGCACGACGACGTTGACCTTGCGCCGCTCGATCGCCTTCCACACCTCGACCGGGTCGAACTGCGTGAGCAGGACGACGGTGTCGCCGCCGAACAGGGCCATAAGCGCGGCCCACTGCGCGTTGCCATGGATCAGCGGCGCCAGGCACAGCCGGACCATGCCGCCCGTGACCTTGCCCATCTCCGCCTGCGCGAACTCGCTCTCGAGCGGCTCGCCGGTCATGAAGTTGATGCCGCCGCCGAGCGTGCGCCACACGTCCTCATGGCGCCAGATCACGCCCTTGGGCATGCCGGTGGTGCCGCCGGTGTAGAGCAGGTAGTGGTCGTCGCCGCTGCGGGCCTCGAAATCGCGCTCGGGCCGCCCGGCTGCCAGCGCTTGGTCATAGGACGTCCCGCCGAACGACAGCTCGCTCTCGTCGTCGATGACCACGGTGTGCTGGACGGACGGCGCGCCGGGCAGGGCCTCGGCCACGCGGTCGGAATACAACCGCTCGTGGACCAGGGCGACCACGTCGGCGTTCTCCAGGACGTAGCGGATCTCGTTGGCGGTGTAGCGGTAGTTGACGTTGATGAGCGCGGCGCGCAGCTTGTAGACCGCGAGCATGGTCACGATGGCCTCGAGCCGGTTGCGGGTGCACATGCCGACGTGCGAGCCGGCGCCGACACCGTGGTCGGCCAGGTGGTGCGCGAGCCGGTTGGCCCGCTCCTCCAGCTCGGCGTACGTCACCTCGTCGTCGCCGCACGCCACAGCGAGACGATCGGGGAAATAGTCGACCGCGTGCTCGAACAGATCGGCGATGTTGTAGCTCATACGGCTGTGCCTCCGGCTCTTCGCGCGAGCGCTCATCGCTTGCTCGCTTCGCTCCTTGCTCGCTGCGCTCGCTGCGATGCTCACTGGCAAAACTAGAACGTGTTATCGTTCGTGGCAACCCCGGGTCGCTGTGTGTGAAGGACGGTTTCCCATGACGACACCTGACGATCAGCACTGCCTCGTCGCACAGCGTGGGTCCGTACTCATCGTGACGATGAACCGGCCCGAGGCGAAGAACGCTTTGTCCGGCCCGATGCTCGCGGGCATGAGCGCCGCCTGGACCCGCGTCGACGAGGATCCGGAGATCCGGGCGTGCATCCTCACCGGCGCCGGCGGGGCCTTCTGCGCCGGAGCCGACCTGAAGGCGATGACCTCCTCGCATCCGGGTGACTCGGCCCGCTCGATGGACCTCTCGGTCATCGACTCGCTGCTCAAGGGTCGGCGCCTGACCAAGCCGCTTATCGCGGCGGTCGAGGGTCCGGCGATCGCCGGCGGCACGGAGATCCTGCAGGCCACCGACATCCGGGTGGCCGGCGAGAGCGCGCGGTTCGGCGTCAGCGAGCCCAAATGGGGACTGTTCCCGCTCGGCGGGTCCGCCGTCCGCCTGGTCCGGCAGCTCCCGTACACGATCGCGGCCGATCTGCTGCTGACCGGGCGGCACATCAAGGCCCCTGAGGCCAAGGAGATCGGGCTGATCGGCCATGTCGTGCCCGACGGTGAGGCGCTGAACAAGGCGCTCGAGATCGCCGACCTGATCGCGGCCAACGGACCGCTGGCCGTCCAGGCCATTCTCCGCACGATCCGCGAGACCGAAGGCATGCACGAGAACGATGCCTTCCGCCTCGACGCGAAGCTCGGCATGGCGGTCTTCCAGAGCGAGGACGCCAAGGAAGGCCCGCGGGCGTTCGCCGAGAAGCGCAAGCCCCAGTTCAAGGGCCGCTGACCCCGCGCTTTGCACCTTTCAGCGCTGCTGAGCGGGCCGGTTTACAGCGCTGAAAGGTGCAAAGCGGGGAGACGGACGGGAATCGCGCGGTTCCACGGCGGGTTGGGTGCTCCATGAGCAATGTCGTGGTGGCCACCGGGTACGGCGGTCCTGAGGTCCTGGCCGTGGTCGACGAACCGGTCGGCGATCCCGGACCCGGGCAGGTGCGCATCGCCGTCCGCGCCGCCGGTGTCAACCCGATCGACGTCAAGGCCTACAGCGGAGCGTTCGGCACCGACCCGTCCGCGCTGCCGATGCGCTTGGGCGCCGAGGCCGCCGGCGTCGTGACCGCGGTCGGGCCCGGCGCCACCGGTGCGGCCGGCCCCGTGTCCGTCGGCGACGAGGTGATCGCCTATAGGGCGTCCGGCGCCTACGCCACCGACCTGATCGTGCCTGGCGCCAGCGTCGTCCCCAAGCCGGCCACCCTGCCGTGGGAGCAGGCCGGAGGGCTGCTGCTCACGGGCGCGACGGCAGTGCACACGCTCGAGGCGGTCAAGGTCGGATCGGAGGACACCGTGCTCGTCCACGGGGGGTCCGGCGGCGTCGGGCTGTTCGCGGTGCAACTCGCGGTGGCCCGCGGGGCGACCGTCATCGCCACCGCGTCCCCGGCCAAGCACGAGCTGTTGCGCGAACTCGGCGCCGTTCCGGTGGCCTACGGCCCAGGGCTGGCCGATCGGGTGCGGGCCGCTGCGCCGGCCGGCGTCACCGCGGCCATCGACCTGGTCGGGACGGACGAGGCGGTGGACGCGTCGGTCGAGCTGGTCCCCGACCGGCGGCGCATCGCGACGATCGCCGCGTTCGGCCGGGCGCCCGGCCTCGGCATCCAGCTGCTCGGTGGAGGTCCGGGCGCGGACCCGGGCGACGACATCCGGGCCGCGGCGCGAACGCAACTGACCAGTGCCACAGCCGCCGGCGAACTCCGCGTGTTCGTGGCGCGGACCTATCCGCTGGGCGAGGCGGCCGCGGCCCACCGCGACATCAAGAGCGGCCACACCACCGGCAAGATCGTCCTGCTGCCCTGACGTGCTCGGCGCTATTCGGCCAGGCTGCGCACGAACTCGCCGAGCTGGGCCAGGTTGCGACACTCGACCATCGGCACGATCGCCCCGTACTCGGTGGCGCGCGAGTCGCCGGTGTCCCAGATCCCGTGGCGCTCGGGGTTGAGCCAGTAGCTGTGTTTGGCCCGGCCGGCGAGTCCGGCCAGCGTGGGCAGCGCCAGGTCGCCGTAGTTGGAACGGGCATCGCCCAAAATCAGCAAGGACGTCCGGGAACCGATCGCGTCCGGGAAGCGCGACGCGAAAAGTTCGAGCGCACGGCCGTAGTCGGTGCGGCCGAGCAGCCACGTCACATCCGCCTCATTGGCCAGCCGGGTCACCGCGTCAAGGACGTCACCGCCCGGTGTGAAGAACCGGCTGATCTCGTCCAGCTCGTCGACGAACCCGAACGCGCGGACCTTGGTGAACTGCTCGCGCAGGGCGTAGACGAGCAGCAGGGTGAAGTGGGCGAAGGACGTCACCGACTCGCTCAGGTCGCACAACACGACGAGATCGGTCTTCAGCGGACGCCGCGGGCGGTGGTGCGTCGTCAACGGGACGCCGCCCGACGACAGGGACGCGCGGATCGTGCGCCGGAAGTCGAGCTGCCCGCGCCGGCCACGGCGCTGGTCGATGGCCAGGAGGGTCGCCAGCCGGCGGGCCATCGGCTGGATCTCGCGGCGCAGCGCGACGAGGTCGGCGCGGGTGGCGCCCAGGAAGTTCACCCGCTCGATGGGCGGACGGGCCGCGGTCCGCGCCACCGACTCGGCGTCGCCCAGCTCGGCCAGCCGCCGGCTGACGTCCACCGTCACCCGGTTCTCGAACCGGGCGATGCGGTCGTTGATCACCGTGCGCGCGCGCCGCTCGGCGAGCCCGCCGCGATCCTGGCCGGCGAGGACCTGCTCGAGGAGCCCGGCCATGAGGGTCTGCGCCGACACCCGCTCGAGGACCGCCATCCGCGACCAGGACGACTGCCCCGGGGTGCGACCGGCGACGACGCCGAAGGCCGCGACGGCCTCGCGAGCGACCGCCTCCAGCAGCCGCTCGTCGCCGTCACGCAGGAAGTCGGCCAGGTCGGCGCGGATCCGGTCTCGCACCGGGTCCTCCAGCGGGCCACGCGGCGCCGCATCGGGATCGCGCGGCGGCGGGATCGTCCCGCTCGGCGCGACGGCGGACTCGCCGGTCACCGGCGGATAGAAGACGTCGAAGACGGTGTCGAAGGCCGGCCGGTGCTGCTGGCGCTTGACGAGTGTCGCCGCCAGCGCCGCTCGCAGCTGCTCCCGCTCGAGCAGGTCGACCGCGCGCATCGACTCGACGGCGTCGATGCCCTCCGCCACCGAGACCGTGAGTCCGGCCGCCCGGAGCGCCGTGACGAAGCCGACGTGGCGATCGAGCAGGCTCATCGCCCGACAGCGGGCAGCCCGAGCTCCTTGGCCGCGCGCCCGTGGTCGGAGTGGTGCTTGAGCACGACGCCGAGCGTCCCGGCGATGGCCTCCTCGTCGAGCGAGTCGATGCCGAGGGCGAGCAGCGTGCGGGCCCAGTCGATGGTCTCAGCGACCGACGGCGCCTTCTTGAGCTCGAGCGTGCGCAGCGTGGCGGCGGTCCGAGCCAGCTCTTCGGCCAGGGCCGGCTCGATGTCGGGCACCTGGGACAGGACGATGTCCCGCTCGCGTTCGGCGCTCGGATAGTCGAGGTGCAGGTACAGGCAGCGGCGCTTGAGCGCCTCGGACAGCTCGCGGGTCGCGTTCGAGGTGATCACGACGAAGGGCTTGCGCACGGCCGTCACCGTGCCGAGCTCGGGGATCGTCACCTGGAAGTCGGAGAGCACCTCGAGCAGCAGCGCCTCGACCTCGACGTCGGTCTTGTCGGCCTCGTCGATGAGCAGGACGGTCGGCCCGGCCCGGCGGATCGCGGTCAGCAGCGGACGGGTCAGCAGGAAATCGTCGGTGAAGATGTCGTCGTGCGTCTGCTCCCAAGCCGCGCCATCGGCATCGGCGGCGCTGGCCTGGATGCGCAGCAGCTGCTTTTTATAGTTCCACTCGTACAGCGCGCGCGCCTCGTCGAGTCCCTCGTAGCACTGCAGCCGGATCAGCTCGGCTCCCGTCGCCTCGGCGACCGCCTTCGCGAGCTGGGTCTTGCCGACGCCGGCCGGCCCCTCGACCAGCAGGGGTTTCTGCAGAGCGGCAGCAAGGTAGACCGTCGTCGCGGTGGCCGAGTCGGCCAGGTAGCGGACTTCGGCCAATGCGGTCGCAGTCTGGTCCGGCGAGGTGAACACGACTTCACGATGCCAGAGACCGCCAACCATTGGATCGGGAAGCCCCGTCGTGGACGGGAGGTTGCAGGGAATAACTAGAACGTGTTTCACTTCGCCTATGACCGCTGTCGAGCCGCTGAGCGCGCCGATCGAGCTGCAATTCGACTACACCCGGTCCCTCGGGCCGACCCTGGGCGGCTTCCTGACCGGGCTGGCCCGGCGGCAGGTGCGCGGGGTGCGGACGGCCGACGGCACGGTGATCGTTCCGCCGCTCGAGTACGACCCGAAGACCCACCAGGCGTTGACCGACTTCGTCGACGTGAGCGACCGCGGCGAGGTGCTGACGTGGAGCTGGGCCGCCGAACCGCTGCCCGGACAGCCGCTCGATCGGCCCTTCGCCTGGGCGCTCGTCAAGTTGGACGGAGCCGACACCGGCCTGCTCCACGCGTTGGACGTGCCCTCCCCCGATGCCGTGCACACCGGCATGCGGGTGCAGGCGCGGTGGGCGGCGCAACCGGTCGGCCACATCCGCGACATCGTCTGCTTCGAGCAGGAGACGGACGCGGCGCCCACGGATGCGCTGCCCGCTGGCGACGACGTCACGATGGTGACGACCCCGGTCGGCCTGCGGGTGCAGCACTCGGCCTCGATCCAGGAGACCCGGTACTTGAAGGGGCTCAAGGAGGGCAAGCTGCTCGGCCAGCGCTGTCCGCAGTGCGGCAAGGTGTACATACCGCCGCGAGGTGCCTGCCCGGTCGACGGTGTCCCGACCGAGGAAGAGGTCGAGCTGCCCGACCGCGGAACGGTCACGACCTTCTGCATCGTCAACGTCCCCTTCCTCGGCCAGAAGATCAAACCCCCCTACGTCGCGGCATACGTGCTGCTCGACGGCGCCGACATCGCGTTCCTCCACCTGATCCTCGACTGCCCGGCCGAAGACGTGCGGATGGGTCTGCGCGTCGAAGCGGTCTGGAAGCCGCGCGAGGAATGGGAGTTCGGCTTGCAGAACATCACCCACTTCCGGCCGAGCGGTGAACCCGACGCGTCGTACGACTCATTCAAGGAGCATCTCTGATGCGGGACGTGGCGGTCGTCGGCTTCACCCAGTCGCCGCAGGTCAGGAACACCACGGCGACGACCAACGGCGTCGAGATGCTGGTGCCACTGATCACCGACGTGTTCAGCGGCCTGGGCATGACCAAGCACGACATCGGGTTCTGGTGCTCCGGATCGTCGGACTACCTGGCCGGCCGGGCGTTCTCGTTCGTCTCGGCGGTTGACGCGACCGGTCCGGTACCACCCATCAACGAGTCACACGTCGAGCTCGACGCCGCCTGGGCGCTGTACGAGGCCTGGGTCAAGATCCAGACGGGCGAGGTCGACACCGCGCTCGTGTACGGCTTCGGCAAGTCCTCGGCCGGCGATCTGCGGCGCACGCTCGCGCTGCAGCTCGATCCGTACATGCTGGCGCCGCTGTGGCCCGACGCGGTCGCCGTGGCCGGCCTGCAGGCCCGGCTCGGGATCGACCGCGGCCTGTGGAGCGAGCAGGCCATGGCCGAGGTGGCGGTACGCAGTCGTCGCGACGCCGAGACGAACCCCTTCGCCCAGCTCGCCGGCTCCAAGGACGTCGACGCGCTGCTCGCCGAACCGTATTTCGCGCAGCCGTTGCGCCGCCACGACTGCGCGCCGATCACCGATGGCGCCGCCGTCATCGTGCTCGCCGCCGAGGAGCGCGCGCGCGAACTCGTCGAGCGTCCGGCCTGGATCACCGGCATCGCGCACGCCGTCGACTCGGCCCACCTCGGCACTCGCGACCTCACGACGTCGGCGTCGACCGCCATCGCCGCCCGGCGCGCGGGCATCGACGGCGTCGAGGTCGCCGAGCTCTATACGCCCTTCACCCATCAGGAGCTGATCCTGTGCCGCGAGCTCGACCTGGGCGACGACGTCCGCATCACGCCGTCCGGCGGTGCGCTCGCCGGTAATCCGATGTTCGCGGGCGGTCTCGTGCGCATCGGCGAGGCGGCGGCGCGGATCGGCGACGGATCGGCCGGGCGCGTCCTCGCGCACGCGACCGGCGGCCCCGCGCTGCAGCACAACCTCGTCTGTGTCATGGAAGGACGCTGATGTCCAAGGAACGGGCCGCGGTCCTCGGCACCGGCCAGACGCACTACCGCGCCAAGCGGCAGGACGTCTCGATGGCCGGTCTGCTGCGCGAGGCGATCGACCGGGCCTTGGCCGACGCCCAGGTCGGGTGGGACGACATCGACGCGGTCGTCGTCGGCAAGGCGCCGGACTTCTTCGAGGGCGTCATGGTGCCCGAGCTGTCGCTGGCCGATGCGATCGGCGCTGTGGGCAAGCCTCTGCTCCGGGTGCACACCGCCGGTTCGGTGGGCGGGTCGACCGGCGTCGTGGCGGCGAGCCTCGTGCAGGCGGGCGTGCACGAACGGGTGCTCGCGGTCGCGTGGGAGAAGCAGTCCGAGTCGAATGCGATGTGGGCGCTGTCGATCCCGGTCCCGTTCAACATGCCGGTGGGCGCCGGCGCGGGCGGCTACTTCGCACCGCACGTGCGCAGCTACCTCCGTCGCTCCGGCGCGCCGATGCACGTCGGGTCCATCGTGGCGGCCAAGGATCGTCGCAACGGGGCCAAGAACCCCTACGCCCACCTGCAGCAGGCCGACATGACGGCGGAGAAGGTGGAGGCGTCGCAGATGCTCTGGGACCCGATCCGCTACGACGAGACCTGCCCATCCTCCGACGGGGCCTGCGCGATCGTCATCGGCAACGAGAAGGCCGCCGCGGCGGTCGACCGGCCCGCCTGGATCCACGCGACGGCCATGCGCACCGAGCCGACGACCTACGCCGGCCGCGACCAGGTCAACCCGCAGGCCGGCCGAGACGCCGCAGCGGCGCTGTGGAAGCAGGCCGGCATCACCAACCCGCTCGAGGAGATCGACGCGGCCGAGATCTATGTCCCGTTCTCGTGGTTCGAGCCGATGTGGCTGGAGAATCTCGGGTTCATGCCCGAGGGCGACGGCTGGAAGCTGACGGAGGCCGGCGAGACGGAGATCGGCGGCAAGCTGCCGATCAACTGCTCGGGCGGGGTGCTCAGCTCCAATCCGATCGGCGCCTCGGGCATGATCCGGTTCGCCGAGGCGGCCATGCAGGTGATGGGGCGTGCCGGCGAGCACCAGGTCGACGGCGCGCGCAGGGCGCTCGGGCACGCCTACGGCGGCGGGTCACAGTTCTTTTCGATGTGGGTCGTCGGCGCGCAGCGCCCGGAATAAGGAGTCCGAATGGCCGAGTCTGCCGTCACCGAACCTTCGATCGTGCGCTGGAACGCGCCGAGCCGAGCGGCCCACCCCGCCCGCGACGCCGCCTTCCGTTCCTACGCCGCGGTCATCGCCAAGGACAAGGAAGCCTGGCTGGCCAACTTCGCCGAGGACGGCTGGATCGAGGACCCGGTCGGCCCGTCGATGTTCGACGAAGAGGGCAAGGGACATCACGGGGCGGACGGGCGCGCCCGCTTCTACGACCTGACGATCGCCACCGTCTCCCGCTTCGTGTTCGAGATCAACGACTCCTTCGCCTGCGCCAACGAATGTGTGAACGTCGGCGTCATCCACACCACGCTGTCGAACGGCTACCGCGCTCGCTGCGAGGGCGTCTTCCACTACACGGTGAACGACGAAGGCAAGATCCGCTCGCTGCGCGCGTTCTGGGAGCTCGACCGGATGATGAAGACGGTCGAGGCGCCGGACTGATCCAGGCTGCGCCGCCACCCACGGCTTCCCACCCCGTGTGGTCGATTTTCCGGCTGGAAATCAATGACACGGGGCGGGAAGGCGGGTTCAGTACGCGAAACGCACCCAGGCATAGACCGGGTTGTGGTCGGACGGGATCGTTCCGGCCATCAGGCCGCCGGACAGGTTCAGCGCTTCGCCCCACGACGACGCCGAGACGCCCGGCGGGGCGAAGATGTAGTCGAGGAACAGTGAGTACGGGTACGGCGTGCGCGAGTAGTTGTTGTAGCTGTCGTACTTCTCGTTCACCCGGTACTGCGCGCGCAGCCGGGCGTCGGCGATGCGCGCGGCCTGCATCGCCGCGCCGGGGCCGTCGACGGCCGATTGCGTCGGGTTGCTGTTGAAGTCACCGCTGTACACAACGGGCACGCCGTCCGTGGCCGCTTGCGCGCCGGCCGCAGCAAGCATCGACTTGGTCTCGTCCGCGCGAGCGGTGTCGCCGAGCGATCCACCCCCCTGCGTGAGGTGCGTCGTGACGAAGAGGAACACGGCCCCGGTCGCAACGCTCTGCAGCTCCTGGTACACCGCGACCGTCGACGCCGAGGTCGTCCAGCGGCCGACCGCGCCGACCGCGCGGAATCGCAGGGAGTTGTAGACGATGTAGTCGCCGTACCGACCCCAGCCTGGCTCCGGGTACGGGATCTCGGTCCGCGCGACGACGTAGTGGTCACCGAGCGCGTTGAGCGCCGAGCACAGCGAGTCCACCTGCCGAACGCCGGGCGTCGACCCGACCCAGGGCCAGGCCTCCTGGACGCCGATCACATCCGGCTGGACGCCATGGACCAGCGACGCCGCCGCTAGGCGACGCTGTGACCAGGGCGCAACCGTCCCGCCGACCAGCTTGGCGCCGTCCTGGGTGAGTTCGAGAACGTTGTAGGTCATGACCCGAACGCCCTGCTCGCGCGTCAGCGTCACTCCGTCGACGACCGCGGTGTAGGACGAGACGCTGTTGTGGTTCACCGCGCGGATCCGGAAGAAGTACCGGGAATTGACGGTGAGCCCGTACGGCGTGAACTGGTGGTTGTTGCCGCTGATCGAGTAGCTGGTCAGTCCCGCCGTCATCGCCGAGTTCGTCGCCTGCTGCACGGTGTAGCCGGTCACCGAACTGCTCGTCCAGGTCAGGTAGGTACCACCCGGGCCAGCGGTCAGCCGCAAACCCGTCGGCATCGCCGGACGCAGGCCGGTGCTGTAGATGGAGGCGCTGAAGGAGCGGTTCCCTCCGTTGCGCGCCTCGACCCGGTAGTAGTACGCGCGCGTCGTGTAGGCGAGGCCACCGACGGTGATCAGCGGCGACGTCGACGTGCCGTAGTGCAGAGTGGACGGCCGCTTGTTGGCGATCAGGTTGGTGTAGTACAGGTCGCTCTTCGCCGTCGAAGCCCACAGGACGTAGCTCGCGACGTTCGTTCCTCGGGTCAGCGCGACGGTGAACGAGGACGAGGTGGTCGACCGCAGGACGACCCCGGTCGGCTGCGACGGCCAGGCCGACGCCTGCGCCGCCATCGGCGTCAGCAGAGAGGCAAGCAGGGCGGAGGTGGCGACCAGCGCCACGCGCAGGAGCGAGCGTCGAGTCATCGGGCCCTCAAGGGTTAGGCGAACAGTCCGCCCAGTATGCCACGATGTAAGATTAATATGAAGTACGGTCAGCCGACGGCACGCTCGCCCGTCCAGAACTGGGTGCGCAACGCCTTCTTGTCGGGCTTGCCGAGTGGCGTCAACGGCAGCTCGTCACGGACGAGCACATCCTTCGGGGCCTGGACCGACCCCTTCCGGTCCTTCACCGCCTGCTGGATCTCCGCCGTCATCCGCGCGATGGAGGCCTCGTCCCGTGCGGCGTCCGGGCGGAGCACCACCACGGCGGTGACCGCCTCACCGAACTTTTCGTGCGGGACGCCGATCACCCCGACCTGCGCGACCATCGGGTGTTCGGCGACGATGTCCTCGACCTCGCGCGGGAAGACGTTGAACCCGCCGGTGACGATCATGTCCTTCGTGCGATCGACGATGTACCAGAAACCGTCCTCGTCCTCGCGGGCCACGTCGCCGGTGTGCAGCCAGCCGTCGCGGAAGGTGGCGGCCGTTTCCTCCGGCAGCTTCCAGTACCCGCCGCACAGCAGGGGACCACTGACGCAGATCTCCCCCGGCTCACCGGCGGGGACGGGCCGGCCGTCCTCGCCCAGCAGTGCGGCCCGGATGAACGCCGACGGGCGGCCGCACGAGGTGAGCCGGCGCTCGTCGCCCGTGACGTGATCCTGCTTGCCGAGATAGGTGATCACCATCGGCGCCTCGGACTGGCCGTAGTACTGCGCGAAGATGGGGCCGAAGCGCTCGATGGCGTCGGCCAGGCGCGCCGGATTGATGGCTGACGCGCCGTAATAGACCGTCTCGAGCGAGGACAGGTCACGGGTGTGCGAGTCGGGATGGTCCATCAGCGCGTAGAGCATCGTGGGAACGAGCATCGTGGCCGTGATGCGCTGCTCCTCGATGGTGCGTAGCACCTCGGCCGGATCGAATCGCGGCAGGACGTGCAGGGTGCCGCCCTTGATGACGACTGGCACGAAGAAGGCGGCACCGGCGTGCGACAGCGGTGTGCACATGAGGAATCGCGGGTTGGCCGGCCATTCCCACTCGGCCAGCTGGATCTGGGTCATCGTGCTGAACGAGGACGACAACCCGACGACACCCTTCGGCTTGCCGGTGGTCCCGCCGGTGTAAGTGATCGACGTGATGTGGTCGGGAGGCAACTTCTTGGCGGTCAGCCGCTGCGGCTCGAACTCGGCCGCCTTCGCGACGAGGTCGACCCCGACTGCGGACAGCGCCTCGGGGACCGGCCCGATGGTGAGCACCTGCGTCAGGCCGGGGCACTTCTCCAACAGTTGCAAAGCGCGGTCGACGAAGTAGGGGTCGATGATCAGCGCGGTGATACCGGCGTCGTTGATGACGTAGGCGTGGTCGTCGGCCGAGCCGAGCGGGTGCAACGACGTTCGGCGGTAGCCCTGGGTCTGGCCGGCGCCGAGGATGAACAGCACCTCCGGACGGTTCAGCGCGAGCAGCGCCGCGTGCGTGCCGGACCCGGCGCCGAGAGACTCGAAGGCCTGGATGTACTGGCTGATCCGCGCCGCCGTCTCGGCGCCGGTCAGCGAGACCTCGCCGAGGTGCACGATCGGCCGGTTCCGGTGCTGCCTGAGTGCCGCGATCATGAGGTCGCCGTTGTGGGTGGGCAGTCGCAGCGTTTCCCCTGTCACCGACATCGCGTTAGTGCGCGACCGGGCACTTGCCGTAGGCGACCGGCAGCTCCATGATCCCGTTCAGCCAGCCCGACTTCAGCCGCTTCGGGTCGCCGATCATCGAGATGTCCGGGATGGTGTCGGCGATCGCGTTGAAGATCAGGTTCATCTCCACCCGGGCCAGGTTCGCCCCGATGCAGTAGTGGGCGCCGGTGCCGCCGAAGCCGACGTGCGGGTTCGGGTCACGCAGGATGTTGAACGTGTACGGGTCGTCGAACACCTCGGGGTCGAAGTTGGCCGCCGCGTAGTACATGCCGACCCGGTCGCCGGCCTTGATCTTCTGGCCGCCGATCTCGGTGTCCTCCAGCGCCGTGCGCTGGAACGACACGACCGGCGTCGACCAGCGGACGATCTCGTCCGCGGTCGTCTCCGGGCGCTCGGCCTTATAGATCTCCCACTGGTCGGGGTTCTCCATGAACGCGATCATCCCGTGGCTGATGGCATTGCGAGTCGTCTCGTTGCCCGCCACCGACAGCAGGATGGTGAAGAACCCGAACTCGTCGGACGAGAGCTCCTGCCCGTCGATGTCGGCGGTCACCAGTTTCGTCACGATGTCGTCGGCCGGGGTCTCCTTGCGCGCCTCGGCCATCTCCATGAAGTAGCTCAGCGTCTCGAACGATGCGACCTGCGCGTCCTCGGCGTCGTCCTCGGAGGAAATCATCCGGTTGGACCAGTCGAAGATCTTGAGCCGGTCCTCCTGGGGGACGCCGAGCAACTCGGCGATCGCCTGCAGCGGCAGCTCGCAGGCGACGTCGCGGACGAAATCGCCTGTCTCTTTCACGCTTGCCTCGGCGACGATGTTGCGGGCCCGCTCGGCCAGGGCGTCTTTGAGGTTGTTGACCGCGCGCGGGGTGAACCCTCGGGAGATGATCGAGCGCATCCGGGTGTGCTGCGGCGCGTCCATGTTCAACATGATCACGCGCTGCATCTCGATGTTCTCGCGTTCCATGTTCTCGTTGAACCGGATGATCGCGCCGTTCTCCCACGACGAGAAGATCTTGTCCTGGCGCGACACCTCCTTGACGTCGGCGTGCCGGGTCAGGACCCAGTGGCCGTCGTCGTCGAAACCGTCACGGTGCCGGGGCTGGG
>NZ_JBHEMO010000125.1:0-3826 GCF_046262535.1 Jatrophihabitans sp. | reverse complement strand
CTGCTGACGAACTGGATCGCGAGCTTTCGGGCCTTGGCGTGCCCGATCATGTCCAGCACTTCGAAGTCGACGGCGATGTGCCGCGACTCGTCGTTGTTGATCTTCTCGAATACTTGGTGGCAGACGGGGTCGTGCACCTCGTCGAGCAGAAATTTCAACAGGGCCCCGTCTAGGGCGACTTCGAGCATGGGGATGACGGTGCCGAGCACGGACAGCGACATGTCGTCGGAGTATTTGTCCAGCCACTCGATCGCGAGGCGGATGTTCACGCTGGGCTCGGGCAGTTCGTCACCGTCGATCATGTCCCAGCGCTTCATCAGCGCGAGTTCGGCGTTGGCGTGGCGTTGTTCTTCGGCGTGGAAGTACCGGTAGATCTCGGCCAGCGTCGGGGTCGGTGCCTTCTTGGCCATGGCGGCGAAGCCGCGGGCGCCGACGTTCTCGATCCAGCACAGGTCGGCCATGAACGCCTTCAGTTTGGGCCGGAAGTCATCGGAGATGGTTTCCGCGCCGGGCGCGTCCCAGTCGATGTCGGCCAGTGCCCACTGGCGGTCCTTGATCTTGGCCAGCATGTCGTCCATGTCCATCGCCATGGTGAGTTCAGCCTCCGTCGTTGAGGGGTCCGACGCGGGCGAGCAGCCCGGCGCCGCGGGTGTAGGTGCGGGGCAGGTGGCGTTTCATCGCCCAGGCGGCCTTGGCGTCCGGTTGCGGGACCACGTACAGCGCGCCGCGGTCGTGCGCGTCGAGGGTGGTGCGCGCGACGCGCGTAGCCGAGACGCCGGATAGGCGCATCAGCCGGGCCGCGAGTGCGGTCAAGTCCGCGGTGATGCGGCCGTTGTCGAGGATGTTGGTCTTGACGAACGTGGGGCACACCACGCTGACGTGCACGCCGGTGCCGCTGAGTTCGGCCGACAGCGTCTCCGACAGCGCGAGCACGCCGGCTTTGCTGACGTTGTACTGGGCCATCCGCGGTGCGGCACCGAATGCGGCGGCGGAGGCGACGTTGATGATGCCGCCGTAGCCGGCCGCGCGCAGCAGCGGTACGAACTCGTGGCAGCCGTGCACGACTCCCCACAGGTTGATGCCCATCGTCCAGCGCCAGTCCTCCAGCGGCGTGTCCCCGATCATCTGGCCACCGGCGCCGACGCCGGCGTTGTTCACGACGAGCGTCGGGGGGCCAACGAACCAGCCCTGCGCCTCGCGAGACAGCACCGCGACCTCCTGCGGGGACGAGACGTCGCACCGCAGTGCCATCGCCTTGCCGCCTTGATCGGTGATGACGTCGACGGTGCGTTGCGCCGCCGATTCGTTGATGTCGCTGACGACGACGCTGCCGCCACGGCGGGCGATCTCGACGGCGAAAGCCTGACCGATGCCGCTGCCGGCGCCGGTGACGACCGCGTTGGCGTCGCGGCTTCGGCGGTGACCCGAGTTGAGTCCGATCATGCTGTTCTCCTGTCGACGACCTGCAGGCGTGGGATGCGGCGGCGGTGCCGCGCAGGCAGCGTGGCCTGCGCGCCGAGGGCGTCGGCGAGGAATCGGGCGCCGCGCTGCAGCGCGTCGTCGGCTTCGGGCACCAGGCGCGGCATCGCCTGAAAGACGTGCATCTGCCCCGGCCACACCTGCAACTCGCACACGGTGCCCGACGCGGTGAGCATCCGGTGCACCTGGTGCGCGTCCGCGGCGAGCATCTCCGTTCCGCCGGCTTGGATCAGTGTCGGCGGCAATGCCTCGTCGGCCGCGATGACGTGGGCCAGCCGCGCGTGCATCGGATCGGTGTCAGCGGTGTAGAGCGCGATGAGGCGCCGCGCCGCCGCGGCCGAGCACATCGGGTCGCGTTGCGCCTGTTCCCGCGCGAGGGCCAAGCCCATCGTGGCGTCGACCAGCGGCGAGAGCAGCAGCTGCGCCGCCGGCAGCGGGCGGCCGGCACGCCGCAGGTTCAGGCACAGGTCGATGGCGAGGTGCCCGCCTGCCGAATCGCCGGCCAGCGCCACCTGCTCGGCGCGGTGACCACGCTCGAGCAGCCAGTCGAGACCGCGGCGCGCATCCTCGGCGGCGGTGGGGAAGCGGTGCCGCGGCGCGAGCCGGTAATCCACCGCGAACACCGGCAATCCGGTGAACGCAGACAGCCGCGAAGTCAGCGAACGGTGCGTCTGAGCCGAGCACAGCGCGTAGCCGCTGCCGTGGATGTAGTAGAGCACCGCATCGCTGCGGTCAACTCCCGCGGCGCGGACCCATTCACCGCGCACCCGCCCGCCCGGGCCTGGCTCGTCGACACTCTCGAACCGGGTGCCGGCAGGGATTGTGCCGAACGTGGCCATCGCGCGGGACAGGACCACCCGCGCCACGGCGACGCCCACCGCGTTCGAGGGCAGAACGGCCGCCGTGGGCCCCAACGTTACGCGGGTGGTACCCGCGACCAGCCGGGCTCGATGCGACGCCGGGCGAGGGTGGAACGTCGTCGCTGACACACCCTGAGTACAGCAGCGAACGTGCCATTAGTCAATGGCACGGTCGACAATGGGCTAGACGGCCATCGTTCGCCGTCGGGTTGCCGCATCCACGAGCTCGCGCGACTTGGCGCTGAGCTTGTCCGCGGCAGCGGCGGCTTGGAGCGCCGCGAAGTTGGTCTCGGACAGCTCGCCAACTCGGCTCAGCAAGTGCTGTTGAGCCTCGGGGGTGAGTTGATCCATCAACTCGCTGCCCTGTGCCCACAGGTCGTCAGCGATCATCGCCTCGAACACGCCATCGATCTGCGCGACCGCAGCGGTGGCGATGACGTGGTCGAGGTTCGCGTTCCATTCCAGCAGCGGGACGACCGCGAGCAGATCGTGTCCGCTGGCGACGCCGAGGGCGGCGTGGAGCATGTCGGGGGTGACGACGCCGACGAAGGCGGCCATACCGGCGTACTCGCCGCGCTGGAACAGTTCCGCGGCGATCGCCTGCACTGTTTCGACGGGGACGGCGTGCACGATCGGTCCGAACCGGCTGGGGTCCAACGCCAGCGCGAGGTCGGCCAGCTCGACCGGGTCGAGTTCGGCGACGATGCCGGTGACCTGCTCGGCGGGCAGGTTGGCGATGACGTGGTCGAGGTTGTCGTTCCATTCCAGCAGCGGGACGACAGCGAGCAGGTCGCGCGGTGTCGCCGCACCGAGTGCGGCAAACAAGGCATCGACGGTGACCGTGCCGACGAACTCGGCCATGGCCGCGTACTCGCCGCGATCGAATAGTTCGCGCGCGACTTCCCCGACGCGCGGCGCCGGGATGGCTTGCACGACCGGTTTGGAACGGACCGGATCGAGAACGAGCGATAGGTCGCCGAGGTAGCGGACGGACACCCGGGTGACCAGGTCACGGGCCCGGTTCGGTTCGAGAAGCTCAGCGACTCGTGCGGCAAGCACAGGAGGTAGAAATTTCTCAGCGAGCTTGCCGGCGACAGAGCCCGGCAACATCTTGGAAAGACCCGCCACGTTCGCGAACTGCGTGTGCCCGTCCGCGAACAGGGCGTTGCTGATCTGGTCGTGCAAGATCGCGAGATCGGCCTCGGAAATGTCGTCCAGACCGATGACCTCAGTAGCCTCGACGCCGAGAAGACGGGCGATACGACCGCAGTGGCGGCTGCCGGCCGTGGGCGATGTCATCCGAGCAACGCCTTCCGCACGATTCCGCGCACCGGCAGAGGTACGCCCTCGACTGCGACGCGAACTGATTCGGCCATCACCTCGGCCTGGCGCCTGCGGGCAACGTCAATCTGGTTCGCCAGTCGCTCGAGGACGTCCGAAGCCAGCGCCGCCACGGTTTCAGGCGGAGAGGCCCCGAGGGCTTTGCT
>NZ_JBHEMO010000124.1:0-26552 GCF_046262535.1 Jatrophihabitans sp. | reverse complement strand
TCGATGTCGGCGTCGGGGAGCACCAGCATGTGGTTCTTGGCGCCGCCGAGGGCCTGCACCCGCTTGTCGTGCGAGGTGCCGGTCTCGTAGATGTAGCGGGCGATCGGCGTGGAGCCGACGAAGCTGACTGCCGCGATGTCCGGGTGGGTGAGCAGGGCGTCCACGGCCTCTTTGTCGCCCTGGATGACGGTGAAGACGCCGTCGGGCAGGCCGGCCTTCTGCCACGCCTCGGCCAGCCAGAGGGAGGCGGACGGATCCTTCTCGCTCGGCTTCAGCACGAACGCGTTGCCGCAGGCGATCGCGTTGGCCGCCATCCACAGCGGGACCATGGCCGGGAAGTTGAAGGGCGTGATCCCGGCGACCACGCCGAGCGGCTGGCGGATCGAGTACACGTCGACGCCGGTGCCGGCCTGTTCGCTGAAGCCGCCCTTGAGCAGCTGCGGGACACCGGCGGCGAACTCGACGTTCTCTAGCGCGCGGGCGATCTCGCCGTGCGCGTCGGACATCACCTTGCCGTGTTCGGCGGTGATGATCTTGGCCAGGTCGTCGGCTCCGTTGTGCAGCAGCTCGCGGAAGGCGAAGAGGATGCCGGAGCGGCGCGACAGCGAAGCCGCGCGCCAGCCCTGTGCGGCTTCCTTCGCGCTGGCCACGGCGGCGGAGACCTCGGCCGCAGATGCCAGTTCGACCTCGCCGGACTGCAGTCCGGTGGCCGGGTTGTAAACGGGGCTCGTCCGCCCTGACGTGCCCGGCGTCAGCACGCCGTCGATCCAGTGGGAGATGCGATTCACCATGTGCTCACGCTAGTCCTGCGCATCGGCATCGGTAACCGACAGAATGTCGGGAAACCGGCGCGTGTCCGACGATCTGTAAGGTTGCGCAACGGCCGGAGGTCTGGAGGACGGGATGCTTCCCTCGCTGCGCGACGTGCTCGATCTGCCGGCCATCCGGCGTGGGGATCCACAGGTGCGGGCCGCGGCCGATCACCTCGATCGCCGCGTCCGGTGGGTCCACGTCAGCGAGGTCAGCGACATCGCCAGCCTGCTCGAAGGCGGCGAGCTCATCCTCACCACCGGGATCGCGCTGCCCGACTCGGCCGCGGCGCTCGCCCGCTACGTCGAGGAGCTTAGTTCGGCCGGCGTCACCGCGCTGGCCGTCGAACTGGGCCGCCGCTACCGCGACGCCCTGCCGGTTGAACTCGTCGCCGCCGCCGACCGCAGTGGGCTCCCGCTGATCGAGCTGCGCCAGGTCACGCCGTTCGTCGCGGTGACCCAAGCCGTCCATACCTTGATCCTCGACGCGCGCATGCAGGAACTCATCGCCTCCGACGCGGCCCACCAGGCGTTCACCGAGTTGACGCTGGCCGGCCAGGGGCCGCAACAGGTGGTCGAGCTCGTCGCCGCGATGGCCGGCCGTCCCGTCATCTACGAGAACCTCGTCCACCAGGTGCTGGCCTACAGCACGGCCGACGAGCCGCCGGCCGAGGTACTCGCCGGATGGGAGGAGCTGCCGGCTGCGGCCCGCTCGCGCGAGCACGAGGGCGACGGCTGGTTCGCCGTGGACGTGGTGACGCCGGGCGGGGGTGGCTGGGGCCGGCTGATCATGCTGTGTGAGGGCGCACCAACGCAGCGGCAGCGCATGCTCCTCGAGCGCGGCGCCACCGCGTTAGTGATCAACCGGCTGACCGACCGCGACATCGACAGCCTCGAGCGACAGTCCCACCGGACTCTATTGACCGCCCTCGCCCTCTCGGCGGACCTGCCGCCCGAGACGTCCTCGCGGGCGCGGGCGCTGGGCGTTCCGCTCGACCGGCGGCGGCTCACCGGTGTCGTCGTCCGCCCCATCGGCGAGCACGCCGGCCCAGGCGGTATCCCCGCCCTGCTGCGCGACCTCGCCAGCCAGGCCGTGGCGACGCTGCAGGGTCTGCGCGTTACGGCCCTCGTCGGGCCGCTCGACGACGACCGGGTCGCGGTGCTGCTCTCGCAGGAGCGCAGCGCCGATCCCGACGCCGTCCTCAGACCGCTGAGCGAGCGGTTGCACGCGGCGTCCGAGCGGCGCTCCGAGGCCCGGCTGGTCATCGGCGCCGGCACGACGGTCGCGGGTATCGAGCGTGCGCAGGACACCTTGCGCGAGGCGATGCAGGTGGCCGACACGGCGGTCGGCCTGCCACCGCAGCGCGGCTACTTCCGGCCGCCGGACCTCCGGCTACGTGGGCTCGTCTACTCCCTGCGGGCGGAGCCGGCCGTCCACGACTACATCGAACGCGAGCTCGGGCACCTGCTCGCCCACGACGCCGAGCACGGCACGCGGCTCTACGAGTTCCTGGCGGCGTACTGCCGCTGCGGGGGGAACAAGACGGCCGCGGCCGCGGAGCTGTTCATCTCCCGGGCCGCCCTGTACGACCGCATCACCAAGGTCGAGCGGGTCCTGGGCGTCGACCTCGCCGACCGCGAGGTCGTGGTCGGCCTGCACTTCGCCGTTCTCGCCCGGGAGACGATGCGCCGGCCCGACCTCGCCGTCGTCCGCGGCTGACGCGTGCGAGAAAGCACGTCTCGACGCGCGCCAGGAAAGCTCAGACCGCTCGCTGCGTAGGAACGGAACGGGCCACCATGCCGGGGTCGTCGGTGACGACGTCGCCGAGGGCCTCGTCGATGCGTTTCATCGCGTCGTCGGGGATCTTCACGCCCGCGGCCTTGACGTTCTCGGCCACCTGCTCCGGACGGGACGCGCCGACCAGCGCGGCGGACACGTTGTCGTTCTGCAGGACCCAGGCGACGGCGAGCTGCGCCATCGTGAGGCCGAGATCGCCGGCGATCGGCTGGAGCTCCTGCACGCGGGTGAGCACGTCGTCGGCGAGCCAACGCTTGATCATGTCGGCGCCGCCCTTCTCGTCGGTGGCGCGCGAGCCGGCGGGGAGCTCCTGGCCTGGCTTGTACTTGCCGCTCAACACGCCCTGGGCGATGGGTGACCAGACGATCTGCCCGATCCCCAACTCGCGGCACGTCGGCACGACCTCGCGCTCGATGATCCGCCAGAGCATCGAATACTGCGGCTGGCTGGAGACCAGGCCGATGCCGAGCTCCTGCGCCAGGGCGTGCCCGGCCCGGATCTGCTCGGCGGTCCATTCGCTGACCCCGATGTAGAGCGCCTTGCCGGCGCGCACGACGTCGGCGAAGGCCTGCATAATCTCCTCGAGCGGAGTGAAGTTGTCGTACCGATGGGCTTGGTAGAGGTCGACGTGGTCCATCTGCAGGCGGCGCAGCGATCCGTCGATGCCTTCCATGACGTGCTTGCGCGACAGACCTGTGTCGTTCTTGCCCTTGGGGTCAGGCCCGACCGGCCAGTAGACCTTGGTGAAGATCTCGAGCGATTCCCGGCGCTCGCCCTTCAGCGCCGCGCCCAGCACCTCTTCGGCCCGGCCGTTGGCGTAGACGTCGGCGGTGTCGAACGTGGTGATCCCTGACTCGAGGGCCGCGCGAACGCACTGGGTCGCGATGTCGTTCTCGACCTGCGAGCCGTGGGTCAGCCAGTTGCCGTAGGTGATCTCGGAGATCTGCATGCCGGAGTTGCCGAGGTATCTGAAGTCCATGGGTGCATCCTGCCCCTGCCGTCGGAGTGGCTACCGCTACCCTCGCGTCGTGCTCCCGACCGGTCTGCTGGAGCATCTCGGTGGCTGAGCTGCGCACGGTCCTGACCACGCGCGAGGTGCCCACGCTCCTGACGACCTCGATGGTCGGACGGCTGCCTACGGCGATGGCGACGCTGGCCGTGTTGCTGCTGATCCGCGGGCAGGGCGGCAGCTACACGCTGGCCGGCGGCCTCGCCGCGCTGCTGACCGCCGGCGCCGGCATCGGCCAACCGATGCTCGCCCGCATCGTCGACCGGCTCGGGCAGTGGGAGGTACTGCTGACCGCCGCCGGCGTCAGCACCGTGGCGTTCGTCGTCCTGGCGGTCAGCGGCGCCGACCACCCGGTCGTGTCCGCGATCGCCGCGGCGGTGGCCGGACTCGCCACGCCACCGCTCGAGCCATGCCTGCGCGCGCTCTGGCCGCACGTCGTCACTGACGGACCGGTGCTGCGCGCGGCGTTCAGCCTGGACGTCGGCGTGCAGGAACTCGTGTTCGTGGTCGGCCCGCTGCTGTCGGTCGCCGGCGTCTCCCTGATCGGGCACGGCGGCGGAGTGGTCGGCTGCGCCGTGTTCGGGATGGTCGGCACGCTCGGCTTCGCGACGACCCGGACGTCGCGCGAGTGGCGGCCGACGCCGTCGACGTCGGACACGCACGGCTCGCCGCTGCGGCACGGAGTCCTGGTCCGGGTCTTCCTCGTCGCGCTCGCCGCCGGTGTTCCCGTCGGCGCGCTCGCGATCGTGGCGGCCGCCTTCGCCGATCGGCACCACGCCTCGTCGATCACCGGGTGGGCGCTGGCGGCCAACGCATTCGGTGCGCTGCTGGCCGGGCTGTACGGCGCGGTCCGGCCGATCAGCGGCGCCGGGGCGCGCGCTCTCACCGTCGCCGGTCTCGCGCTGGCCGTCGGCTACCTGCCGCTGGCCCTGCCGCTGCCGGTCGCGGTGTGGATCCCGGCTGCAGCCATCGCCGGGGTCGCGCTGCCGGTCGTGCTGACGGTGGTGTTCCAGAGGGTCCAGCTGCTGTGCCCGCCCAACCTGCTGACCGAGGCGAATGCCTGGGTCATCACTGCCTTCGGCCTGGGCGCGGCCGTCGCCGCGCTGCTGGCGGGGATCGTCACCGATCACCTGAGCAACACGGCGGCGATCCCGACCACCGTGCTGGCCGGTGCGTTGTTCACGGCAACTGTCTGCCTGATGAGCCACCGACCTGATCAAGAGACCGAACTCGTCGAATAACGACGATCGACGTCTCTTGATCACGGTCCGCGGCGGGCGCGGAGCCGGTTTGTGGGTAGGTCTAGGTCATGACCGAGCGACCGGACGCCGAACGCGTCGATCACCGAGCGCAGCTACTGCCCGAGGAAGAGGCCAGCGGGAGCGACGACCCGCAGGCACAGGCCGAGATCATCCTCGAGGACTCGGACACCCGGACGGCCGATCCCGAAGGCACCAAGCGCGACTCCGGGCAGACACCCGACTGATGCCACGTCCGCTCGTCGGCGGCACCCGGCTCGTCGGCCGGCACTATTACCTGGGTCAGCGGGAGGTCGAGGTCCTCACCGGGTGGGGCCCGGGCGCGAGCGCTCGCAACGTCCTCATCAGGTTCCTCGACACCGGCGAGCGGGTGGTGCGGCCGTTCCGCGGCCTGCGGATCGCCCCGCGGTGAGCCGACACCGGCACACCTGCGCACAGCCGTCCAGCTGGGGCGGACGGCTCAGCTGCGATGACCCCAGTCACGCACCCGGTTCGATAGGTTGGCGGCAACCCATCGAGCGGTACGGGGGTCCTCCAGCAAGCTGGCGAACTCGGACGGGTCCATGACGAGCAGGCGCATCTGGGTTACGGCCACCACCGTGGCCGACCGAGGCCGCGCGTCGAGCAGCGACATCTCGCCCACCAGGTCGCCCGTCGTGACCCGCCCGACGGTTTGGCCGTCGACCCGCAGCTCGGCCACCCCGGACGCAACGATGAAGGCCTCGCGTCCTGGCTGGCCCTCTCGGATCAGGACGGTGCCGGGCGGCGCATCGAGATCGGTGAGCCGCCCGGCGACGTCGGCGAGGTCCGCGTCGGTGAACGTCGAGAAGGTCGCCAATGTCCGCAATTCGGACAGCCGTCGCGCCGACGGTGCCGATCGATGTCTCATCACGCGTCCACCGTGCCCCCAAGGGGTTAACGTCGCGCAGCACGGAGGTAGCGCTGCCGCCGGCGGGCGCGGTCTGTGAACCGCAGGGTCCTCGTGGTCGAGGACAACGAGCGGGGTCTCAAACTCGTCACCACTCTGCTCGAGCTGCGCGGCTACGAGGTCCTCCCCGCGGGTTCTGCGCAGGACGGCATCGATCAGGCCGCGCGACACGCGCCCGCGTTGATTGTCATGGACATCCAGTTGCCCGACATGCTCGGCGTCGAGGCGCTCCGCGTGCTGCGCGCCGATCCCGTCACCCGCAGCATCCCCGTGGTGGCGTTGACGGCGCTGGCCATGAAGGGCGATCGCGAGCGGTTGCTGGCGTCCGGTTTTGATGGTTATCTCTCCAAACCACTCGACGTAGCCACGTTCGTCGACTCGCTGGAGGCGGTCATGACGACCGGAACCGGCACATGACCGGGGCGGCCCCTCGCCTGCTAGGTCCGCGCTATCTCCGCGCAGGAGGATCGGCGCAGGTATACCCAGGGTCGGACGGAGGAGCGTAATGCGGTCGGCCGCTCTGGTGCGCAGTGCCGAGTTGCTGCGGATGACCGGCACGTCGAGTACCGCGCTGATCTCCGGCCTCGGTGCCCGTGGCGCACTGGCTTTGGGCCTCATGCTGCCCACGGTGCTGGTGCTGCGACCGAGTTCGGCCAATCCGTTCACGATCGCCTGCAGCGTGTTCGCGCTGAGCGCGGGCCTGTTCCTCGCCTTCTTCCCGACCGCGTTGCCGCTACCGGTTCTGGACGGCCTGCTCGTAGGTGCGGACTCGTTGCTCGCGCTCCTGGGCATCTACGACGCTTCGGTCCTCCCCGCGCTCCCGGGGACCTACGTAATGATCGGCACGATCCTTTTCGCGGTGCGGTCCTGGCCGATCGCTGTCACCCATGCGGCACTGCTGTGCACCAGTTACGGGTTCGTGCTGATCTTCGGCCCGTCCCAGAGCGCCCCGCTCGTTCGTTGGGTGTGCGTCGTCGCCGCCGTAACGGCCGCCGGGCTGTTCATCCGCTGGCTGGTCGAGCAGGTACTCGCGCTGGCCGACGTCGAAACCAAATCACGAGCCGCGGCCGAGCAGAACACAAAGGACCTGCAACGCCTCAGCGAGATGCGCAGCGCGTTCCTCGCCCGGATGAGCCATGAGCTGCGCACCCCGCTCAACACCGTCCTGGGCTTCAGTGAACTGCTCGCCGAGCAGTTGGTCGGCCCGCTGAGTGAGCAGCAGTGCGAATACACGCAGGACATCACCGCCGCCGCGCGCCATCAGGTGGAGCTGGTCGACGAGGTACTCGACATGGCCAAGGTCGAGTCGGGCTTGCACGAACTCGACTTCGAGCATCTCGACCTCGGAGGGGTCCTCACCGAGGCGGTCCGACTGGTCCGTGATGCGGCCGAGGCGAAGGGCATCCGGCTCACCCTCGAGGTAGCGGCCGGCCTTGACGACGTCGTGGCCGACCGGCTGCGGATCCGGCAGGTGCTTGTCAACCTGCTCGGCAATGCGGTGAAGTTCACGCCGAGTGGCGGGTCGATCGCCGTCGTCGCGGAACCGAACGGCGATCGGCTGACGATCCGGGTGCGGGACACCGGCGTGGGCATGACGCCGCAGGACCTGGCGATCGCCTTCGAGGAGTTCGCCCGGGTCGATCACCGGGCGGAAGGCACGGGCCTCGGCCTGCCGCTCGCCCGCCGGTTCGTCGAGCTGCACGGCGGCACGTTGACCGCGGCCAGTCGCCCCGGCGAGGGCAGCGTGTTCTCCGTCGAGCTGCCGCGTCTGGCCGCCCCGCCGACGGACCGCCCGCCGTTCGAGGAAGGGTCCGAGCCCGACGATGCGCTTGCGGCGAAGGTCGAGCAACCCGACTACTCCGCCTTCACCCGCCCCGGTTCGCCGGCGAATCGTGAGTTGATCACTGCGATCACGGCCTGGTACCTCGGCATAGCCTCCGCTCTGTTCGCGGTGCTGGCGGTCATGTCGGTCCACCACCCGCGCAGCGCGGTCGTGCTCGTCGCGTTCGCCGTGGCCGCCGGAGCCGCCGCCCCGATCCTGCGCTGGTGGTCCCCGAGCGCAACCTATGCCCGCTTCGAGGCGCTGGCCTGGCTGGCGATCGCCGCCATCACCGCACTCGCCTTCTTCGCCGACTCCTACGTGTCCTTGGCGGCGTTGGCCTACGGCTGTGTGGTGACCACCGGCTTCGCGCTGTGGCCGCGCCGCCGGGCCGTCCTGCAGCTCGTCGGAATAGCGGTGGCGTACGCGGGCGTCCTGCTGATCAAGGAGGACCCGGACGGCGCCGCTCTCAGATGGCTGTCGGCACTCGTGATGCTCGCCTTCGAGGCCGACATCGTGAACTGGATCGCCCTGCGCTTGCGCGAGCTCGTGATCGCCGAACACGCCGCGCATGAGACGGCCGAACAGGCGCGGGCCGAGCTGGTAGCGGTCAGCCGGCACAAGAGCGCATTCCTCGCCAACATGTCGCACGAGCTCCGGACGCCCCTCAACGCCATCATCGGGTTCGCCGACCTGCTGGCCACCGAACTCGTCGGACCCCTGAACGAACGGCAACGCGAATTCATCGCTGACATCCAACTGGCCGCCCGTCACCTGCTGGCCCTGATCACACTCGCGCTCGACGTCGCGAAGTTGGAGGCCGGCCGCATGCTCTTGGCTCCGGACGTCGTTGCCGTGCGGGCCCTGCTCGAGCGCGCCGTCGACGCCGCGCTCAACGCGCCCGACCAGCCGGCGCGCTGCGACGTGGAGATCGAGATGCGGCCCGGTGCCGACTACGTCGTCGGCGATGCGCATCTGCTCCAGCAGGCAGTCGTGCAGCTCGTCGGCAACGCCCTCCACTTCAGCCCGCCCGACGGCGTGGTCAGCGTCGTGGCGTCCCCGGCCGGTGACGACAGCCTCGAGATCGACGTCCGCGACTCCGGTTCGGGCGTCGTCGAGCGGCCCTCCGAGCTCATCTTCGAGCCGTTCCACCAGGAGGCCGCGATGTACCTGGCCAGCGGTGCACGCGGCGCCGGGCTCGGGCTCGCGCTGGTGAGGGGCGTCGCCGAGCTGCACGGCGGACGGGTGTGGTTCACCACCGCCGAGAGCCGCGGCAGCACCTTCTCGGTGATCCTGCCGCGCTTGGTCAGCGGAGCCGAGGCGCTCAACTCGGCCGTGGAGGCGAACGCGTGAACGACGCTTGCGGAGCGATGGCGGCATGCGTGTCGGGACGACCGAACGGAGTGACACCGTGAGCTATGTGCTCGTCGTGGACGACACGCCGGCGAATGTGCGCTTGCTCGAAGCCGTCCTCAGCGCACACGGTCAACAGGTCCGCAGCGCCGACTCGGGTCTGGCGGCCCTGGAGATCGTGCACGGCAGCGAGCCGCCCGACCTCGTGCTGCTCGACGTTCAGATGCCCGGCATGGACGGATACGAAGTGTGCCGCCGGCTACGAGCGGAGCCGCAGACGGCGCACATCCCCATCGTGATGATCACCGCGTCGGGATCGGCGGAGAAGATCCCGGCACTCGACAGCGGCGCCGACGACTTCATCGCCCGGCCGTTCGACCAGGCCGAGCTGCTGGCCCGGGTGCGGTCGCTGCTGCGAGTCAAGGCGTACCACGACACCGTCGTGGAGCAGGCCGCCGATCTTGCAGCGTGGAACCGCGTGCTGGAGGAGCAGGTCACCGAGCAGGTCGAAGAGGTGCGCCGGCTGCAACGCCTGCGCCGATTCCTGCCCGAGCAGGTGGCCGACGTGGTGCTCAACGCGGGCGACGAGGGGCTGCTGCAGCCGCACCGCGGGGAGATCGCCGTCATCTTCGCCGACCTGCGCGGGTTCACACCGTTCGCGTCAGCGTCCGAGCCCGAGGAGGTGCTCGCCGCGCTCCAGGACTTCCATGCCGTGGTCGGTACCGCGGTCTCCCGGCATGCCGGGACGGTCGGCTGCTACGCGGGCGATGGCGTCATGATCTTCTTCAACGACCCGGTGCGCTGCGACGACCCGCCGCTGCGTGCAGTCAGCGCCGCCGTCGAGATCCGTTCGGCGATGGACGAGCTGGGGCAGCGCTGGCGCGATCGCGGTCATTCCCTCAGCGTCGGCACCGGCATCGCGTACGGCTTCGCGACGATCGGTGTCATCGGTTACGAGAGCCGGTGCGAGTACACGGCCATCGGCTCAGTGGTGAACATCGCCAGCCGGCTGTGCGACCTGGCCGCGCCGGGCGAGATCCTGCTGACTCAGCGGGCGTACACCGCGGTCACCGAGCGGGTCATCGGCACGTCCCGCGGCCAGGTCGCGCTGCGCGGCGTCGAGCAGCCGGTGACCGTGTGGGCGCTGGGCGAGGCGTCGGTGGTGTTGCCGGCCGTCGAGGCGCCGGCAGCCGATCCGCCGACCGCGCCCGAGCCGGCCGCACCGGGGCTGATGATCCGGGTGCTGGGCCAGACCGACTTGGTGGTCGACGGTGTCGAGCAGCCGGTGCGGTCGGTCAAGTTGCGCCAGCTGCTCAGCCTACTGGCCGCACAGCGCGACGAGGTCGTCTCGGTGGCACGGCTGATCGACCAGCTGTGGAACGGCGAGCCGCCCGACTCGGCCGTGCCGGCATTGCGTGTGTACGTGTCGCGGCTGCGCAAACTCCTGGGCGCCTACGCCGATGCCGTGCTGCTCACTCGGCCGAACGGCTATCAGCTGCGGGTCGGTAGCGAGACGCTCGACGTGCTGCGATTCGCCGCCTTGGCTGACACGGGCCGCGCGGCGTTGACCGAAGGAGGCGCCGAGCACGCGGCGACGTCGCTACGCGCGGCGCTCGAGCTCTGGCGCGGCAGCGCCTACGCCGACCTGCCCGACTCGCCGGCCGTCGGAGGCGAACGGGCTCGGCTCGACGAGGACCGGTTGCGGGCGCACGAGGACTTCATCGATGCCGAGCTCGCATGCGGACGGCACCGGGAGGCCAACGCCCTGCTCGAGGAGCTGGTGATCGAGTACCCGTTCCGTGAGCGCTTGTGGGCCCAGCGGATGACTGCGCTCTACCGCTCGGGCCGCCAGGCGGAGGCACTTGCGTGCTACCAGACGCTGCGCCGCCAGCTCACCGACGAACTCGGGCTCGACCCGTCTCCCGAGCTGGCCGCCCTGCACGAGGCGATCCTCACGCGGTCCTCTGCCCTGGACGGTCGGGTCAGCTGAGCATCGCCCCGGCGAGCAGCTGTGCCGACCGCAGCCGTGCGTCGGCGGCCGGTGACTGCAGTGCGATGATCAGCTCGTCGGCGTCGGCGTGCTTGGCGAAGGTCTCGAGGTAGTCGCGGACGTCCGGAGGCGTGCCGACCGCTGAGTAGACGACCATCTGCTCGATCTGGCCGCCCTCGGGCGAGGACAGCACGGCGTCGACCTCGTCGTCGGTGAGCCTCCGACCGGGCCGGGCCAGCGAACGAACGCGCGCCCGCTTCGCCTTGTGGAACTGCTCGTCGGCGTCGGCCTGGGTGTCCGCCGCGATGACGTTGACGCCGGCGATGACGTACGGGTGATCGAGCTGGGCCGAGGGACGGAAGTCTCGGCGGTAGACGGCTACAGCGTCCTGAAGTGCGACCGGTGCGAAGTGCGATGCGAACGCGTAGGGCAGGCCGAGCGCGGCCGCGAGCTGGGCGCCGAACAGCGATGACCCGAGGATGTACAGCGGCACTCGAGTGCCGCGGCCGGGGTAGGCGTGGACGCCCGGCACGAGCGAGTCGTCGGCGAGGTAGGCCTGTAGTTCCTGGACGTCGTCGGGGAACCCGTCGGCGGACGTGTGGTCGCGGCGCAGCGCGTACATCGTGTTGCGGTCCGAGCCGGGCGCGCGGCCGAGACCGAGGTCGATCCGGCCCGGATGCAGAGAGGCCAGCGTCCCGAACTGCTCGGCGATCACCAGCGGCGAATGGTTGGGCAGCATGACGCCGCCGGACCCCAGGCGGATCCGCTCGGTGTGAGCGGCGACGTGGGCGATCAGCACGCTGGTCGCCGACGAGGCGATCGTGGGCATGTTGTGGTGTTCGGCGTACCAGATCCTCCGGTACCCGGCGTCCTCGGCGAGGCGGGCGAGGGCGACGCTGGCGGCGAAACTGTCGCGCGGCGTCTCTCCGTGGCGGACCGGGGCGAGATCGAGGATCGACAGCGGAAGGGTCACCTGGGGTCAACTCGCGGCGGGTCGGTGGGCATTCCGCAGTCGTTCCGGCGCCAGGTGGGCGACGTCGAGGCCGAACGCGCGGATGTCGTCGGGCAGGGGCCGGCCGCGCAGCAGGTCGGCGGCCGCACGGGCCAGGGCGGGTGCGATCTGGATCCCGTACCCGCCCTGGCCGGCGAACCAGAAGAAGCCGTCCACGGCCGGGTCGTAGCCCACCGCGGGTGTGCGGTCGGGGGTGAAGGTCCGTAGGCCCGCCCAGGACGCGCGGACGTGCCGGACGTCGAGCGTCGTCACCGTGTTGATCACCTCGATCGCCCGCGCGATCTGGACGTCGTCGGCCCGGGCGTCGCCGGGCGCCTGCGGAGTCTCGTCGGACGGTGAGCAGAGCAGCCGGCCGGCGTCGGGCTTGAAGTAGAAGGAGTTGTCGATGTCAGCGATCATCGGCGCCGCGGCGCCGGCGGGCGCGTCCACCATGAAGGCGGTGCGGCGCAGCGGGCGAAGTCCGATGACGGGCACGCCGAAGGCGCCGGCCACTTCGTCGGCCCACGCGCCGGCCGCGTCGACGACGACGGGGGCGCGCCACTGCCGTCCGGTGCGGTCGGTGAGCGTCCATTCGCCGGCCGCCCGCGTCGCCCCGGTCACCCCGGCCGACACCTCGATGACGCCGCCCGAGGCGCGCACCTTTCGGACGAAGTGCTGATGCAGGGCGTGCACGTCGATCTCCATCGCCCCCGGTTCGTGCAGCGCCAACTCGAACGCGGCAGGCCGCAGTAGCGGCTGCAACTGCACGGCCGCCGCCGGCTCGAGGACTTCGACGTCCGGGACGAGCGGATGTACAGCGGCGAACAGGTCCTCGATCGCCGAACCGCGGCCGGCGAGTCCCAGGTGCAGCATGGGCAGCGGCCGCAGCACCTCCAGTCGCAGGAGGAACGCCCGGCTCGACGTCGTCAGCGCGCGGATCACCGGGCCGCCGTAACTCTCGAGGAACATCGCCGCCGAGCGACCGGTCGTGTGATAGGCCAGCGTCGGCTCCATGTCGACCAGCAGCACGCGCCGGTCGGCCGTCAACTCCGACGCGATCGACGCCCCGGCCATGCCGCCGCCGACCACGATCACGTCGTAGCTGTCCACAAGGGTCAGGTTAGGCCGGGCCGTCACTGGCCGATGACGGGTGGCAGCGCGAACAGCACCACCAGCGACCAGGTCAGGTGGGTCAACAGCGGCGCGAGGATTCCGCCGGTGACGCGCCGCTGCAGGGCGAACAGGGTGCCCATCAGCAGCCCGGCGAACACCAGCATCGGCTCGCCCGTCGCCGCCGTGACGAGGGTGTACACCGCGGTCGAACCGGCGACAGCATGCCGCCGGGCGATCGACGTGTACAGCGCACCGCGGAAGAAGACCTCCTCGGCCGCGCCGTTGGCCAAGGCGATCAGGGCGACGAGGCCGAGGTTGCCGCGGCGGGCGTGGGCCAGGACGCCGGCGACCGACGAGCGCAGCGGCTCGACCTCCCGGACGACGAGGGCGCCGAGGACGAACACGACTCCCACGGCCACCCCTAGCGCGATCGGCGTCAGCACCGGCCGGCGCCCGGCCCCGCTCGCGGTCCGGCCCAGGTGCAGTGGCCCGGACACCAACCCGCCAACGAGCCACACGAGCGCCACGGCGAGAGTCAGCAGGTAGAAGCGGGAGTTGCCCGGCGGTGTGGCCAGCGAGAAGCCGAGCAGCACCGCACCGGTCACCAACGTCGTGGTGACGACCGCCCGGCGCCGCCGGTCTGCCGTCACGAGGCGGCGGCGCGAGCCTCGAGAGCGCGGCGCACCGCCTCGTCGTAGCCGATCGTCGGACCGGGAACAAGCCGCTCGATCGAGTGGTCGCGCACGATGACCTCGTTGGTCATCGAATCGATCAGGTTGCGGGCGGTGGCCATGTCCACGTCGGTCACGAGCGCGAGCCAGCCGGACGACAGGCCGGGCGTCAGCAACGGGACGTCGACGCTCGGTATGCGCTTGCCCTGCACCTTGGCGGCGCGCTTGAGCATGTCGATGTACCGCAGGACCTCGGGCCCACCGATCTCGAACACCTGCCCGAGCGCGTCGGGATGGTCGAGCACCCCGAGGAGGTAGCGCACGACGTCCTCGAGCGCGATCGGCTGGGTCCGCGTCTTGACCCACCGCGGCGTGATCATCGCCGGCAGGTGATCGACGAGTTGGCGGGTGATCTCCCACGAGATGCCCCCGTGCCCGACGACGACCGCGGCGCGCAGGACCGTGACCGGTACCCCGGCCACGCCCAGCAGCTGCTCGACCTGGCGGCGCGAGCGCAGGTGCGCGGACAGTTCACCGTTGTCGACGCCCAAACCGCCGAGGTAGATGATCCGCTCGACGCCGGCCTCGGCAGCCGCACCGCCGAAGTTGATCGCGGCGTCGGCGTCCTTGCCCTCGAAGTCGTCGGAGTCGAGTGAGTGGACGAGGTAGTAGGCCACGTCGACGCCGGCGAGCGCTGCCGCCAGAGAGTCCGGGTCGTCGACGTCGCCGGGCACGGGCGTCCCGGCCCCGGTGTAGGCGTCGGGGCGGCGGGTCATCGCGCGCACGTCGTGCCCGGCGTCGACGACGGCCCGGGCGAGGTGTGAGCCGACGAAGCCGGACGCGCCGGTCACCAGCACGGTCTTGTGCATGAGGCAATCGTGCCCGTCGGACTCGGGGGTTACGCGGGGGGCGTGCCGGAATCGTGTCGCAGCACCGCCAGCAGCTCTTCGTAGGGACCGACCAGGTAGGCCTGGTCGCCGCCGCCGAAGCGGGTGTCGCGTCGAGGCGGGAACTCCAGGCCCCCTGCGCCGGCTCGGCGCAGGGCGAGCACGCGCGTGCGCGCCGAGAGCTCGGACATCTGCCGGCCGGCCAGGCCGCCGGACGGCGCGACGGCCACCCGGCCGATGAGCATCGGCTGGTCCTCGACGTAGAAAGTGGTGCGGATGTCGAGGCCCAGCGCCGCGCCCACGAACCAGGGTGCGGCGAGAGCGGCGGTGGACCGCGCGAAGTGGAAACCGAAGCTCTCCTCGATCGTCGCGGCCAGGTCGCGGTCGAACACCCGGAGCACGACGGGCACCTCGTCGCGCCGCTCGCCGAGCAGGTCGGCCACCGTCAGGCCGCTCTCGATGTTGGCGAGGTCGCTGCTCGTCAGCACGGCGACAGCGCGCGCGTGCGCCAGGTTGGCCGCCTCGAGGCTGGCGGGGACGGTGGCGTCGCCGAACACCACCGGAACCCGCAGCGCCCGCGCGCGGGCCAGGAAGCGGTTGTCCTCGTCGCTCTCGAGCACGACCACGGGCTGGCCGGCGGCGGTGAGGTACTCGAGGACCCGCAGGCCGACGGAGCCGAGCCCGACGAGGATCACGTGCTCGCGCATGCGGGTCGCCACCTGGCGGCCGAGTGACTGCGAGATCCGCCGGCTGATCAGCAAGTTGGTGAGCAACGCGTAGAGGACGGTGACGACTGCCGCCCCGATGATCATCAGCAGGATCGCCCACACACGCAGCCAGGTGGACTGCGAGCCGAACGAGAAGTCGCCGAAGCCGACGGTGGTCAGGGTCTCGGTGGTGAAGTACGTCGCGTCGAGAAGGGTCATATGAGCGCCGGACGCGCTCCGGTAGGCCAGTCGCAGCAGCGCGACTGACAGCAGACCGACGGCGAATAGCAACAGCAGGGCGATGCGGAGCTGCCGCTCGGACGAGCTGACGACACCGCGGATGTAGCGGCGGACGAGACCGCGGGTGCGCCGCGGGCGCCGCCGCCGCACGCCGACGGAAACCGCCGCTTCCGGGGCGACGTCGTCCTCGGGCGAACTGATGACGACGACGCGGTCACCCGCCTCGACCCGCAGGTCGCGTCCGGGGCACACCTGCAACTCGCCGCCGTCATGGGGAACGACGGCGACGGGGGCCACGTCGCCGTAGAGCTCGCGCAGCGTGCCGCCGCCGGCTGCGGTCAGTTCCTCGAGGACGAACGGGTGGTCATCGATCTCGATCGAACGGCCGCCACCCCCGTCGAGGCACGCCTCGGCGAGCGCGGGCGCGGCGATCTCGGCGACGTCGAGCACCGTCATCGCCTCACTGACCTCGCGAACGGAGCGCCGGACGGCCGCGTTGCCGAGTTGGGTCACGATGCGCAGATCCGGGCGCAGCCGGTGGGCCAGCAGCGCCACCTCAAGGTTGTCCAGGTCGGATTCGTCGGTGCAGATGAGCGCCGCCGCCCCGGCGATGCCGGCAGCCTCGAGAGATGCGGTCCGGCGCCCGCTGCGCGGCAGATGAACTGCGCCGAAATCCTGCGCCAGGCGCAGCAAACGCGGATCGGGCGCGTCGTCCACCACGACAACCCGTTCCTCGCCGAGGGCGAGCTGCTCGACGATGCGCGGACCGACGTTGCGCAGGCCACAGACGATGACGTGCCCGCGCCAGTCACGCGTCAACTCGTCCATCGCGGCATTGTGGCAGGGTGTGGGCATGGCTCTTCTGTCCACCGGCAAGGTCGGTTTCCTGGTTGCGGCTGTCGGCGCGGCACACCTCGCCGCTCCCGACGCGTTCGAAGAGGTCACCAAGGTGGCCTTCCCGGAGAACACCAAGGACTGGGTGATGCGCAACGGCGCCACCGAGGCCGGCATCGGCGTGGCGATGATGCTGAAGAAGACCCGTAAGCTGGGCGTGCTCGGCCTGCTCGGCTACACCGGCTGGCTCGGCTACAACGTCGCCAACGCGGGCAAGTCCGCCGGCTGATCCGTCGCTGATCGGCCTGTCTCAGTGCCGCAGCTGTTCGGCCTCCGTGCCGCCGGGTGCGGTCGGCAGGCCGGCCGCGGCCCAGGCCGTGAAGCCGCCGACCAGATCGGTCGCCGGCACGCCGATCGAGTTGAGCGAGTCGGCGGCGAGCGAGGACGTGTAGCCCTCGGAACAGAAGACGATCCAACGCTGTCCCGGGACCGCCGCACGGATCCGCGACGCCGACGCCGGATGCAGCCGCCATTCCAGGTGGTTGCGCTCGATGATCACCGCACCGGGAATCTCACCCTCGTCGGCCCGCTGCCCGCGTGGGCGGATGTCCACCAGGCGGGCGCCGTCGGCGATCGCTTCGACCGCGGCCGACGGCTCCAGCCGGTCGAGGCGGGAGCGGGCGTCGGCCAGCAGGGCTTCCACCGAGGGGAACGTCATGAGGCCCGCTGGGCGTCGAACGCCGGCTCCGGATCGTCGGTGGCCAGGGTGGCGATCGGTTCGAGCGAGCCGCCGTCCAGGTCGTAGTAGGTCATCGAAGTCAGGGGCGCCGAGTAGGCGTGGACGCTGATCGCGGGCTGGTCGGACAGGTTGCGCACGTCGTGCACGTAGCGCGCGCCGAAGCCGACGCTCTCGCCGGCGACCCGCGTGTGGTCGCGCGGCCGCCCGCCGGCGACGGTGGTCTCGGTGAGCGCACCGGACAGCACGGTGAACGAACCGGACGAGCCGCCGTGATCGTGTAGCTGGGTGCCTTGCTCGGGAAGCCAGCTGATGAGCCAGATGTCGACCCGCCGGTCCCGGTAGATGCGCTGGTGCCAGCGCTCGTCGGGGTCGAAATCGATGTTGGGGTAGGCGCCACTGCTGACCTCGTCCGCGTAGAAGCGGGTGAGGTCGATCAGCTGCAGCGGCGTGAAGAAGAGGTCCGCGGTGCGGGACATTCCGAACTCCGGAGGAACGCGAAGGGACAGTGGCCGGCGACGTCAGTGACGGCGACAGGCCTCGTCGAACGCGTCCGCGCGGCGGTCGTTCCAGACCACGTCGAGCAGGGCGCCTGCGGCGGGGGTGCCGTGCTCGGTGGGAACCACGCCCCCAGTCTGCCAACGTTGACGACCTTTGTCTACTAACCGAGTAGAAAAGCCGGTTACCGGCCTACCCGGTCACCAGCCGGGTGCGCGGCCAGTCCTGCCGCCGTTCGATGCGGGCGAGCTCGTCGGCGAGCCACGCCGGCGACGGCGGGCGCTTGGCCGGGTCCGGCGACAGCGCCCAGGTGAGCACGTCGGACAGTTCCAGTGGCACCCCGGGGGTGACGATGGGCAGGATCGGGCCACTGAGCGCGCGGACGATGATCCGGGCCGGCGATTCACCGAAGTAGGCGCGGAACGCGGCGCGACCGGCCACCAGTTCGTACAGGGTGGACGCCAGTCCGTAGACGTCGCTCGCGGTGGTGGGTTCGCCGCCCTCGAGCACCTCGGGCGCGGTGTGCGGGGTCAACTGGTGCAGCGGCGGGCGACGGCCGACAGCGTCGAGGTGGACCGCCTCGTCGAAGCCGGCCAGAACCGGCTCGCCCCATTCGCTGACGAGAACGTTGCCCGGTCGGACATCGGAGTGCACGACGCCCAAGCGGTGCGTGGTCTCCAGCGCGCCGGCCAGCTTGATCCCGACCGCGGTGAGGTCGCGCAGGGGCATCGGGTCGTCGGCCCGCACAGTGTCCTGCAGGCTGCCGCGGCAGCGCTCGAGCAGCAGGGCCGGGCGGCCGTCGGGCAGGACGATCTGTTCGTAGAAAGTGACGACGTGCGGGTGCGCGCCGATGGCGGCCAGTACCGACGCCTCGGTCCGCAGTACGTCGTACAGCCACGAGGCCGCGGACTCGTCGGGCACCTTGAGCGCGACTGTCCGGCTCGCGCCCGGCTCGCGGGCGGCGTAGATCGTGAAGCGGGAACCGGCGCGGATCAGCCGGACGTCGCTGAACCGGCTACCGAGTTCGGCATCGGCCAGCCATGTCCGTGACGTCGGTGATCTCAGCGCCATCGGTCCTCCTGCCCCGTCAGGAGCAAGTATACTTCACACCATCTTCACATGCATAGGGTGTAAATCGTCCTAATTTCGGCACTCGTCATGGCACGACGGTGATCGGCCACGTCGCGTCGCGGACCAGGCGGCCGGCGAGGGAACCGACGAAGCGGCGGCCCGACTGCGTCGACGCCCCGACCACGACGGCGTCGACCCGCAGCTCGTTGGCGACGGAGATCAACTCGCGGTACGGGTTCCCTCGACGCATGACGAATTCGACGTCGATCCCGACGTGCTGTGCGCCCTCCATGACGGTGCGGCGCAGCTGCCGCCCGATCTCGTCCTGCGTCTGGATCATCGCCGCCGCGGTTGCCGCCATCTGCGCGGCCATCGGACTCGTGGTCGCGACGTAGAGCGCGATCAGATGCGCGCCCTGCCGCCGAGCCATGCCCGCGGCGTACGCAGCCGCCCGGATCGATGTCTCGGAGCCGTCGAATCCGACGAGGATGCGTGATGGTCCGTCTGTTCCGAGTTCGAACATCGTCCCGTCCACGGCCCGATTGTGCCCTGGGGCGCCCGCCGGCCCACCCGTCCGGTCTAGCGTATGGCTGTGATTGACGACGCGACGGCCGAGCCGGCACCGCCGCCGCTGCTCACCGATCCGATCGACCGGCAGATCGCCGCGGCGCTGCTGGCCGACGGGCGCAGCACTTTGAAGAGCATCAGTGAGATCACCGGGCTGTCCGTCTCGGCCGTGCAGGCGCGGGTCCGGCGGCTCGAGACCGACGGCGTCATCCGCGGTTACACCGCGCTGCTCGACGCCGGCGCGATCGGCTTGCCGATGACGGCCTTGATCGCGATCACCCCGCTCGACCCGGCGCAACCCGACGACGCTCCGCTCCGGCTGAAGGACCTGCCCGAGATCGAGGCCTGCCACTCGGTGGCCGGCGACGACGCCTATGTCCTGCTCGTGCGCGTCGCGTCCCCGACGGAGCTCGAGCACCTCATCCGCGAGGTCCGGCGGCGGGCGAACGTGTCGACCCGGACGACCGTGGTGCTGCAGACGTTCTTCGAGCGGCGCGCGGTACCGCCGGAGTTCGCCAACTCTTACCCAGCCGGGGACGCGACCGGAATATAAGCGGCGTCGAGGGCAATTCGCCGGATATTTTCCGGTAAGCTGACCGAATGACAACGTTGCGTACGGCCTCCGCCGAGGTCCTCCCCGCCGACGTGCACGCCACCATCGCCCGCCACATGCTGGCCGACGGCTACGACCTCGTCCTGGATCTCGATGCCTCGACCGGCTCCACCCTGGTCGACGCGCGCGACGGCGGCAGTTACCTCGACCTGTTCACCTTCTTCGCCTCCTCCGCCCTGGGCATGAACCACCCCGCGCTGACGAGCGACGACGCCCGCACCGAGCTGGCCGCAGTGGCGGTCAACAAGCCGTCCAACTCCGACATCTACACAGTGCCGATGGCGCGCTTCGTCGAGACGTTCGCTCGGGTCCTCGGTGACCCGGCGCTGCCCCACCTGTTCTTCATCGACGGTGGCGGGCTCGCGGTCGAGAACGCGCTCAAGGTGGCCTTCGACTGGAAGAGCCGCTGGAACGAGGCGCACGGCATCGACCCGGCGCTCGGGACGAAGGTGTTGCACCTCGAGAAGGCGTTCCACGGGCGTACCGGTTACACGATGAGCCTCACCAACACCGACCCGAACAAGGTGGCCCGCTTCCCCAAGTTCGATTGGCCGCGGATCCCGTCGCCGTCGGTCAACGGCTCCGCCGACGTCGTGGCCGCCGAGCAGGCTGCGCTCGCGGCGGCTCGTCACGCCTTCGAGCAGAACCGGCACGACATCGCCTGCTTCATCGCCGAGCCCATCCAGGGCGAGGGCGGCGACAACCATTTCCGGCCGGAGTTCCTGCAGGCGATGCAGGCGCTGTGCCGGGAGTTCGACGCCTTGTTCGTCATGGACGAGGTGCAGACCGGCGTGGGCATGACGGGCACGGCGTGGGCCTACCAACAGCTCGGTGTGCAGCCGGACGTCGTCGCGTTCGGCAAGAAGGCGCAGGTCTGCGGGATCATGGCCGGCGGCCGGGTCGACGAGGTGCCCGACAACGTGTTCGCCGTGTCGTCGCGGATCAACTCAACTTGGGGCGGCAACCTGACCGACATGGTGCGCGCGCGGCGCATCCTCGAGGTGATCGAGTCCGACGGCCTGGTCGAGCGGGCCGCCGCGCTCGGCGCCCACCTGCTGCACGAGCTCGACGACCTGGCCACCCGGCACCCGTCGATCACCGACGTCCGCGGCCGGGGCCTGCTGTGCGCGTTCACCCTGCCGTCCGCCGACCTGCGCGATCAGGTGATCGCCCGGCTCCGGGACGACGAGCGGGTGCTCGTGCTGGGCTGCGGTACCGCGAGCTTGCGGGTCAGGCCGGCCCTGACGGTCTCCGTCGGTGAGCTCGACCACGGGATCGCAGCACTCGACCGGGGGCTTACCGCACTCGGCTGCTGACCCATCGCCGTCTCTTGACCTCGGCCCGGTCCGACCGGCCGGAACCGTCCTATCGTTGACTCATCGGCTGCTGAGCCGGGCGAGAAGCGAGGTGGACATGACGATCCATCAGTGCCCCAAGTGCGATCTGCGCTTCAACTGGCGCACCGAACTGGACGATCACTGCCGTACTGATCATCCGCAGTTCCATCACGATTATCCGGTGCGCGGCGTGCGCCACTTCGGAGCGGAGCCCGACGCGGACGCGCAGGCGCTCGCCGATGCTCGAGCCGAAACGCAGCGGCGGAGCTGATCCTCAGCGCTGGACGAGCGCGCGCGCGGCCGCCTCGACCTGCCCTTCCTCGAGCAAGACCAGATCTGCGGCTGCGCCGAGCGGCACGTAGCTGTCCTGACTCGAGACGCGGGCCATCCGCCCGCGGTAGCCGGACTCGATCAGACGGGCCAGCACACCCTCGCCGACACCGCCGCTGTGCCGCGTCTCGTCCACGACGAGCACCCGACCGGTCCGGGCCGCGGCGAGCCTCAGCTCGTTCCACGGCAGCGGAGCGATCCACCGCAGATCGAGCACGCGCGCCCCGATCCCGTCCGCGGCCAGCCGGCGGGCCACGCGGAGGCTCATCCGCACGCCGTTGCCGAAGGTGACGATGGTCAGGTCGGCGCCATCCCCGTGCACCCGGGCCGAGCCGATCGGGGCTTCGTCGGTGGGGGAGTACGGGCCCAGCCAGCCCCGGTCGCCACGTTCGTGCAGGTCGCGCTCGTGGTAGAGCGCGATCGGCTCGAGAAAGACGCTCACCTGACCGGTCGTCGCGGCCGCGGACAGGCAGGCGCGCATCATCGGCGCCGCGTCCTCCGGCCGGGACGGCACCGCCACGACGAGGCCGGGGATGTCGCGGAGCACGGCCACCGCGTTGTCGTTGTGGAAATGGCCGCCGAAGCCCTTCTGGTAGCCCAGCCCGGCGATCCGCACCACCATCGGGTTGGTGAACGTCCCGGCCGAGAAGAAGCGCAGGCTGGCCGCCTCGCCGCGCAGCTGGTCCTCGGCGTTGTGCAGGTAGGCGAGGTACTGGATCTCCGGCACGGGCAGCAGCCCGCTCACCCCGAGGCCCAGCGCGTAGCCGAGGATGGACTGCTCGTCGAGCAGCGTGTCGAAGACCCGGGCGGCGCCGAAGCGCTGGGCCAACCCGCGGGTGACGCCGTACACGCCGCCCTTGCGGGCGACGTCTTCGCCGAAGACCAGCAACTCGGGACGGGCGGCGAGCGCGTCGGTCAGAGCGGCATTGATCGACTGGGCGAGGGTCATCGGCCCGGCGTGCTCCGGCAGCCGCCCGGCGAAGGCGGCCGCGCGGGCGTCGGCACCGGCCGGTCGGCCCGGCTCGGACCGCCCGCGGGGAGCCAGCGGTTCGATGACCTCGGCGGCGCTGGTGAGAGTGGGCGTGTCGGCCAGTTCGTCGGCGAGGGCCGCGACGCGGTCGGCGATGTCGGCGTACCGCTGCGCGAGCCCGGCGCCACCGATCCGGCGGGCCAGCGCGATCAGCGGATCCCGTTCCCGGTCGGTCGCGATGTCAGCGGCGCTGCGGTAGGCGGACTCGACGTCGCTGCCGGCGTGGCTGAGGTAGCGCACCGTCCGCAGGTGCAGCAGGACTGGCCGGCGCGATCGCCGCGCGGTGCCCGCCGCCACGCGAGCCGTGGCCTGGGCGGCGTCCGGGTCGGCGCCGTCGACGAAGAAGTACTCGATCCCCGGACGCTGCGCGGCGCTCGCGACCCAGCCCTCCGGCGACGCCACCGAGATGCCGATGCCGTTGTCCTCGCAGACGAACAGCAATGGCAGCGGCAACCCCTGGGCCACGACGTAGCCGGCGGCGTTGAGAGCGCCGGCCGCCGTGGAGTGGTTGATGCTCGCGTCGCCGAACGAGCAGACGGTGACCGCGTCACGCGGCCACCGGCAGGGGACGCCGAGCCGCTTGGCGCGACTCGTGCTCAGCGCCACCCCGAGCGCGCGCGGCAGGTGCGACGCGATCGTCGAGGTCTGCGGGATGACGGCGAGAGACGCGTCGCCGAACACCTTGTGCCGGCCACCGGAGGCCGGGTCCTCGGTGCTGGCCAGCATGCCGAGCAGGACGGCGCGCAACCCTTCGTCCAGCGTGCGTCCGGCCTGCATCGACCGGGCCAGGAAGAACGCGCCCGAGCGGTAGTGCAGCAGGGCCGGGTCGGTCGGCCGCAGCGCCGCCGCGACAAAGGCGTTCGACTCGTGCCCCGCCGAACCGATCGTGTAGTACCCGCGGCCCTGCTCGCGCATGCGCCGGGCGTGGATGTCGAGCGAGCGGCTGCCGGCCATGGCGTCGAACGCCTGGAGCAGCTCGGGATCGGCCGCGGCCGAGCCGGTGCCGGCGTCCAGTGCCGCCAGCGACTCGCGCACACTGCGGTCGAGGTCGTCGTGCGGGGACGGGGCGCCGAACGAGGTCACCCGGTGATTCTGTCCTAGCGCACGCTGACGGCGCAGGTCAGGCCGGGCGCAGACGCCGCTCGCGGCGAGCGCGCAGCTCGGCGATGAGCGCGACGTCGGCCGCCGTATCCGGCAGGTAAACCACCATGCGGCAATCGAGGGTGCGCTGCAACAGAAAGGCCGTGGACCGCACCCGCACGGTGCCGAGGCCGAAGCATTCGAACGACTTCGTCAGCGGCGGCCCGGGCTCCGCGATCGGGTGCTGGGCCCAGAGCCGGGCGAAGTCGTTCCTGGCCGTGCACAGCGTGTCGATGAGCTCGGTCCATTCCGGGTCGCCGACGTGGTTGGCATAGTTCGCCCGCAGGGTCGCGATCATCGCCGCACACACGTCGGGATCGGTGACCGGAGGCGGGGTTCCCTTGCGGGCGTACGTCTGCCACAGGGCGTTGCGCTGCATCCCGCTCGCCTCGACGAGAAAGGGAAACAGCGCCGCATACGACGCGTTGCTCGCCATCAGGTCGTACTTGCCGTCGTATACGCAGGCCGGCGACGGATCGAGAGCGTCGAGCACCGCGACGACCTCGGCCGCAACGGCGACCGGCGAGCTGGGTCGCGGGACGCCGGGCACCTCGGCCAGCCGGTACAGATGCCAGCGCTCGCTCGGCCCGAGGCGCAGCACCCGAGCGATCGCGTCGAGGACCTGGACGCTCGCATTGATCGGCCGGCCCTGCTCGAGCCACGTGTACCAGGTGACGCCGACGCCGGCGAGCTGCGCAACCTCTTCCCGGCGCAGGCCCGGAGTTCGGCGGCGGGTTCCCGGCGCGAGGCCCACGTCGGCCGGCGTGACGCGCTCGCGGCGGTTGCGCAGGAACGCGGCGAGCTCGTCGCGGCGAGCCTTGCTGTACACACCCGCGATCACGGACACGAGTACAGCCTCGCCCTCTGACAACGGTCCTGGGTGGTGCTGCTGGTACCAGGATCGGCGGGCACTCACCAGGCGCGACCGTCGCGTCCGACCGTTGGGGCATGACTGCTCTGGCCGACCGTGCGCCCCACCCGCTTCGCGATCCCCGTCCCGGCCCGCTCCTGGCCGTCCTGCTGCTCGGCCAGTTCATGGCCATCCTCGACGTGTCGATCGTCAACGTCGCGGCGCCGACACTGCGTACCGACCTCGGCGCATCGGGAGCGGAGCTGCAGCTCGGCATCGCCGGTTACACGATCAGCTACGCCGTCCTGCTCATCACGGGCGCTCGACTCGGTGACCGCATAGGGCACGGACGGGCGTTCCGCGCCGGCCTGTCCGTCTTCACGCTCGCGTCCCTTCTCTGTGGACTGGCGCCGACCATCGGAACGCTCATCGCGTTCCGGCTGGTGCAGGGCGTGGGCGCGGCGCTGATGATGCCGCAGATCATGAGCCTCATCCAGCGGACCTTCGACGGAACCGCCCGGGCCCGAGCCCTGTCGCTGTACTCGGCGGTGATCGCGTGTGGGGCGGTCGTCGGCCAGGTGCTCGGCGGGGTCCTGGTGAGTGCCGATCTGTTCGGGACGAGCTGGCGGCCGGTGTTCCTCGTGAACGTCCCGATCGGTCTGGTGCTGCTCGTACTCGCCCGCAGGCAGTTGCCGGTCAACCGTGGCGAGCGGAGCCGCGGCCTCGATCCGGCCGGTGTCATCACCCTGTCGACGGCGGTGTTGCTCCTGGTCCTGCCGTTGGTTCTCGGGCACGAGGAGGACTGGCCGGCCTGGTGCTTCGTCTCGCTGGCCGCCAGCGTGGTCGCCTTCGGCCTGTTCGTCGCGGTGGAGCGCGGTGTTGCCGCTCGCGGCGGTGCTCCACTGATCGCGAGTCGAGTACTACGTGCGCCTGGGCTGCTCGTCGGCGCCGCTGCGCTGTTCGTGGCGATGATCAATTACGGCGGTTTCCTGTTCGCGATGGCACTGCACCTGCAGGCAGGACTGGGGCAGAGCGCGGCGCACGCCGGCCTGGGCTTCGCGCCGATGGCGATCGGCTTCGCGATCACCGGCCTCACCTGGCGGATGCTCCCGCAGCGCGTGCACGGGCCGATGATTCCGGCCGGCCTCGTCGTCGCGGCCCTCGGCTATCTCGTCCTTGCCCCGATCCTCTCCGGGGGTCGGTCGGGCGGGATGGGCATGGCCGCCGACCTCTTCGTCGTCGGCCTGGCGCTGGGCATCGCCTTCAGCCCGATGCTCACGGTGGCCCTGACCCACGTGCCGCCGGCCCATGCGGCGGACGCGAGCGGTGTCCTGGTCACGGTGTTCCAGCTCGGCCAGGTTCTCGGCGTCGCCACCCTCGGCACCCTGTACCTGTCGGTCGAGAACCGGCCGGGTGCCGTGGCGTCGGCGCACGCACTGACGGTGACGCTCGTCGCGCTCGCCATCTCGGCGGTGGTGGCAGCGGCCTTCGCGGCCGTCCTCGTCCGCCGCCCTCGACGTGAGGTGGCAAACCTTTAGCCGGGCTAACTATTCTGGAGTGGTGCCCGAGCTCTCGCAACGCCGTCGGCGGCTGATCCTGGCGATCTGCTGCATGAGCCTGCTGATCGTCGGGATGGACGTCACGATCGTCAATGTCGGACTGCGCAGCATCAAGGACGATCTGCACACGTCGTTGACCGATCTGCAGTGGATCCTCGACGCGTACACGGTGGTGCTGGCCAGCCTGCTGATGCTGTCCGGGTCCGTGGCCGACCGGTTCGGCCGGCGGCGCTTGTTCCAGATCGGGCTGACCGTGTTCTCGATCGGTTCGCTGCTGTGCAGTCTCGCCCCCAGTCTCGGCTGGCTCGTGGCCTTCCGGGCGCTGCAGGCCGTCGGCGGTTCGATGCTCAACCCGGTCGCGATGTCGATCATCGCCACGAACAGCGCAGCGGCGCCGACGAGCAGCCCAGGCG
>NZ_JBHEMO010000123.1:0-33633 GCF_046262535.1 Jatrophihabitans sp. | reverse complement strand
GGGCCCCCGCCCCTATCACCTCGACCCGGTCACAGGTAAGCCGGTGGCGGGCGCCGTCGCCAACTACGCCCCCGACCGCTTATGGGGCACCGCGCTGACTCTGATAGTCATGGTCATGGCGCTCAACCTGACCGCCCGGCTCATCGGCCGGCGCACCCAGATCTCGTCCTGAACCAGGAGACACGAAACCGATGGCCAAGCGCATCGACACCAAAGACGTCGACATCTACTACGGCAAGTTCCTTGCGGTCAGTGGTGTCACGCTGACCGTCGCGCCGCGCAGCATCACCGCCTTCATCGGCCCGTCCGGCTGTGGCAAGTCGACCGTCCTGCGCACGCTGAACCGCATGCACGAGGTCATCGCCGGGGCTCGGGTCGAGGGCAAGGTGATGCTCGACGGCGATGACATCTACGCCAACGGCGTCGACCCGGTCGACGTCCGCCGCACGATCGGCATGGTGTTCCAGCGACCGAACCCGTTCCCGGCCATGTCGGTCTACGACAACGTCATCGCCGGGCTCAAGCTCAACAGCAAGCGGCTGCGCAAGTCCGAGACCGACACGATCGTCGAGAAGTCGCTGCGCGGAGCCAATCTGTGGGACGAGGTGCGCGACCGCCTCGACAAGCCCGGTGCGGGTCTTTCCGGCGGTCAGCAGCAGCGGCTCTGCATCGCCCGCGCGATCGCGGTGGAACCGCAGGTGCTGCTCATGGACGAGCCGTGCTCGGCGCTGGACCCGATCTCCACGCTGGCGATCGAGGACCTCATCCAGCAGCTCAAGGAGAAGTACACGATCGTCATCGTCACCCACAACATGCAGCAGGCGGCCCGGGTGTCTGACAAGACGGCGTTCTTCAACCTGACCGCCGTCGGCAAGCCCGGCCAGCTCGTCGAGATGGACGACACCGAGAAGATCTTCGCCAACCCGTCCGACCGCCGCACCGAGGACTACATCAGCGGGCGCTTCGGCTGAGCTCGCCGGGCGGCCCCGGTTACTCGCGCGTAGCCTGCGCTGCGTGGCGCATTACGACGTTGTGGTCATCGGGTCGGGGTTCGGCGGCAGCGTCAGCGCCTTGCGCCTCACCGAGAAGGGGTACCGCGTCGGAGTGCTCGAGGCGGGGCGGCGGTTCAGTCCAGAGACGCTGCCCAAGACGTCATGGCGGATCCGCGATTTCATCTGGGCCCCGAGGCTGGGCTGTACCGGCATCCAGCGCATCCACGTCCTGAAGGACTGCCTGATCCTCGGCGGCGCCGGGGTGGGCGGCGGTTCGCTCAACTACGCGAACACGCTCTACGAGCCGCCTCAGCCCTTCTACGACGACACCCAGTGGGCCCACATCACCGACTGGCGCGACGAGCTGGCCCCGCACTACGACCAGGCCAAGCGGATGCTGGGCGTCGTCACCAACCCGACCACCACCCCGAGCGACGTCGAGATGCGGCGCCTCGCCGAGCAGTTCGGCAAGGGCGACACGTTCCACGCGGCGCCGGTCGGCGTCTTCTTCGGCCGCGACGGCAAGGAGGAGCCCGGGCAGACGGTGCCGGACCCGTACTTCGGCGGCGCCGGGCCCGAACGGACCGGCTGCATCCAGTGCGGCTCGTGCATGACCGGCTGCCGGCACGGCGCCAAGAACACGCTCGTGACGAACTACTTGTACCTCGCCGAGAAGAACGGTGCGGAGATCCACCCACTGACGACCGTGACCGACGTCCGTCCGGGCGAGGACGGCGGCTACGAGATCCGTACGGTGCGCACCGGGCGCTGGTCCAAGCGCCCGGACCGCACCTTCACCGCGGATCAGGTGGTGTTCGCGGCCGGAACGTACAACACGCAGAAGTTGCTCCACCAGCTTCGCGAGACGAGCCTGCCGCACATCTCCCGGCGCCTCGGCTACCTCACCCGGACCAATTCCGAGGCGCTGCTCGGCGTGCGCATGACGAAACCACCGCACGACTACACCGAGGGCGTCGCCATCACGTCGTCCTGGCATCCGGACGAGGACACCCACATCGAGCCGGTGCGCTACGGCAAGGGCAGCAACGCCATGGGGCTGTTGAACACGCTGATGACCGACGGTGGCAGCCGGCGGCACCGCTGGGCGCAGTTCCTGGTGGCCATGCTGCGCAATCCCGCCCGACTGCGACTGCTCGTCCCGCGCCGCTGGTCGGAGCGAGTGATCATCCTCCTGGTCATGCAGACGCTGGACAACTCCATCACCGTCATGCGCAAGCGAACACGCCTCGGCCGCAAGAAGCTGACGTCGGCGCAGGGTGAGGGTGAGCCCAACCCGACCTGGATACCGGTGGCCAACGCGGCCGCCAAGCAGCTCGCCGAGAATGTCGGCGGCATGCCCGGAGGGACGTGGGGTGACCTGATGAACATCCCGATGACCGCGCACTTCATCGGTGGCTGTGCCATAGGTGATTCCGCCGAGACCGGCGTCATTGATCCTTACCAGCGGTTGTACGGACATCCCGGGCTGCACGTTGCCGACGGTTCGACACTGTCGGCCAACCTCGGCGTCAATCCCTCGCTGTCGATAACGGCGCAGGCCGAGCGAGCCATGTCGTTGTGGCCCAACCAGGGCGAAACCGACGCCCGCCCACCGCTCGGGCATCCTTACCAGAGGCTCGCCCCGATACCCCCGCGCAGCCCGGCGGTCCCGGTGAACGCCGCCGGCGCACTGCGTCACGAAGCCGTCCGGCTGGGGATGCCGCGCGCACGTCGTTAAGCCGGCCAAATGGGTATTGCCTTGGACGCGTGCCCAACTTTTTCACGGCGCCTTTACTGGCCCCTTTTCATCGGATTCCTAACTCTGTGCTTAGATCTAGCCTGACAAGGCGACTCTGCAGCGCTGGAGTCCGACAAGTCGGTCTTAGACAATTGTGTTCGAAGGGACTCGGATATGCGGAAACTCCAGCGGCGACTTCTCGCCGTCACCGCCGCGGTCGGCTCGGTAGCAGCGCTCGGCCTGCTGTCAGCGCCGCCGGCCAGCGCGGCCACCTTGCCGGCCACTTCAAGCGCCTACGGCGTGAAGGCCTGCCTGCTGGCTGCGCTCACTCCAACTTCGTGCACCGTGCCGATCGGCCCGCTGCCGTCGGCTTCCTTCCCGGCTGGACCGACGACGGCTCAGATCGCCAACGTCGCTCTGCCCCCGCTGGGCAACGTCGGCGTCATCGACGTCGCGGCGAGCGGTAACAACTTCACCGGGACCTCAACGGCTACGGCTACAACGAACAACACCGCGCTGCTTCTGGGCACGGTGCCGGGGACGCCCCTCGCGGCCGATGCCGTCGACGCCACGGTGATCAAGGCGACCTGCACCGCGAGCAAGACAACCTCGACAGGCAGCGCGACTTTCGCCGGCCTGACCCTCGGCGGCAACGCCGTTCCGCTCGGTCCCTTGGGTGCCGCCACCCCCAACTTCAACCTGCTGAACCTGCCGGGTCTCGGCGATTCGACGAACCTGCTGAAGGTCGTCCTGAATGAGCAGACGAAGAACGGCAACGTGATCACCGTGAACGCGGTGCACGTCTACCTCGGCCCGATTGTGAACGGGCAGGGAACCCTCGGCGACGTCATCATTTCCCACGTCAGCTGCGGCCCCAATGCCGGGACCGATGCGTCGCTGACAGGCATCAACCCCAGTCAGGGCCCGACCTCCGGGGGAACGACCGTCACCCTGACGGGAACGTGCTTCGTTGCGGGTCAGACGACCGTGACGATCGGCGGTATCACCATCCCGGCGAGCAAGGTGACGGTGGCCGCGGACGGCAAGTCGCTCACCTTCGTCACCCCGCCGCACGCGGCCGGACCGGTGCACGTCACCGTCTCCACTCCATGCGGACCGGCCGGACCGGTGACCTTCACCTATATCGCTCCCAAGAGCTCCTCGGCGAGCTCCGCGCCGCCGAGCGCCCTTCCGACCGGTGTGCCGGCCGGTTTCGGCACGCACGAAGGTAGCCCGGTACTGCTGATCACGCTGGTTCTGCTGGGTCTGACCTTCGCCGGCGGCGGCGTGGTGGCCTACCGCAAGCGGGGCATGGGCCACCAGCACTAGGAACCACGGGTACCAACCAACGCACTGAGGCGATGGCCCGCCGTCCGTATCGGACGGCGGGCCATCGTCGTTAGCATCGGTACAGCGGATCCGGTCCGGCCGGTCCTGGGAACGCTGTGAGTGAGCGTCATGGCGCGGCGGCGACCAACGCTCACGCGATGCGTCTGGAGGGTGCGTCATGGCTGAGTTCGCACGGTTGCCGTGGAGCGAGCGGGTCGGCGCCAGGGTGGGTCACCACGCGTCGGCGATGCTGGTGGGGTCGATCGCCCTCGCGGTCGGCATCGGGCTCTACCCGTTGCCGGGGCTGCTCGCCTATACCGCCCCTTTGACGCTGTTCGCCTTCGTACTCTTGAGCTGGCTGTTGATGCGAGCCCACGACCGGCGGCTGTGCGAGCAGTGCGTGATGGCAATGCCCCTCAACCCGGCCGAGAAGGCGACGAAGCTCAGGCGCCGGTTCTGGATGGCGCACACGGGCTCCGAGCCGCGTTTCCTCATCCCCTACTTGGTGGTGCTGATCAGCTCCAACTTCGCGACATCGCCGATCGGGCGGGCGGGCTGGGCGGTCATCCAGCTGACCATGGTGTACCTGATCATGTCGCAGTCGACGCATCGCCGGTTGCAGCCGTGGTGCCCATGGTGCAGCGACGGCGGTGGCGGCGAAGAGGTCGACGAGACTCCGCCGGTCCTGCCGCACGACGACCGTGAGCACGTCTGATCGGGTGGCGCTGCTCTCCCCCGCTGGCCTCGCCTTCGTCACCGACCGGCACCTCGCCACGCTGACAACCCTGCGCCCGGACGGGTCGCCGCACGTGACGCCGGCTGGCTTCACCTGGGACGCGGCAGCCGGGCGCGCGTTCGTGATCTGCAGCGGTGCCAGCCGCAAGGCGCGCAACGTCGGCGCAGGCGGGCCGGTCGTCCTCTGCCAGGTCGACGGACGACGATGGCTCACCCTGGAGGGGACCGGGCGGATGAGCGCCGATCCGGCCGCCGTGGCCGACGCGGTGGATCGCTACGCCCGGCGCTACCGCCAGCCGCGGGTGAACCCGGCGCGGGTCGTCATCATCGTCGACGTGGCGCGCGCGCTCGGCTCGCCGGGGGTGCTCGGATAGCCGGTGGTGCTCGGGTAGTCGGAGGTGCTCGGGTAGCCGGTCGCCGCCGAGGCACCGGGCCGGCTACCACCGGGCTACGACAGTTTCGACCGCCCGCGGTCTTGATTGTGGACGACGGCGAGTTGTCCACAGGTCTCAGAAAAGCCCGGAACCTGGGGCTTACGGTCATTAGAATCGCACGTATGAGCGTAGCGCTGGAGCAGCCAACAGTCGGCCCGCCGGACGTCGGCCCGCCGGACACGGCCCCGACTCGCCGGTAACCCCGGTCGGATAGGGTCGGACGCCATGGTCGACATTCATCACGAGGGCATCTGCGAGGCCCCGCTCGACGTCGCGTTCGCCTACATCGACGACTACCGCAACGCCACCGGGTGGATGTTCGGGCTGGCTCGGTTCGAGCCGGTCGGCGAGCAGGTGCAAGGCCTGGGCGCGGTCTTCGACGGCACGTTCCACGTGAAGCCGATCAAGTTGAGCTCCACGGTCAAGGTCACGACGTGGGAGCAGGACAAGCTGATCGCGTTCGAGTCGATCAAGGGCTTCAAGAACTGGTCCACCTGGGAGTTCAGCTCCCTGTCGCCCGAGCAGACCAAGGTCACGGTGACCTTCAGCTACGACCTGCCGGGAGGGCTCGCCGGTCGAGCCATGGGTAGGGCGCTCGAACCGATCGTCGCGATGAGCGTCCGGCACACCGATGCGGCCCTTCGGCACGCGATCGAGGCGCACTACCGCAGCAGCTGATCGACGGCACCCGTGGGCTACAACGCGGCTGACTACTCGGTGCGCAGAATGTCGGTGATCCGCATGCCGGCGGCCCGCCGACCAGGCCATGCGGCGAGCAGGTTCACGACCACCAATGCGGCGGGGGCGATGGACGCCAAGGCCAGCGCGGCCGGAGGGGGCGCGTACTGCAGCGGCGTCGAGTCCGCGACCGCCCGCCATACGAAGCGCCCGAGCGCGATGCCAAGCGGCACGCCGAACACCAGGCCGACCGCCGCCAGCACGGTCGCCTGTGCAGTGATCACGCCGAAACTCTGGCGTGGCGTCATACCCAGCGCCCGGAGCACGGCCAGATCGTGCGATCGGCGGCGCACGGCGGTCGCCAGGGCGTGCCCGATTGCGCCGATGGCGAGCAGGCCAAGAAACGAGCCGAGGACGACCGGCAGTACGCGCACTTGGCGGATCTGGGCGACCTGCGGCGGGTCGTAGGCGAAGTCGAACTCGAAGCCCTCGGCCTCGGGAATCGCGGTGAGCACCGCCTTAACGAGGGCGGTGGCCGCAACCGACGGCTTCACGCCGGGCCGCAACGACACGAGCGCTTCGTGATACTGGAAGCCCTTGAAGAGAGTCCGGTAGCCGGCCGGACTCATCCACGCGCCGTCGGCGTAGGAGTTGTGCGGTCCCTGCGGCACGAAGCCGATCCCGGTGACGTGCAGCCGAACCGCTCCGCGGTCGCCGGTCAGTGACACCGTGTCGCCGATGCCGGCATGCAGAGCTGCCCCGCTTCGCGGTGCCAGGACGACCTCGTCGGCCGATCCCGCCGCCCGGCCGCTGGTGATGACGATCGGCAGCGCGGATCCGACGGGCCTGTCGGCGTAAACGGACACAGACGTGTGCCCGCCTCGGGCGGTCGCGACACCGAGCTTGACGTCGTTGACCGTTTCGACATTCGGGTCCTTCGACAGGACCGCGTACACGGGGCCGATCGGCCCGAAATCCTCGTTGCTCAAGCCCACGTAGGCGACGAGTTGGAACGACTGGCCGAACCGTTCGGGATTGCCGGCTGCGTCGGAGACAGCCGACGCGAAGGTGAGCGAGGCCAGTATCCCGAGGACGCCGGCCACGGCGCCGATGAGCGCCGGGCGGACCGGCACCGCGAACTGTCCACGGCCGGGCTCGAGAGCGAAGCGGACGCCGACGACCAGTGGCACCGGCAGGCCCGCCCGGGCCGCGGTCCGGGCCACCGTCGAGCGTCGGCCCGCCGTGTCGCGCGAGGCCGATGTGACGGCGACCCTAGCCGCGATGACCGCCGCACCGAGCACGGCAATGGCGACGAACGCGAAACCCGGACCCAGGACCGTCCAGTCGATGTCGATTCCCGGCGAAGGCTCTAGCAGCTTGGCCGTGCCGAGCGGGAACCAGCGGGACGCCAGGACGGCGCCGACAGCGCCGACGGCGGCGCCGACGACTCCGGCGACGGCCGCGGCGGTGGCGGCCGCGACAATGCGCTGCTGCGGCGTCATCCCGAGTGGGCGGAGCGTGAGCAACTCCGTCGCGCCCGCCGAGGAGTAGCGCACGATCGCCGCTCCGACGAGGAAGAGGGCCGCGATCAACGCCGCGGCAGCGAAGGCGAGCAGGCAGCGCGCTTCGAAGGCGCTGGCGCGTTGCACCTGTCGGTGCTCGCTGGGCAGACTGACGACTTCGAGGTCCGGGCGGATGCGCGTGGCCGCGTCCCGGAACGCGCTGACCGCCGACTCGCCACCCCGCAGTCGCACGATGGCGTTGATGTATTCCGCGCCGGCGCCCCCGCCCACAAGATTGGGGCGGAAGGCCGCGGTCAGGCCCGCGGAGGGGATGAGTGTGCCTTCATTGTCAGGCGTGTCGACGGCGAGCCAGGGCGATCGCACGACACCGACGATGTGAAGGGTCACGCGCGGCCCGGCGAGGCGCGCATGATCGGTCGCCTCGCCGTCGGCCACCTGCGCCGGCGTGGGCAGCCGGAGCACCACCGTGTCTCCGACGCCCTTGTGGTGGATCGAGGCAAACTTCGGGGTGACGACGGCTTCGTCGGCGCGTGTAGGGTCCGGCACCCGTCCGTGGAACACCACCGGCCGCTCGATCGTGCGCATCTCGGCGTCGTCGGCGGGCGGGAATGCGATCAACCCGTCGGGCAAACCCTCCAGGGCCGTTCCGTACGTGACGACGAAGGTGCCGAGCGCCTCGACACCGGGCAACGCCCGGACCCGTCCCCAGTCGAAGTTAGGGTCGTTCGCGTAGACGGTGGCGGTCGCCGGCCGGGTGCGGTCCTGCAACCGCGACTGGGCGCTCGCACCGCGCCGGGCTCCGGCAACCGCGGCGAACACCGTGCCGCTGGCCAGTCCGACCAACAGGCTGAGCGCTGCCAGCGTGCGCCAGCGCCGGCGCAACTCGAGCCGCAACCAGGCCCGCAGGATCGTCACGTACCTATTACGACGGCCGAACGACGCGACGGCAAGGTGGAAGGTGCCCGGGCCTGGTGGTGCTGGCACCACCCGGCACACGGTGTGCCGCGATGCGGCTCACCTGTGGGAATGAGCCGGTCGACGCGGCCGCAGGCCGCGCAGCACCAACAACGCAGCCACCGCCACGCCGGCGACCTTGGCGACGCTCGAAGTCGGCTTGGCAGGTTCGGACTCGGGTCGCGGCGGCCGATCCGGTTGCGGCGGCGCCGATGCGAACTCGGGGTGGTCCGCCGCAAGCGTCAGGATCGGCGCCGTGCGGCGATCGCGCGCGGCCCGGCGAGCTTCGCCCAGGCCGAAACCCGAGTCGCCGTGCGGGCCGGCCAGCACCGAGGTGACGGTGGCATAGGCGTTGATCCAGTTCTCCCAGCCCTGTTCGTCGTCCGGCCCGGTGGGTGAGGCCGACGCGGTGGGATGTAGTCCCGGCGCGCGTGGGTCGGGGGGCAGGCTGTTCAGCAGATAGGCGCGGATGCCGTCGAGGTCCTCCCACAGCTGCTCGGCGTAGGCGCAGGATTCCTTCAGCGCCTTGTCCAGCGCGTTGGCCCGGGTCTCGTGGTCGACCGCGAACTCGCCGCGGTCGTTGACCAGCATCCGGTCGGGGTCGAGCAGGTGCGGCTTGGGGATTGGTTGCATGAGGTTCTCCTTGCTAGTGCTCGCCGTCGGAGGAACCCAATCGACCGGCGGTCTCGATCATCAATGCGTGGACGAAGGCCTGCGGCAGATTCCCGCGCATCTGATGCTGGTGCGGGTCGTACTCCTCGCTGAACAGCTGCGGCGGTCCGCAGGCGGCGCGCGTGCGCTCGTACCAGCGAAAGGCTTCGATCCGGTCCCCCTGCTGGTGCAGCGCCAGGGCCGTGAGGAAGCCGCACAACAGGAACGACCCTTCCGCCTCGGGCAGCGGGCGGGCGTCGTGGCGGAAGCGGTAGGCGTAACCGTCGCGGGTGAGTTCCTTCAGGTAGCCGTGCAGGGTGGCTACGGTGCGCGGGTCCTGCGCCGGGACGGCCCCGCGCAACCCGGCCAGCAAGAGGGACGCGTCCAGGGCGTCATCGTCGGGCGCGCGCTGCCAGCGTCCGTCCGGGTGCAGCGAGGTCGCCGACGTGTCCGCGACGATGCGGTCGGCTAGGGCGAGCCAGTCGACGGACTGCTCCGACGCCGGGTGGGCGCCGGCGATGGCGCGCAGGCCGGCGGCGGCCGTCAGCCGGCTGTGCGTCCAGGGCTGGTTGTCGAGTTCCCAGATACCGGCGTCGGGCTCCTCCCACCGAGTGGCGATGGCGGCCGCGGCCTTCTCCGCCGCGGCCCAGTGCCGGGTGTCCAGACGGTCGTGCTCGGCGGCGGCGGCGAACAGCAAGAGGCTCTCGCCGAAAGCATCGAGCTGGAACTGCTTGTTGACCCAGTTGCCGACGATGTCGTAGCCGCCGGGATACCCCGGCAGGTCGAGGTGCCGTTGGTCGGGAACGGGCTCGGCGGTCGTCGTGTAGGCCGGAGCGAGCTGGTCCCCGTGGTCGTGGAGGCGGTCGGCGACGAAGTTGACGGCGTCATCGAGCAACGGGTGGGCCCCGGTGACGGCGACGGCCTGTCCGGCGTAGCACTGGTCGCGGATCCACACGTAGCGGTAGTCGTAGTTGCGGCCGGCGGCGGCGCGCTCGGGCAGGCTGGTGGTCGCGGCGGCCACCATGCCGCCCCCAGCGCTGGTCATCCCGCGCAGCACCGCGTAGCTGCGGCGGGTGTCGCGCGGGTCCAGAACGTTCTGCAGCTGCGGGACGGCGCCCTGCCACGTCGCCTCGGTGGCGGCCCACGCTGCGTCCGGATCCGGCGGAGGGCCCTCGAACGGTTCCTCGCTCAGTTCGAGCACCAGGTCGTGTTGGGCACCGGCGTCGAGTTCGAGATCGAAGCCGAGCTGGCGGTCGGCAGTCGACCCGCGGGCCGACGTCGCGGGCGCGCCGGACAACCGCAGGTGCAGGGCGCCGCTGCGACCGGTCCAGACGTCGCCGCGGCGGTGCAGGTCACGCATCGCGTTGGCTCCCCAGCCGCTGCGAAGCTGCAGGGACACCGAGACAGCACCGGCATTGCGCACCATGCTGATCCGGCGCAGGAGCACCACACGATGCGGATCCCCGGGGTAGGCGAGCGCCTCGCGGCATTCGATCAGTCCGGAGTCGGTGGTCCAGCGGCTGCGCCAGATCATCGACCCCTCTTCGTAGTAGCCACCCCACACGTAGCGTCCGCGCGGCGTCACGGCGTAGGCACCGCCCCCGCCGATGAGCGAGCTGAACACCGCGTCACTGTCCCAGCGCGGTGCGCACATCCAGACGATGTCGCCGCGCGGGCCGAGCAGGGCGCCGCGCTCGCCGTCGGCCAGCAGGGCGTACTCGCGCAGGGCGTGCGGGGGGAATTCCGAGGGTCGGGCTCGGTGGAGGCGCTGTCGCTTCTGGACGGTCATCTCCGGCGCCCGTGCAGGGCGGCCAGCTCGGCGGCGACCGACGCGGCGGCGACCGCGGCGCTGGCGACGGCCGGGCGCCGGTAGCGGGAGCTGAGGACAGCGAGGCCGACCATGCTGCTGCCGTGCAGCGCCTCGGTCACGGCCGCCATCCGAACCGTGCCCGTCGATGGCCGGACGAGCTGGAGCGCGCCCTGGGCCGCCATCCGGGCGCCCAGCAATCTGACGATCGCCGGGCTGGGTCGAGCCCCGCCGCCGGCGACTAGCGCGCCCACTCGCGACGGCAGAGCCATGAGCACCAGCCCGGCGCCGCAGTCAGCCACCGCTACCGGGCGGCTGCCGGGCTGACCGGTGGCGGCCATCAGCGGCGTCGCAACAGCGCAGTGATCCCGGTGAGCGCTGCGGCTCCGGCGGCGGCCAGCAGCCCGTGATGGTGAGATGCCCACAGCTGCGGATCCCGGTCGTGTGACTCGTCGTCGAAGATGCCGTGGGCGCCGAAGTCCTGGCCCTCGGGTCCGTCCGCGGGCTCCCAGAGGTTGACCGGGGCATCGGGCGACTGCCGCTGCGACGTCTGCTGTGACTTGAACCCGGTCTTGCCCAGATACCGATCGAGCAGCCCAGGGGCGATCGCATTGGCAGCCAGGGTCACAGCGGTCGTGCTGCCCACCCAGTACTCGCGGCGGCGCGGGTGGTCGGCAGCGAACAGGACCGCTCGCGCGGCCAGTTCCGGCTGGTAGATGGGCGGCACGGGCTGGGCGTGGTGGGGCAGCCGGGACAGCACCCACGAGAACTGCGGAGTGTTCACCGCCGGCATCTGCACCATCGTCACGTGCACGCCGCTCTTGGTGTGCAGCAGTTCGCAGCGCAGTGCCTCGTGGAAGCCCTGGATGGCGTGCTTCGCTCCGCAATACGCGGTCTGCAGGGGGATCCCGCGGTAGGCGAGCGCCGAACCGACCTGCACGATGGTGCCGTGGTTGCGCGGCTTCATGTGCTGCAGCGCCGCCATGGTGGCGTACACGTAGCCGAGATAGCTGACCTCGGTGACCCGGCGGTACTCCTCGGGCGTGATCTGGTCGAACGGCGAGAAGACCGACGTGAACGCCACATTGACCCAGACGTCGATCGACCCGAACTCCTCGGCGGCCCGCTGGGCGGCGTTGTGGACGGCGACGGGGTCGGCGACGTCGGTCGGGAGCACCAACGCGGCGCCGCCGGCGGCCTCGACGTCCTCAGCGGCGGCGAGCAGTCCCTTCTCGCCGCGAGCAAGGAGTGCGACGTTGGCGCCACGGGCGCCGTAGGCGCGGGCCACCGCTCGTCCGATACCACCGCTGGCTCCGGTGACGACGACGTTCTGGGTCGGTTGGGTCATTCTCGAGTCCTCTGCTTCCTACTCCGCTGTCCGCATTGCTGCCTGGACGCTGCGGCGCAAACGGCCTAGGTGGTCCAGCCGCTCGCCCACAGGGCGCTGTCTTCTGCTTCCCCGCCGGCGGCCGCGAATTCACCCATCGCCGCGGCCACGGGCCGCCGCCGCTCAGCCGGCAGCGCCTCCAGGATCTTGGCGATGGCGCGGGCGCGGCGCCGGCTGATCGACCTGATCGCCGCCCGGCCGGCCGGGGTGAGTCGCAGGATCTGCGAGCGCCGGTTGTCGGGGTTCTCCTGCCGCTGGATCCGTCCCGCGACCACGAGCTTGTCGCAGGCCCGGGTTGCATTCGATGCGTGCACCCCGAGGGCGTCGGCCAGCTCGGTGGGCCGAATCGAGTCGCGGCTGGCCAGGATCAGCAGCGTCCGGACCTGGATCGGCGTCAGGGCGGGGTCGAGATCCTGCATGGATTGCACGCTCACCGCAACGAGGAGCCGCGAGGCGGCCATCACCTCTTGGATGAGTTCGGTCGAGACGGAACTGTCGGCTGCGCGTCCGCTGGGCACCCCGGCAGCCTTCCTCGCCAGTTTGCGAGGACGCAAGTGTTGCGCCCTCGTCCCCACCGTGTTCTCCATGACCGGCATGCTTACCAGCTTGCCCGCAATGCTTGCGATTACGCAAGTGTTGCGGGTATGAAAGAAAATGAATGGGGGCGCTGCAAACCGGGTACGAGATTTCCCACAACGGACGGTTGGAGATGTCATGGCAGCCACGGTCGCCGATGTCATGTTGGAGCGGTTGCGGGACTGGGGCGTCAAGCAGGTCTTCGGGTTCCCGGGCGACGGCATCAACGGCCTGCTGGCCGCCTGGGGCCGAGCTAATGACGACCCGCAATTCGTGCAGGCACGGCACGAGGAAATGGCCGCCTTCGAAGCGGTCGGTTTCGCCAAGTTCAGCGGTCAGGTGGGCGTGTGCGTCGCGACCAGCGGCCCGGGTGCGGTGCATCTGCTCAACGGCCTGTACGACGCCAAGCTCGACCATGTACCGGTCGTCGCGATCGTCGGGCAGACCGAGCGCAGCGCGATGGGTGGTTCCTACCAGCAGGAGATCGACCTGCTCAGCCTGTTCAAGGACTGTTGCAGCGACTACGTCCAGATGGCGACCGTTCCGCAGCAGCTACCGAACCTGATCGACCGGTCGATCCGGATCGCGCTCTCCGAGCACGCGCCCACCTGCATCATCGTTCCGTCCGACGTCCTCGACCTGCCCTACGAAGCGCCCGGCCACGAGTTCAAGCAGGTCCCGTCCAGCCTCGGGTTCGTCGAGGCGACACCGGTCGCCGACGACGCCGGGGTCCACCAGGCGGCCGACATACTCAACGCCGGCGCCAAGGTCGCGATGTTGGTCGGGCAGGGTGCGCGTGGTTGCGTCGCCGAGTTGACCCAGGTCGCCGACCTCCTCGGTGCCGGCGCGGCCAAAGCCCTGCTGGGCAAGGACGTGCTGCCCGACGACCTGGCGTGGGTCACCGGCTCGATCGGATTGCTCGGCACGACAGCGAGCTGGCACCTGATGATGGACTGCGACACACTGTTGACCGTCGGCTCGAACTTTCCCTATACCAACTTCATGCCGCCGCTCGATCAGGCGCGGGCGATCCAGATCGACCGCTCCGCCAAGTGGATCGGCATGCGCTACCCCTACGAGTTGAACCTGGTCGGCGATGCCAAGCGAACGCTGCAGGCGCTGATCCCGCTGCTCGAGCGCAAGGCCGACCGCGGCTGGCGCGAGGAGATCGAGAGCAACGTCGCCGACTGGTGGGAGACCGCCGAACGCCGCGCCATGACCAGCGCCGACCCGATCAACCCGATGCGGATCTTCCACGAACTGTCCAGCCGGCTGCCGAGCAACGCCATCGTCGCGTCGGACTCCGGCAGCGCGGCGAACTGGTATGCCCGCCACCTGAAGTTCACCGGGGACATGCGCGGATCGCTGTCCGGCACCCTGGCCACGATGGGTCCCGGCGTGCCCTACGTGATCGGGGCCAAGTGGGCGCACCCCGACCGCCCGACGATCGCGCTGGTCGGTGACGGCGCAATGCAGATGAACGGGCTGGCCGAACTCATCACCGTCGCCCACTACTGGCAGCAGTGGTCCGACCCCCGGTTGATCGTCGCCGTGTTGCACAACGACGACCTGAACCAGGTGACCTGGGAGATGCGGGCCATGGAGGACTCGCCGAAGTTCGAGGCGTCCCAGCGGCTGCCCGATGTCGACTACGCGGGATTCGCCCGCAGCGTCGGCCTGGCCGCCGAGTACGTCGACGACCCGGAGGCCCTCGGCGACGCGTGGGACCGGGCCTTTGCGGCCGATCGGCCGACCGTGCTGGACATCCGCTGCGATCCCGACGTCCCGCCGATCCCGCCACACGCCACCTTCGCGCAGGCCAAGTCGGTGGCCAAGGCGGTCCTGCACGGCGACGAGGACGCGGCGGGCTTCATCAAGCAGGGCATCAAGCAGAAGGCGCAGCAGTACCTGCCCGGGCGCAAGGGGGACTGAGCCGTGAGCGTGGTCCGCACCGCCCTGCACGACGTCCGCACCGGCCGGTTCGAACGCAGCCTGTCCGCGCTCACCGCCGCCGGCGCGGCGATCACGGCAGGCGAGATCTACCTGTCCCACGACGCGGCCAGCTTCGGTAACAAGATGATGTGGTGGCCGGTGGTGGTGATGCCGGCGGCGATTCCCGCCGGTGCCGCGGCGGTCGTCTCGCGGCGCGCGGCCAAGACCGTGTTGCCGGCGGCGAGCGCCGCGATCGTCCTCAACGGGCTGCAGGGGACCTATCTGCACTGGCGCGGCATCCGGCAGCGGCCCGGCGGCTGGACGCGCTACAACATGGAGGCCGGACCGCCGGTGTTCGCTCCGTTGTTGGCGTCGCTGGTGGGTGGCATGGGTCTGCTCGCCGCGGTCCTGCGGCGCGAGGACCTGCCGCTGCCCGAGGTCGATTGATGCCTTATCGCAGCCGCGACGAACACGCCCGTACCCCGCAGGGCCGCGGCCGGTTCCCGGATTTCGACGTGCTCGATCAAGTGGACGTGTGGGACGACGTCACCGCCGGCGTGGTGTTGGCCCGGCTCGCCCTGCCCGGCGACCTGGCCTTCTTCACGCCCTACGAAGCCGGCATCGCCGGTCCGCTGTTGGATCTGCTTCTCGGCCAGGACGGCGAGCCCCGGGTGCCGGTGCTTGCCCTGATCGACCAGCGGCTCGCGGTCGGCGAGACCGACGGCTGGCACTACGACGACCTGCCCGAGGACGCGCAGGCCTGGCGCCAGACGCTCGGCTTCCTCGATGACGATGCCCGGCGCCGGAACCACTGCGGCTTCGGCGAACTGGCGGTAGCCGATCAGATTGCACTGGTTCAGGCTGTGCAAGACCGCGCCGCCGACGGAAGGACCTGGCACGAGTGGTCCGCGACGCACGTCTGGAGTCTGTGGACGCGCTACGCGTGCACCGCGTTCTACTCCCATCCCTGGGCGTGGAACGAGATCGGCTTCGGTGGCCCCGCCTATCCGCGCGGGTACCTCAACCCGGGCATCGACGCACGGGAGAAGTGGGAGGTCCCCGACTCCTTCGACGCCGACCCGGTCACGTTCGCCCAACGCGTCGAACGCTCCCGCCACGAGCACGCCGACCTCGCCGGTCCGACGGCGGGGAGCGACGCCGGATGAGAGGTTCCTACGCCCGCGTGCGGGCCCGCAACGAGTCGGCCTGGCTGATTCCCAACGATGGAAGCCGCACCAACCACCAGCTGCGACACGACATGCGCCGCTTCGACGACGACGACGAAGTGGACCTCGTCGTCGTCGGCGCGGGGGCCGGCGGCAGCGTCCTCACCCAGCGCCTGGCCCGCGCCGGATGGCGGATCGTCTGCCTGGACGCCGGGCCGTTCTGGAACCCCGACACCGACTGGGTCTCCGACGAACGGGGCGCCCACACGTTGTACTGGACCGAGCCGCGCCAGATCGGCGGAACGCATCCGGTGCCGCTCGGCTCGAACAACTCCGGTCGCGGCGTCGGCGGCTCGATGGTGCACTACGCCGGGTACACGCCGCGCTTCCACCCGTCGGACTTCCACACGTTGACCGCCGACGGCGTGGGCGCTGACTGGCCGTTGGACTACAGCGAGCTGAAACCGTTCTACGAGGCGATCGAGCAGGAGCTTCCCGTCGCCGGCCAGGACTGGCCATGGGGGGACCCGCACAGCTACCCGCACCACGCCCACCGGGTGAGCGGCAACGGCGACGTCTTCTGCGCGGGGCTCGCGCCGCGGGCATCGAGGCGAGGGTCGGACCCGTCGCCATCACCAACGGCCGCTTCGGCAACCGGCCGCACTGCATCTATCGCGGCTTCTGCCTGCAGGGGTGCAAGGTCAACGCCAAGGCGAGCCCGCTCATCACGCACATCCCCGACGCGCTGGCGCACGGTGCCGAGATCCGTCCGGACAGCATGGTCAGCCGGATCCTCGTCGACGACTTCACCGGACGAGTGACGGGGGTCAGCTACTTCCGCGACGGACGCGAGCACCGGCAGCGCGCCCGGGCGGTCGCCGTGGCGGCGTACTCCATCGAGACGCCTCGCCTGCTGCTGCTCTCGGCGACCCCCCGCTACCCGAACGGCTTGGGCAACGACTTCGACCAGGTGGGGCGCTACCTGATGGTGCAGGGCGCTCCGCAGACGGCGGGCCGGTTCGACGAGGAGATCCGCATGTACAAGGCGCCGCCGCCGGAGGTGTCGTCAGAGCAGTTCTACGAAACCGATCCGACCAAGCCGTACAAGCGCGGCTGGTCGATCCAGACCGTGTCGCCGCTGCCCATTACCTGGGCCGAACACATCACCGCGCAGGGACACTGGGGCGCGCCGTTGCGGGAGTACATGCGCGACTACGTGCACTGGGCGACCCTGGGCGCGCTCTGCGAGTACCTGCCTCAGGCGGACAACCGGGTCACCCTGGCCGACGAGACCGACCGGCACGGCCTGCCGGTCGCGCACTTCTCCTACAGCCAGTGCGACAACGACAAGGCCCTCACCAAGGCCGCTACCAAGTCGATGGAGACGATCCTGAAAGCCGCGGGCGCCGACGAGGTCGTCACCATCGATCGCTACGCGCACCTCGTCGGCGGCGCCCGCCTCGCGGCCCGGGCCGCGGACGGCGTCGTCGACCGCGACCAGCGCGTGTTCGGCCTGCCCAACCTCTACGTCGTCGACGGCAGCACGCTCCCCACGCAGGGATCGGCCAACCCGGCGCTCACGATCATGGCGCTGGCCGCGCGGGCCGCCGACCGACTGGTCCGGCACGCCCGTAGCGGGCTCGTCGAGAGCCAGGACGCATGATGGCCGGCCAGGGACCGCCGATCGGCGCGCTACGCACCGCGGTGTACCGGTTCCCGACCCCGGAGCCCGAAGCCGACGGCACGATGCGTTGGGACGCCACGACGGTCGTGACCGTACAACTCGAAGCCGGTGACCGCACGGGGCTGGGCTGGACGTACAGCACGGGTGCGGCCGCGCAGGTCATCGCCGACCATTTGGCCGGCGCGATCACCGGCCGGGACGCCTTCGACATCGCCGCTGGGTGGTCGGCCATGCACCGCGCGTGCCGCAACATCGGCACGCAGGGACTGGTCATGCAGGCGCTGTCCGCGGTGGACGTCGCCTGGTGGGACCTCAAGGCCCGTCTGCTCGAGGCTCCGCTGAGCACACTTCTCGGCCGCTGCCGCACCGAGGTGCCGACTTACGGGTCGGGCGGCTTCACCACCCTCACCGACGAGCAGCTCGCCGAACAGGTGCGGTGGTGGCAGTCGGCCGGCTGCACCGCGATGAAGATCAAGGTCGGCGAGTCATGGGGTACGCGCGTCGACCGGGACCTGCACCGCGTCCGGCGGCTGCGCGAACACGCCGGCAACGACGCCGAACTGATGGTCGACGCCAACGGCGGGTACACCGTCGGCCAGGCCCGCCGCGTCGGCCACGCTCTGGACGACGCCGGCGTCGTCTGGTTCGAGGAACCGGTTTCGAGCGACGACGTCACCGGCCTTCGTCTGCTGCGTGAAGCGCTGCACTGTGACGTCGCGGCCGGCGAATACGCCAGCGATGTCTACGCCGCCACCGCGCTGCTGCCGGCGGTCGACTGCTTGCAGCTCGACGCCACGCGCTGCGGGGGTTACACCGGGTGGTTGCGCGGCGCCGCGCTGGCCCAGGCGCACAACCTGCAGGTGTCCGCGCATTGCGCCCCGTCGCTGCACGCTGCGGTGGCCGCGGCGGTTCCGAACCTGCGCCACGTCGAGTGGTTCGCCGACCACGCCCGCATCGAGCCGCAGCTGCTGCGCGGCGTCCCGCCCGTGTACGACGGTGCGTTGCATCCGGACAGCGACGCGCCGGGACACGGGATGACCCTGAACCCCGCCGTCGAGCAGTCGCGCGTCGCCTGACGGTGGTCTTGCCCCGCCTTACTTTCTCGCCCAGAGCGAACGAGCAGTTCCGGCGCTGCCGGAGGGTGTAAGCCTGGCGGCATGGAGCCGAGCATCATGCTGATCCCAAGTCCCTTGCTCGGACCGGCGACGTGGGAGGCGACCGCCCAGGTGCTGCAGCGGGCCGGGCGGCGAGCGCCGGTGCCGAGCTTGCAGTGCGTTTCGCACAGCGGGCCGCCGTACTGGCCGGCCGGGGTCGACGCCGTCGTCCGGGCAGCGGGCCGCGAGCCCGTCATCCTCGTGCCCCACAGCAACGCGGGCCTGTACGTACCGGCAGCGCTGGCCGAACTGGGTCGCCAGGTGCGGGGGGTGGTGTTCGTCGACGCCGCGCTCCCCGGGGCCGGCTACCACGCGTCACGCGAGTTCCTGGCGCCCCTGACCGGCGCGGACGGAAAGCTTCCGCCGTGGACGTCCTGGTGGGAGGAATCGGATATCGCCGAGCTGTTCCCGGACGCCGAAGTGCGCAGCCGGGTCGAGGCCGAGCAGCAGCGCATGCCCGTCGCCTACTACGACCATCTGCCACCGGCCCCCCACGGTTGGGACGAGGGGGTCCACTGCGCCTACATCTGGTTTGCCGAGCCCTACGACGCCGGCGCGGAGCAGGCGCTCGCTTCCGGCTGGCTCACGAAACGCGTCCCGGGCCAGCACCTGCACATGCTGATCGATCCGCAGGCCGTCGCCGCCGCGATACTCGAGCTGGCCGACGCACGCCGCTGAACCTCGTGACCTCGCGGCCTTGCACGGGGACACGTGCCCCCAGCGCCCGTCCGTGAGAGATCGCATCACCATCCGGGCACGACCGGGCGTCCTGCTCGCCTACAACTGCGGCATCCTGATCAACACGGCAGTGACGGTTTACCATGCCGTCGAAGACTGGTTCGTCTTCGTCGACCGGGGCGTCGCCGCAGCAACCAATGCGGCCGACCAGGCCACGTTCACGAGGATGCTGAACTCTTCCAATTCAGAACCTGAACACCGGCGGGCCACCCCTTGCCGACCTAGCGACCAGGAAAGCGATGACGTGATGCCGACACTGCGCACGTTCGGACAGTTGACCGGCTGGACATGTATGGCGATCGGCGGCGTCCAGGTGCTCGGGGGCGTATCCGTCGAACCGGGGATGGCCGCCGACGCCACGGTGGACTCGCACGTGCGCTTCATGGGCGCCGTCTTCGCCGGCTACGGCCTGGGCTGGCTCGACGCGGCGGGCCGCGAAGAACCCGACGTGAATCGCATGCGCGTGCTCGCCGGGCTGATGGCGGCCGGGGGCGCCGGTCGGCTGATCACTCGGGCGACGCGCGGCCGGCCGCACCGGTTCCACGACCTGCTCCTCGCCACCGAGCTCGCTGCCCCGGTCATCGTCGAGACGCTGCATCGGCGCGAACGTCCGCCCGCTGCGGGCGCGCCGTGACGCGGCGGCGCCGGACGATCACCTCTGCGACAACGAGGTCGACGAGCCAACCAAGCAGGACTGCGTGCGATACCGCTCCAGTTTCGCGAGCGAAGCGGCCGATAGCTCCACGACGAATCTCGGGCGTCAACGCCTCTCTGCGCCGCCCCTTGAGACGCGCGATCGACGGCCCCCGTTCCCCCGACCGCGACTCGACTTGATGCAACTCGGCTGTATACCGACTGCGAAAGCGGACCAACAGGCCGGGTCTGTTCGGGGTCGCGGAGCGTTAGAGTCCGGGGGTGATCCCCGGACGCCGCCCGTGAGGTGCATGTCCTGTGGGACCGAGAACCCGGCCGGGCATCGCTTTTGTGGCCGCTGTGGTGCGGGGATGGAGAGGGTCTGTCCTTCGTGTGGCAGTCCGGCGACAGAGGGCTTTGAGTTCTGTGGCGCGTGCGGGGCCTCGCTGGACGTGCCCGCGGTGGCGCTACCACTTGCCGTCCCAGCGTCGGCTGAGCGGCGCGTGACGTCGGTTTTGTTTGGTGATCTGGTCGGGTTCACGACGCTGTCGGAGTCGCGCGACCCGGAAGAGGTCCGCGAGTTGCTGGGCCGATACTTCGAGACCGCTCGGGAGGTCGTGGGGCGCTACGGCGGGACGATCGAGAAGTTCATCGGGGACGCAGTGATGGCGGTGTGGGGTGTCCCGACCGCGCATGAGGACGACGCCGAGCGGGCGGTGCGGGCCGGGCTGGACCTGATCGATGCTGTGGCAGCCTTCGGTGAGTCGGTCGGCGCGCCGGGCCTGTCGATGCGAGTGGGGGTGGTGACCGGCGAGGTCGCGGTGACGCTGGGCGCGACCGACCAGGGCATGGTGGCCGGCGATGCGGTGAACACGGCGGCCCGAGTCCAGACCAAGGCCGAGCCGGGCACGGTGTGGGTGGACGCCCAGACCCGATCGCTGGCGGCCGGCTCGATCGACTTCGCCGACGTCGGCTCGCATGAGCTGAAGGGCAAGGCCGAGCCCGTCGTGCTGTTCGCGGCAACAGCCGTGCGCGGCCTGGTCGGGGGTGAGCGCAGCTCCGATCGAGTGCAGGCGCCGCTGGTGGGGCGGCGGCGCGAGTTGAGCGTGTTGAAGGAGATGTTCCATGTCGCGGCCGAGGAGGGCCGACCGCGGCTGGTGATCGTGTCCGGTGACGCCGGCGTGGGCAAGACGCGGCTCGGTTCGGAGTTCTACAACTACATCGACGGGCTTTCCGCGACGGTGTTGTGGCACCGCGGCCGTTGCCTGGCCTATGGCGATGGTGTGGCGTTCTCGGCGTTGACCTCGGCGGTCCGCGGTCGCATCGGCGCGACGGACGGGGATACCGAGGCCACTACTCGGGCGAAGCTGGACGCCCATCTCGACACGTATGTGCCTGAACCTGTCGAACGATCCTGGTTGCTGCCGTCGCTGGTGAGCCTGCTCGGGCTTCCAGGCGCAGGCGGCCAGTCCCGCGAAGACCTGTTCAGCGCCTGGCTGACCTGGTTCGAACGCCTTTCGGGCAGTGCAGAAGCGGCGGTCGTGTGGGTCGTCGACGACGCGCAGTACGCCGATGACGGGCTGCTGGACTTCATCGAACATCTCTCGACCGTCGCGCAGGTCCCGATGCTCATCGTGTTGCTAACCCGGCCCGAGCTGCTGGCGCGGCGACCCGAACTCGCCGCGTTGCGCCGGGCCAGCATGATCGGCTTGGAGACGCTGTCCCGCGGCGACATTGCCGGCCTGCTGGACAGTCTGGTCGAGGGACTGCCCGCCGACGCACGCGATGCCCTCATCGAGCGGGCCGAAGGCAACCCGCTGTATGCGATCGAGACCGTACGCGCGATGAACGACCAAGGGCTCACGGCCGGCGGGCCGACGCGGAAACCAGGCGCCGTGCGACTGGCAACGGGCGTGGATGCTGCCGCGCTGGCCGCGCTGGCGGCGCCCGCCAGTCTGCAGGTGCTGGTCGCCAGCCGGCTCGATCTGTTGCCCGCGCCCGAACGCGCGGTGCTCGCTACCGCCTCGGTGCTCGGACACACGTTCAGCCTTGCCGCGCTTGCCGCGATCAGTGGCCGTTCTGACGAGTTGCCGACGGTGTTGCGCATGCTCGTCGGGCGAGATCTGCTCACCACGATCACCGACCGGCTGTCGTCGGAGGAGGGTCAGTACGCCTTCGTCCAAACGGTCGTGCGCACGGTGGCCTACCAAACGCAATCGCGCCGAGACCGGCTCGAACGCCACCTCGCCGTTGTCGCCTACTTCGAGTCCTCCGCCGACAACGACAGCGAACTCAGCACCGTCATCGCCCAACACCTACGGGATGCGGTATCCCTCGTCGGCGCCGACGACGCCCAGCACGCGGAGCTGGTGCAGCGGCTCGGGCAGTGGCTGCAGCGCTCGGCCGAACGCTCTGTTGCTGTCGGTGCTCCGGCCGCGGCCGTCCGTGCCTTGGACGAAGCGCTCACCCTCGCCACCGACCTCGCCGGTCAGGTCCGGCTTCGTATCCTGGCTGCCGAAGCCGCGCTCGCCGCCGGGGCGTTGGCACAGTGCATCGCCTACGCCCACCCCATCGCCACCGGCCAGCTCGAGGCCGACCCCGTCGCGGTGGGCGAGGCGACGGTCAACGCTGCGAATGCCATGCGCTGGTCTGGCCAGATCGAAGAAGCGTGGACCCTCCTGCAGCCCTACCTCGCCGGCGGCGCCCTCGACGGACTCCCCACCCTCACCGCCGCCCGCCTCGCCCGGCAGCTGGCCGCCACCCTGCGCGACCGCGGGGACCACGGCGAAGTGCCAATATGGTCAGAGCGCGCCGTCACGCTGGCCGAGGACACCGGGGACGACCGGGAGGTCGCCGCCGCCCTGATCGACGACGCCACCGCGCTCATCCTGCGGGGGCAATCCCGGGTCGGCGTGACCTTATTGGACTACGCCGCCGCGTTCGCCCGCGATCATCACCTGGGAGCCGAGCTCGGGCGGGCGCTCCTCAACCTGCTCGCCTTCGGAATCAACCGTGACCTAGCCGCGGCCTTAGCCGCCGGCGAGGAGGCGATGAGCGTCATCGAGCAAACCGGCAACACGGGCATGTGCTGGCACACGGCGGTCAACCAATGCACCGCACTCACGCTCGCCGGCAGATGGGACGACGTGGCCACCATCCTTGACCGACCACTGCTGCGCCAACGACCACCCGAGAAAAACCAGCAAGCATTCGTGGGGCTACAAACAGCCATCATCGCGTGGGCCCGCGACGAGAGCGTCGACCTGGACGCGCTCGAGGCGATGGGCGTCCTGGGCGAGCGGGACCGGCCCGAGTCGATCGACGACATGTGTTTCGCCGCCAACCAGGCGATGCACGCCCGTGTCCGCGGCGACGCCGCCGGCCTCGCGACGGCGGCCCAACGAACGGTCGATCTCGCGTTCACGTACAACGGCCTCGATGACGAGTTCCCGAAACTCTGGGCGCTGTCGGTTAGCTGGCTGATCGAGACGGAGGACTTCGCGACGGCCCGGAAACTGCTCCGGCCCGTGACCGACGTCCCGCCCACGAGATGGAGCCCGCTGCTCACCGCCCAAGTATTGCGGCTCCGCGGAACCCTGAACTCCCTCGACCCACGCCCCGCCGACCCCGCCGACATCGCCGACATCGAGACCGATTTGCACACCGCCATCAGCGCGCTCGACGACGTCGGCGCGATCCCCGACCGCGCCCGCACCCAAGCCGCCCTCGGCGCGTGGCTGACCCGCCGAGGCCGCTCCGCCGACGCCGCCCCGCACCTGGCTACCGCCCGCGACACGTTCACCGACCTGCGCGCCACCGCCTGGCTGCGCGACCTCGACGCCGCGCTGTCACTCGGCGCCGCGGGGTAGCGAGCACGGTGACGGCACCGACAACATCCGGTGCGACCACTGCAGCACATGATGCTCCGCGCCCGGGGTTTGTAAGCGCTTGAGCACACCTCCCGGAGTTCGCTGAAGTACGCCACGCATCATCGGAATGAAATAGGCACAGAACAGGACCACGCCGATCGCCCGTCCTGACGCGGCGTTTCATCCGGCCGCGCCACGGTAGATGAGCGCCCTACCTGCGGGCAGACCCGGTAGAGCCGCTTCGCGGCAGATGGGGATGTCGAGCAGAACCGGCGCTTTGACGCGAGCTGGCACCCGTCGCTCAGGGTCTGCTCGACTTATGCAGGTGTTCAACCCGCGCTGCCCGGCGAGCGCTCGCCTTCGGGTGGTCATCGTGGCTCGGGCGCGACCACATCGCGGCGCCCGAGCCACGGGAACCTTCAGATGTAGGCGGCGCTAGTGGAGATCGAAGGCGCCGCCTCCGGCTTGGAGGCCTGCTCTGGGCGGATCATGAGTGTGAGGCTGGTGGCGCCCAGCCAGAGCAGCAGGGCCAGGAACGCGACCGGTCCGGGCCCATCGGCGAATGGCACGGCGAGCAGCAGTGCCGGGCCGATAGCGGCGGCGCCGTAGCCGATCCAGCGGGGCAGCGCACCGTACCGCAGGGCCGCGACGGCGACGCCGAGTAGGGCCACGCCGCTGGCGGCCCAGCCGAGGACGAAGGCGGCGTTGTTCATGTCATAGAGGGCGGTGAGTAGCGCCGGATCGACGCCCTTGCCGGAGCGGGAGTGTAGGGCAAACGCAGCTGGGAACGAGGAGAGCTTGAGGATGACCGACCCGACACCGGCGCCATAGACGACGCGGTGCAGCCACCCCTCATCGCTCTCGACCCGGCGAACCGCGCCGGTGATCCGAGACCAGAAGACCAACAGGCACAGCATCGCCAGGATCTCGAGCAGCGGGCCGGCTGCGGTGAAGCCGCCGATCGTCTTGGCGGTGGTGAAGTAGCGGCCGATCTGCTCGCGGGAGGCGTCATTCGCCGGCCCCTGGCCGCCTCCGGCCGCCAGGGCGAGTACGACGAAGGCTGCGCCGCCCGCGGCGCCCACCCGTCCTAAGGTCCGATCTGTCATCGTGCGTCTCCGATCTGCTCGTGCGGTCCCTGCTCTGGAGGGCCGTCAGAGGGAAAGGATGGACGCACCGGATTGGTTGCCGCCTCGGGCGCCGGTCGCATCTTTGTGACTCCGAGCGGCGGAGACAGTTCGGGCTCCGTCCCCCGTAAGTCGGAGGACATGCGCTTGCTATCAGGCTCACGGCCGATGTGAAACCGCACGACGGTCGCTACGGTCGGTGCGTGGTCACGCGTCGAGCGGTCTCGGAATGGCTGGCGGTGCCGTGGCGGCTTGACGCTGCGGTCGCCGGTCTGCTTCTTGTGCTGGCAGAGGTCGCCTTGCAGCAGGAGGCCAGAGCCGACGTCGATGGCGCTGGCCGGCTTCTTCTGGCGTTGCTCGCGGCCGCAGCCACCCTGCCGCTGGCGTGGCGGCGACGAAGCCCACTGCTGGTTTTCGTGGTCGTCGCGACCGTCCTCATGGGCACCGGCGCGGTGGCGAAGGGGCTGCATCTCGTCGCGCCGAGCACGCAGGGCCCGGCCGCGTTCATCATCGCCGGCGTGTTGGCCGCATTCTCGTGCGCTGCCCATGGCGGCCGCCGGGCTGCGCTGGCCGGGGCTGGGGTGCTGGCCGCGGGATTTGCCGTGGTCCCCGTGCCGGAGCTGCTCGCCGATAAAAGCGTGGATCTCGGGTTGTACATCGCGCTAGGCCTGTTCCTCGGCATCGGCATCTTGTTCCACGGCCGGGAGGTCCGAGTGGTCGAGCTGGAGCAGTGGGCCCGGTTCCTTGAGCACGACCGTGATCAGCAGGCGCGGGCCGCGGTCGCCGACGAGCGAGCCCGCATCGCCCGCGAACTCCACGACGTGGTCGCTCACAGCGTCAGCCTGATGGTGGTGCAGGCCGGCTCGACACGCCACACCTTGCCGCCCGGCGCCCCGGGTGACGTCGCCGAGGCATTGGGAGTGATCGAGTCCTCCGGCCGGCAGGCGCTGGTCGAGTTGCGGAGGCTGCTCGGGATCCTGCGTACCGAGCAGAGCCCGGAGCTGGGGCCAGCGCCGGGCATGGCCGAGGTTGAGACGCTGGTTGATCAGGTGCGCCTCGCCGGGTTGGCGGTGCGGCTGACGGTCGAGGGCGAGCGCCGACCGCTGCCGGCCGGACTAGATCTGTCGGCCTACCGGATCGTGCAGGAAGCCCTTACCAACAGCATCAAGCATGGACATCCCTCCGCGACGGACCTGACGGTGCGCTACCGGCCACAGGCCCTCGAGCTGGAGGTCACCGACGACGGCGGCCCGACCGGGCCGCCCCCCGACGGCACCGGGCACGGCCTCGTCGGCATGCGGGAACGGGTCTTGTTGTATGGCGGGACCCTCGAAGCCGGTTTCTGCGGTTCGGGCTTCCGCGTGCTTGCCAGCTTGCCGCTGAGCGAAACAGGCTCGTGACCATCCGGGTCGTCATCGCCGACGACCAGCAACTGGTCCGCGCCGGCTTCCGCCGCATCCTGGACGCCGAGAAGGGCATCGCGGTCGTCGCCGAGGCAGCCGATGGTCTCGAAGCCATCGAAGCGGTGCACCGCCACGACCCGGATCTAGTTGTTATGGACATCCGGATGCCGAAGCTGGACGGGATCGCGGCCACCCGCCAGCTGCTGCGCGAGGAACGGCGGCGCACACGGGTGCTCATCCTCACGACCTTCGATCTCGACGAGTACGTCTACCAAGCCCTCTCCGCCGGCGCCAGCGGCTTCCTTCTCAAGGACGCCCCTCCCGAACAACTCGTGACCGCCGCCCGCGTCGTCGCCGCGGGAGACGCGCTGCTAGCTCCATCCGTCACCAGGCGGCTCGTGGAGGACTTCGCCCAACGACCGCCACCCGGGCAGCACCCACCAGCTGCAGTCAACAGCCTGACCGCACGAGAAAGGGAAGTGCTACTGCTACTAGCCCAGGGCTTGTCCAACGCCCGGATTGCCGCCCACCTCGTCGTCAGCGAGGCCACCGCCAAGACACACGTCTCCCACGTACTCGACAAACTCCAACTGACTGATCGCGTTCAAGCAGTGATCTTCGCCTACGAAAGCGGACTCGTCCGACCAAGGGCACGCGACTAACTCGCCGGATACGCGCCATGCTTCGACCCAGAGTGCGCGGTGCGTACGACCCCCCAAAGACCGGTTCTGATACTTGAGCCGAAGCCCTGACCTGGCTCCAGCTCGCAAACGGACGATGCCGTGCGATCCCGCTCTTCAAAGCCGACTGTCCTGAAAACGGTGTTTCTGGCCTGACACGTCGAGCTAGTGCTCGGCGGGGAGCGTTGGCGTCTGATGACGGCGACACTGGATGGCGTGACGAAGAAGAAGGACTCGGAGCAGTCGGCTGCGGCCCTTGAGATACGCACTGTCATCGGCTATCAGCGTGCATTCGCCAAACATGGTCACGGCAGTCGCCCAACCCGCTCGGTGCATACCTATGTGCGCTTCGGCTCGCCACCCATGCCCGCCGGCCGTGCTCCCGCTCACGTCCGGTTCGCCGCGCCCAGTCGTCCTTCCGGTCCCATAGGTGACGCCCGCAGGAAGGGTCGCCGTGACCGCTACCGGCCGGCCCGCTGCCGGCGCGCCGCCGACGAGCGCCGCCTCAACCTCGGCCGGCCCACCGAGCCATGTCTCCGGCGCGGTGGGCTCGGCGTCGTACTACGCCGAGCCCAGCCCACCCGATGCGAGCAGGGCGGCAACCGGCGGCGACTGCGAACCGGTGTTATTGCGACTGTTGCCGTCGTTGTCGTCCCCCGGGTCTGGAAGCCGACGACGTCCTCGCTTCGACGGCGGCGCAGGAACAGCGGTCCTTGATCACCACCGATTCCTGCTCAGTACGTGGGTGTTCGCATCGGTAGCGGTTGTCAGTAGTCGAATGCACACTGGTTCTTTCCGGTGGTCCGTGGCGGCGCTGAGCGCTAGCGTTCGCGGAGTCGGCTCGGCGTGGAGGTCGGGGCCCGTGCGCATCGACATGGCCGGTAGGGACGCCGAGCTCGCTGTCCTGGATCAGGCCATCGGTTCTGCCCTGGACGGTGCAACCCAGGTCATTCTCTGCTGCGGTGAACCGGGCATCGGCAAGACGCGGCTGGCCGAGGAGGCGCGTGCGCGCGCGGCCGCACAGGGTCTAGCCGTGGTGTGGGGCACGGGCGTGGCGGACGCCGGCGCACCGCCGCTATGGCCGTGGAGGCAGATCTTCCGCGGGCTGCGGGAGCACTGCGACGTTGCTGCGCTGACCCGGGAGGTGGACTCGGCCCACGATCTGCGCTGGCTGGCTGAAGAGCTACCTCCACCCCGGCCTCCCTTGTCCTCGCTTCAGTGCGAAGCCGAGCGGTTTGCAGTGTCCGATGCGACAGCCCGCTTGCTGGCCCGGGTCACCCGCGAATTGCCGCTGTTGGTGGTTCTGGATGACGTCCAGTGGGCCGACGCCGGTTCCCTGCTGCTGCTCCGGCATGTGGTGCGCACCGTGCGGGGGCGGCCATTGCTGTTGCTGATCATGCAGCGCAGCACGGAGCCGGGGAACGGGCCGCTGCTGGCCGAGCTGCTGGCAGATCCGGCCACTGTCCGACTGGAGCTCAAGGGCCTGGACGCCGCGGCCGTGGGACGGGTGCTGAACGTGGTCGTCGGCGAACGACTAGCGGCGGACTCCGTCGGGGAGGTGCGCGCCCGGACGGGAGGCAACCCGTTCTTGGTGACCGAGCTCGGCCGGCTCATCCGTACGGACGGCGCCGGCGCCGTCCGGGCGCTGCCCACGAGTGTGCGCGACGTGGTCGCCGCCCGGCTGGCCCGGCTCTCGCCCGGATGCCGGCAGCTGCTGTCGGCGTCAGCGATTCTCGGTCTGGAGTTCACGACGGACGTTGTGGCGCGAACGCTGGCGATGGACCCGCTGACCTGCGCCGAATCGGTCCGTGAGGCCGAGACCGGTGGCTTCGTCGTGGCTGCGTCTGTGGGTCGATGGCGCTTCGCCCATGCGCTCGTGCGGGACGCGGTCGTGTCCGGGCTCGGTGCGCTCGAGCGGGTGACGCTGTCCCGGACCGCGGCCGGGGTGGTTGAGCAGCTGTACGCCGCCGAACTCGACCATCACCTCGGTGAACTGGCGCGGCTGTGGACCATCGCTGCGGCCGCCGGCGAGCGGGATGTCGCGGCGAGCTGGATCGAGCGGGCCGGGCACGAGGCGTTGCGCCGCCGCGCCTTCGAGGAGGCGGCCGGACTGTTTCAGCAGGCCCTGGACGTAGGGGCCGGCGCGATCGACGAGGTCACGCGGTGCCGGCTGCTGCTGGCCCTCGGCTCGGCGGCACATCTGTGCGCCGACATAGCGGGACGGTTACGGGCGTGTCTGGAGGCCGCCGCCGTCGCCCGGAGGCTCGGCCGCGCGGACCTGCAGGCCGAGGCGGCCCTGTGCCTGGAGGGCGTCGGCGAAACGAACTCGGACCGCGCCGCCCGAGCGCTTGCCGATGAGGCGATAGCGGCGCTCGGCACGGAGCCCAGCCCGCTGCTGGCGCGGGTCACGGCACGCCTGGCCGAGGTGGGCATGTACCTCGGCGACCCCGGCGCGGAGCCGGCCAGCCGCCGGGCGCTGGCTATCGCCGAGCGCACCGGCGACCCCGGGGCCATGGAGACGGCGCTCACGGCGCGGCTGCTGGTTGTGACCGGTCCCGGGGACGTCGAAGAGCGCGCCCGGCTGGGCGAGCGGATGCAGCAGCTGGGCCCGGTGCACCGGGATACGGTCCTGCGCGGCCGCCTGTTCTCCGTTTCCGCCGCCTTCGAGCGCGGCGACCTGGCCGGGGTCCACCGGGACCTCGATCCCCTCAGCTGGTGTGCCGACGAGGTCGGGGGCTCACCGGCGCGCTGGCAGGTGCTAGCCACCCGCGCGACGCTGGCCCAGTCGCAGGCCCGGTTCGCCGAAGCCCGCGCACTGCTCGGTGAGCTGCGAGCCGTCACGCCGCTGCCCCTCGCGCACGCGGCCGCCGCGGGCCTGGCCGCTGCACTCGGGCACCACCTCGGCCACGACGTCGCGGCCGTCGGCGAACTCTTCCCATCTGACCGCAGGGCAGCCACCGTCTCGCCCTTCCATACGCGCGGGGTGCTTGACGCCATCGGGCCCGGATACCTGTTCACCTTGAGCGGTCAGCTGACCCAGGCCGCCGCCTGCTACGCACCCCTCGGCCCCGTCGCCGACTGGCATCCTCGGCCGCATGTGGCCTCGGCTTGCTACGCGCTCGGCGTGGTCGTCGCCGCAGCACTTGACCGGCCGGATGACCTGGCCGAGCTCCGGCACATTCTGTCGCACAGCCGGGGTCGATACGTCACCGCCCGGGTCAGCGCGGTCCCGGTCTTCTGGCTCGGCCCGGTGGAGCTGTGGCTGGGCAAGGCCGCCCGGCACCTCGGTCTGCTCGATGACGCAGTCGAGGATCTGCTCGCGGCCGCCGCAGCCAGCGAACGCGCCGGCGCACCCGGGTTCGCGATCGAGGCCCGGTACGAGCTCGCCGCCGCGCTGTCGAGCCGCGACAAGCCGGGCGACGTCGCGCGCGCCCGCGCGCTGGCCGGCGAGGCCGCGGGCCAAGCGCGCACGCTGGCCATGACCCCGCTGTCGGAGGCCGCGACCGCACTGCAGAACCGCCTCGACACCGCGCTGGCCGGCCCGCTGACCCGTCGGGAGCTCGGTATCGCCGCATTAGTGGCCGAGGGGCTCACCAATCGGGAGATCGCCCAGCGGCTGCAGCTGTCTGAGCGCACGGTGCAGAACCACGTTCAGCATGTGCTGACAAAGCTGGGCCTGGGCAGCCGCCGGCAGGTACGGACCGCGCTGCCGGGCGTCTGAGCAATCCAAATGAGTAGTTCCGGCCGATGACGCGGACCCTCCCGGAAACGACGGTGTATTCAGAGCGCTCCAGCCGAGGAGGTCGTTATGAACCAGGTGACCGAGCCCCCATTCCCGTCGGCACCGGCCGCGTCGCCGCAGACGGCTGCACAACCGGCCCCGCTGGAGTTGCTCGCCGGTGCGCCCCCTGCGGTGAACCGCATGTACGGCGTGGTGCTCGGCTTCTGGTCCAGCCAGATCGCCGGCACGCTCGCCCGGCTGGAGATTCCCGACCAGGTCGCCGACGGCCCCAGATCCGGCGACGAGCTCGCGACGGCCACGGGATGCCTCCCGGCGGCCCTGCTGCGCCTGCTGCGCGCCGCGACCACCGTCGGCATCCTCACCGAGCAACCCGGCCGCCGGTTCGCGCTCACCGAGATGGGCGCGGCGCTGCGCACTGACGTCCCCGGCTCGCTCGCCGGCCTGGCACGGGCCATAACCGCATCGGCGCACTGGCTGCCTTGGGGCCGACTCGACGACGCCATCCGTACCGGCCGCAGCACCGCGCAGGAAGCGTTGGCCGCCCCGTTCTTCGACTACCTGGCCGGCCGCCCCAGGGAGTGCGCGGACTTCGCCGCCGCGATGGAGGACCTCTCCACGATGATTGCCGCCGCTGTGGTGGACCGGCTGGACCTGACCGGCGCCCGAGACATCGTTGACGTCGGCGGCGGCACCGGCACCCTGCTCACGGCACTACTTGCACGCCACCCCGAGCTCCAGGGCGCCGTCCTGGAGCGGCCGGAAGTCGTCGACCGGGCCCGCGCGCACATCCACGAGCGGGGACTCGACGAACGCTGCGCCGTCGCAGCCGGCGACTTCTTCACCGCCGTCCCCGAGGCCGACGTCCTCGTCCTGAAACTCATCCTCCACGACTGGGACGACGAGCATGCCACCGCAATCCTGCGGGCGTGCGCCGCCGGGCTGCGCCCCGACGGCAGGCTCATCCTCATCGAAGCCGTCGTCCCCGACGACCCCTCAGCCGTGCCGCTACTCCCCCTGCTCGACGTGAACATGCTCGTCGTACTCGGCGGCCACGAACGCACCGCCGCCGAGTTCACCGCACTGCTCGCCGGCGCCGGCCTGCGCCTTGACCGCATCACCGAGACCGGCTCACACGGCCAGATCATCGAAGCCCGCCACGCCTAACATCGGCCACTGCCCGACGTGGCTGACCACACTCGGCTCGGGCCGCCACCGAAGCGCGTGTGTGCACCGTGTGGGCACGGTGTGGACACCGCCCCGACCGACGTCCCAACCACCCTGACCCGGGACGCAGCGGGTACGCAGCACATTAATGAGCGACCCCGCCGGCCAACCTCACCAACGTCTGGAGAGCCCGAGACACAGCGATGTCCGACGCCTCGACCGCGGGGCCACGCGGATACGGCCGTCGTGGCCGGTCGTGTGCGCCTCCCTAAGTCGCCCGGCCGATTGAAAGATACTGCCTACGTCGGAATACCTGGGTCCATGACGTTGGCGTTGAGCCACTCGCCAGATCTTGCCGGCGATAGCCCACCTTCCTGACGAGCTTGACGTAGCGGGCCCTTTTCCTATCCACCGCAAGTGCTTGAGCGTGTTCGGCGAGACGCCGAGCAGGAGGGCGACCTCTCTCTCGCTGAACGGCCGGTCGAACTCCGTGCCTACATCGCTCATCGCGACCACCTCCATATGACTTCGGGTCCCCCTATCTCTAGCGGCCCAGCGTCGGGGGAATGGGCGTGATGGCCAGGTCGATGTGTACCCAATCTGTACCGGGACGGCCGGCGTGATCGGGCTGAGGAGGCAGAGGACCCGTTGAATCGGGGTGTGGGCGCGCCCGGCAGGACTCGAACCTGCAACCTCTTGATCCGTAGTCTCAGGGCGTAGCTGTTCGGAGGTGCTGGCGGGTGAGACGTGGTCCTGCCAGTACGGCAGACCGCGTCTCTCCGTGATGTCCCGTGGTGGCGTGTACTAGGGCGTGTGTGAGAGGACCGTGACATCACGGCCGCGCGGCCAAAAGACAGACGTGAAGGCGACGTTGACCCACACGTCGACGGGGCCGAGCTCGTCCTCGGCCCGCTGCGCCGCGGCGGCGACGGCGACCGGATCGGCCACGTCCGTCGGCAGCACCAGCGCCGTCCCGCCCGCGGACTGGACGTCGTCCGCCGCAGCTTTCAGGCCGGTCTCCCCACGGGCCACCAGCGCGACCGCCGCTCCGCGGGCGCCGAAGGCACGGGCAACTGCGCGGCCGATGCCGCCACTGGCACCGGTAACGACGACGGTCTGTGCTTGCTGGGCCATTCGAAAAACCCTCTTCCCTTCGCCAATGCGCCCGTCCGGTGAGCGCCTATTGGCGTCTTACCCCGCGGCGGGAGCCGAGACTCGGCGGCGAAGGTCCGCGTCGCGAGCCGGCGGGGCGGCGATGAGGTCAGCGGCGGCCAGCAGCGATCTTGGCCACGTGATGGCGGCGCCCTTGGTGGGTGAGGCGGGCCCCTGGGACTGAGTGCTGCATCGGCGCAATCCGGCAACGCGACGACTCTGGAGCGCAGCTCTTGAGGGAACCGCCGGACACCTCCGGCACCGCAAGGCGCGGGTGAGGTGCGAGGCTCTGTACATGGTCCCCGTTGAGAGTCGGCCTACCTCGCAGCTTGCGATGGTGACGGGCGCGGGGCGCGGCATCGGGCGCGCGATCGCTGTTGCCCTGGCC
>NZ_JBHEMO010000122.1:0-18350 GCF_046262535.1 Jatrophihabitans sp. | reverse complement strand
CGAGATCTATGAGCGGTGCGCGTACGCCCGGCGGTGGCACAACCGGGTCGCGACCCTGCGCACTGCCGGCCTCATCGATTAAGAGTCCGCCGGTTGCTGCGGCGGGACGCACACCTGCGCGTGCACCTTGGTGATCATCTCGTGGATCGCCTGGGTGAGCTCGGTGTTCACGTGCAGTTCCTGCTCGCTGGTCTCGAAGTCGTGGTCGGCCTTGGCCTGCTGGAACGCGGCCTGCCGGTTCTGCCCGATCATCACGAACGTCGACAGGAAGATCGCCTCGAGCGACACGACCAGGGTCAGCGTCGGCCATGGGCTCTTCTCGAAGACGAGCATCCACACCGCGAACGCGACGACGTGCACGTACACGAACATCATCGAGCCGGCGAACTTGGTGATCCCGTCGGCAACCTTGAGTTGCGTACTCGCCGCGCGCTTCTCGGCCACGGCGACGAAGGCGGGATGGTGCCGCTTTCCCACGCGGGGCGCCACGGCGACGGTCTCGGTCATCAATGGGTCCTCTCCTCGACGGCGAAGTGCTGGACCCACTGTGCACCCCGCCGCGCCCCGTCACCGGAACCGGCTCGATCCGCCGACATGCGCCGACGTTCGGCGCCGGTCGCAGGAGCGGCAGCGCGCTCTATTTCGTCGGGCGGCCGGTCGGGTGCGCGGTCACCCGGCCGTTGCCCGGGTGGTCTGTCCGGTCCGGATGGTCGGGCTGACCGGCCTCGCCGGACTCTTGCGCGTCGTCGGACTCGCTATCGCTCGGGTGAGTCGCGATGACCGTGGCGCAGTAGCCGGCGACGTTGCCTGCGCCGCCGGCCGCCGTGATGAGCGCGGTGAAGGCGGGGTTGCTGCGGGCCTTGCCGTGCTGGCTGCCGGCACCGGCCAGCCAGGCGTGGCAGAGGCCGTTGAGGTTCGGATGCGGCGAGCCGTGGCTGCGCGAGTCGGCCGACTTGCCATGGCCATTCCCTGTCCCTGCGGTCTTCGTCGCCTTGGGCGTCGGATGGCTGCTCAATGGAACCGCCGCGTGTTCCTGCGCCTGCGATGCCGCGTTCGAGGGCAGCTCTCGACCAGGCTGAGCCGGTGCTCCACTGGGAGAGGCGGCGGCAAGAGCTATGCCGCCTGACGCGGCTGCAGCGATCACGACGATCGCGGCCGACTTGGCGAGCTGCATGGTCCGGCGCTCCGTTCGGGTGAGAGAAGTCCCTCCGTACAGTCAGCGTTAGTTCACGCGAAAACGTCACACGTCCGGCTGGTGGACCGCACGCAGCCCGGCAGGTGGGAAGCGATTTTGCGAACACCCCCCACCGTTAGCGACGGACGAGGGGTAGAGCCCGTCGCCCTTTCCTCAGAAAGGGGAAGTTATGCGGCAGTCGTGACAACGCCCGCCATCTCCAATGCGAAGCCTCCAGGCGGCGGAGGCGGCGGCACCAGAGGCACGACTACTTACGCCGGCGGCGCCTACGCGCTCGATGCCGACCTCACGGCGCTGTCGTCGGTGCATGTGCACGTCGGCCCGGTCGCGGACACCGGGCAGTTGCCGGCTACCGGCGGCTTCCTGTCCAACCAGGCTGTCAGCCTGCACAGCCCGGCACCGCTGTGTCGGTCGGCATGGTCGGCGGACTCAAGCCGAACGGGCTGAGCGGCCACTTCACGATGGTCAACCACGCGACCGGTCAGAAGATCTCCGGGGACACGGTGACGAGCTACACGTCGACCGGCACAAACTCGAGGCGACCATCCAGGTGACCTGGAACGGTGCAGTGCAGGGCGGCGGAACGCTGTTGCACGGCAACCTGAAGATCCACCACCCCAACGGCTGCGACACCACGTCCAAGCCGCACCACTGAGAACAGGGGCGAGCTGGAGCGGGCTCTGCGCCAGTCCGCTCCAGCCGCCCTTTGTGCGTGGCGACGCAGCGGGTATTTCTGCGGCGTGTCGGCCCGCTCGGCGGCCACACCGAAACGTCAGCACCGTCGGACGAGAATCACTGCACGCTGTGGGCCCAAGGGGATGGATGTGGGGGACGATGATGCTTGATGAGCCCGAACTCCTACGCGCTCTCAACCGGCATTGGGAGTTCTCCGGTCGCGACGAAGACATATCGCACGAGATCTACCACGACGACGCGGTTCTGGAGTTCCCGCAGTCCGGTGAACGCTTCGAGGGGGTTCACAACTTCCGCGAATGGCGGCGGCGATACCCGGCGGCCCTGCGGTTCCACACGCGGCGGATCACCCACCGAGAAGATCTGGTCCTGGTCGAGAACCTGATCAGTTACGACGGTGCGCCCTGGATGTACACGGTCAGCTTGATGCACTTCCGCGAGGACAAGGTTGCGCACGAGCGGATCTACATCATGGATGGTTGGCCGGCTCCGGAATGGCGCAAGCCGTGGCGCGCCGCGACGACCGCGGATCCGCCGGCACCGCCCGCCGGCGGCCTACCCCCAGCTGAATGAGTCACCGCAACCCGGCCCGCACAGGGCCCGGAACGCGGGGGTTCGATGGTGGAGCCGCCTCGGGGAATCGAACCCCGGACAACCTCATTACGAGTGAGGTGCTCTACCGACTGAGCTAAGGCGGCGCGCGCCGGGATGACCGTTCGGCGCGACGAGCAAAGTCTAACCGGTGGGTCGGCGCGGCCTTACGACGGCGTTGCCGGCTTGATGACCGAGAACATGGCGCCCTGCGGGTCGGCGACGTCGGCGTGCCGGCCGTACGGCATGTCCATGGGCGGACCCTGGACCGAGCCGCCGAGCTCGGTCACCCGGGCGGCCGCGGCATCGCAATCGGCCACTGCGAAGTACACGCGCCAGTGCGGCGGGACGTGCGCGGGCACCTCGTCGGGCAGCCGGCCGATGCCGCCGACCGTCGTCCCGTTGACCTCGATGGTGGCGTAGTCGTAATCGTCGCCACCGAGATCGGTGTAGGTGTACCCGAAGACCTTGGCGTAGAAGTCCTTCGCGCCGGCGTAGTCGCGAGTCATGAACTCGTTCCAGGTCGGCGTGTTCGGCTCGTTGGCGATGCCGAAGCCGGTGTGACTGCGGGCTTGCCAATAACCGAAGACGCCTCCGCCGGGCACCTGGGCGAAGGCCAGGCGACCCAAGTCCATGACGTCCATCGCCGGCGCCAGCACAGCGCCGCCCGCGGCCGTCACCGCCTCACCGGTGGCGTCGGCGTCGGCCGTCGCGAGGTAGGTGTTCCACACCGGCGGGTGATCCATGCCCATCATTCCGCCGATGCCGGCGACTCGGCGCCCGTCTACGTGGCACGAGGCGTAGTTGCCGGTCTCGTCGCCGCCGATCTCGAGATCCCACCCGAACAGCGCCGAGTAGAACTGCTGTGCCGCGGGCTGGTCAGGGGTCATCAGGTCGACCCAGCACGGTGTGCCGGGCGGCCAGGCGGTGTCGCGAACGGTCATGACGTCCTCCTTCGAGGTGGTGGACGCGACCATAAGCCGAACCTCCGACAGCGGACAGGCGTCCACGGGTGTCGACGATCGCGTGGCACACCTCAAGCACTCGCGCGCTGGCGGGTGCCACCCGATGCCGCGTTCAGAAACGGAAGCGGGTGAGTCCGCCCGGCTCGGCCGACAGGACCACGCTCACCGAGCGCAGATCGATGCGGTACACCCCCCACGGTGGCGGTCCCTGTGACGGGGCGTTGAACGGAGCGGTGATGCCCGACCCGCTTGCGTCGGGCTCGGCCGGCCAGCCCTGGTCGGCCCACCCCTTCGCCGCGCGCGCGACAGCGCCGGGCTCGGTAACCCGCACCGCGTCACCTTCGATCACGACGTCCGCGTCGCGGATGGACACCGCCACTGCACACCGCGGATCGCGGGCGACGTTACGTCCCTTGCGGGTGCCGTCGCCGGTCTGGAACCAGAAGGTCCCGTCGATCCACAAGGCCCCGACCGCCGTGACGTGCGGGCTGCCGTCTTCGTTGATCGTCGTCAGCCAGGTCGAACGCGGGTTGGGCGAATCCGGACTCGGCGCCGAGCCGGCCTCTAGCTTCTCGACGATCGCGGCCCAATCGACCGGCGGAAGGTCGTCTGTCTGACCCAGGTTGATCGTCTCGCGAACCTGCTGCGTCGTTCCCATGATGTCCTCCGATGCCGAACGGATTGTCACCCATGCGTCGATCGGGAGGCTCCGGATTCGACAGGATGACCGGCACGTTCGCTCCGCGGCCCACTAGGCATGTGCCGGCGCCTTTGCTCTGCTCAGTGGGAGTGAGCATTTGCTTGGTCACGGTGAGCAGAGCAAACGGGCTGGAACACTACGTAGTACATCCGTCAGACAGCTCCAGCACCACACCCCGCCCCCGGGACGGGAGGGATAAGAGGGCCAGGGACGGGACGGGACGGCCGGGACGGGACCGCCCGTCAGACCTCGGGCTCGGCCGGCTCGTACCGACCCTCGTACGCCTTGCGGCTCGCACACACGGACGCCAGCGCACAGGCATGCCGGCGCCCGTCGGCGGCCATCCGGACCACGACCTTCTCCCCCGGCACGTCGTGGCCGATCACCCGTCCGTCGCCCTCGGGGGTCTCGACGTCGCTGCCCACGGCCGGCGCCTTCTCGGCGAAGTCCTGGTAGAGCGGGTGCTCGTACTTCAGGCAGCACATCAGTCGGCCGCACGCGCCGGAGATGCGTAGCGGGTTGAGGGGCAGGTCCTGGTCCTTCGCCATCCGCACGCTGACCGGCTCGAAGTCGACGAGGAACGTCGAGCAGCACAGGTCGCGACCGCAGCTGCCGATGCCGCCGGTGAGCCGCGCCTCGTCGCGCGCCGACAGCTGACGCAGGTCGACCCGGCCCTTGAGCGTGGCGGCGAGGTCGCGGACCAACGCGCGGAAGTCGACGCGGTGCGGGGCGGTGAAGTAGAGGGTCGTATGGTTGGTCGCGGCAACCCAGTCGACGCCGACGATCTTCATCGGCACGTCGTGTTCGCGCACCAGCTTGCGGGCCGCGACGCTGGCCGCGGCGCGCCGCTTGCGGCTGACCTCAGCGGCCTGTTCGTCGGTCAGCGTGGCGGCGCCGACGAGCAGCGGCAAACCGCCGATCTCGTCGCTCACCCACTGCGGCGCCCACATGACCTGGGCCACCTCAGGCCCGTCGTCGGTCGGATACAGCACGTGATCGCCGACCTGAGGACGCAAGTCGCCGGGGTCGGCGTAGTACAGGCGCCCCTGCGGCTGGAACACGACAGCGCAGATCATGGGCACGCGGTCACCCTAACTGCGATCGAGCCCGCCGGGCGACGGCGATCGAAATGTTCAGGTACGTGCCCTATGGTCGTCGGACTGCCTGATCGACGCCGAAAGGTCCGCTGTGCCCCGTCGCCGTTGCGTCCTTGCCGTTGCTGTCTGCCTGCTTGCCGCCGCGCTCGCCGTGAGTGCCGGCGGCGAGCCTGCCGCGGGCGCGGGGACGCCGGCGCCGAAGCCGACGCCGATGACCATTCCCGGTGGTCTGCGACCCGGCGCGGTGGCGTCGGTCACCGGCGATTGCGAACTCGCCCAGGTCACCTGCCGGCCGACCGGGTCGGGCTCGTGCACCGGCAACACGTCGCAGGTTAGCCACCCGGCCAGCATGAAGGTGCTCGTGCGGACGGACCGGAACACAACCGCCGTGTCGATCCAGACCGTGCCATTCGACCAGTACGTGGAGAACGTGCTGCCCAACGAGTGGATCCCGAGCTGGGACGGTGACGCGCTCAGGGCGGGCGCAGTGGCCGTGAAGTCCTACGCCTGGTACTGGGCGACGCACTTCGGCGGCTACGTGAACGGCGACCCGACGCAGTGCTTCGACGTCACCGACGACGCGGACTTCCAGGTCTACAAGGCCGGAAGTGCGCTCCCGCGTACGACAACCGCCGTGCAGCAGACCTGGCCGTTCGCGGCCCGCGTCGGGGGCCGGATTCTGCAGGCGTCCTACCGGGCCTTCCTCGACAACGCCGGCGAGGCCTGTGGCGCCTTCGCCGACGGGACGACGCTGAGCCAGTACGGCACGCAGGCCTGCAACGAGGCCAGCACCGCCAACAAGTACAACGTCATCCTGGCCAAGTACTACTCCGGACTGCAGCTGACCACTGCCCGGCAGAAGCGCACGCCACACGACTTCACCTTCCTGCAGAAGAGCACGCCGGCCGCGTTCTCCGCCGGCCACTGGTCGATCGACGACGGGTATCCCACGACGTTCACCTTCGGCGCATCGGGCGACGTCCCCACGGTGATGGACGTGGGCGACGGGTTCTCCCGGGTCGGCGTCTTCCGCCCGTCCAGCGGCACGTGGTACCTCGGCAATGCCACTGGCGGCTTCGCCGGCGAGGTGGGTTACGGCGCCTCGACGGACGTGCCGGTACCCGCCCACTACGCGGGCGTCAGCCAGGCGACCGTCATCGCGGTGTTCCGCCCGTCCGACGGGACGTGGCATCTGCGCGGACGGACCGGCGCCCACTACGGCCAGCGCGGCGACATCCCCGTCCCCGGTCACTACGCCGGGACCGCGGCCAACGACTATGCCGACACGGTGGCGGTCTTCCGGCCCGCCAACGGAGGCTGGTACCGGCCCGGCCTGGCGACCGTGGCCTACGGGCGGCAAGGTGACATCCCGGCCCCGGCCGACTACGACGGCAACGGCACCACCGATCTCGCGGTGTACCGGCCGTCCACGCACACGTTCTACGTGAGCGGCCGGCCCGGCGTCATCTTCGGGATCGCGGGCGACGTGCCGGTAACCGGCGACTTCAACGGCGACGGCAAGGCCGACATCGCGGTCTACCGGCCGTCGACCCATACGTTGTGGATCCATGGCCAGGCTGCGGTGAATCTCGGCGCCGGCACGCCGATCGGCCAGGCGCCCTACCGCGGCTGAGCCGAGGCGGGCAGCTGCAACGACGCGGTCATCGCCTCGACCGCGATGCGCGGCTTGACGTTGAGTTCGAGCGCCTCGCGACAGGCGAGGATCGCGTCGAGCCGGCGCAGTGCGCTCGGCGAACTGATCCGCCGGGCCACCGAGACGACGTCGTCGGCCAGATCGGGATGCGCCGGCGCGATGTCGGCACCGGCTTGGAACAGCAGGACGTCGCGGTAGAACGCGGCCAGGTCGACCAGCGCCCGGTCGAGGGCATCGCGCTGCGCCCGGGTGGTGCGCGACTTCTGCCGCCGCTCGAGTTCCTTCAGCGCACCGGCAGCCCCGCGCAACGACGCGGCCGCCCCCTTGCCCGTCCCGCCGGCGCCCATGGCGACCTGTAGTGACTCCGTCTCCGTGCCGTCGAGTTCGGCCGACAGCGCGGCGGCCTCCGCCTCGGCTGCGCTGACGAGGTGGTCGGCCGCTTCGAGGCAGGCCTGCAATGAGGTGAGCGACGCCGGGATCGCGAGCACCTCGGCCCGCCGCGCGCGGGCGTCCTCGTCGCGGGCCAGGCGACGGGACCGGCCGACGTGACCCTGCCCGGCCGCGGCGGCCCAGGCGGCCGTTCCCGGATCGATCCCGTCGCGTTCGAGCACGCCGGCCACCGCGTCAGCCGGGGGCGTGCGCAGCGGCACGAGCCGGCAACGCGACCGGATCGTCACCGACACGTCGTCGGGGTGGAGCGAGGGCGCGCAGAGCAGGAAGACCGTGCGCGACGGCGGCTCCTCGACCGCCTTGAGCAGCGCGTTGGACGCCTGCTCGGTCAGCCGGTCGGCGTCCTCGATGACGACCACCTGCCACCGGCCGAGAGCCGGGCGCCGGGCGGCCAGGCCGACCACCGCGCGCATCTCGGTGACGCTGATCGACAGGCCCTCGGGGACGACCGAGCGCACGTCGGGGTGGGTGCGGGCCGAGACGGTGCGGCACTGGGCGCACTCCCCGCAGCCCAGGTCGTCCGGACGCTCGCACTGCAGGGCGGCGGCGAACGCCCGCGCGGCGACCGAACGGCCGGAACCGGGGGGGCCGGTGAACAGCCAGGCGTGGGTCATCGCCCCGGTCGCGACCGGACGGCCTTCGGCGATGTCGGCGGCGGCCTGGGCCGCGGTCTGCAGCGTGGCGACCGCGTCCGGCTGGCCGACCAGCTCGGTCCACACGGTCATGGCGCCATCCTGCCCGCCTGGTGCGACGACGCGGCCGGCCCGGCCGAGGCGGTGGCCAGCAGTTCCCGCAGCGCCGCCGCGAGCGCAGCCAGGGAGTCGGCAGACAGTGGCGTGAGCAGCTCGCGCTCGGCCTCGAGCAGCGCCTCGAACGCCGTGTCGACCAGCTGGCGGCCCGGTGCAGTGAGCGCGACCCGGACGAGCCGCCCGTCCTCGCGGTCGGCGGCCCGGGTGACGAGCCCGCGCACCGTCAACCCGTCCAACCGGCTGGTCATCGTGCCGGAGGTGACGTACGTGCGGGCGGCCAGCTCACCGGCGGTCAGCTCGAACGACTCGCCGGCGCGGCGCAGGGCGGCCAGCACATCGAACTCGTGACGGCGCAGGTCGTGTCGGGCGAAGATCGCGGCCCGCCGCTCGCCGAGCACGCCGGCCAGCCGGTCGAGGCGGGACAGCACCTGCAGCGGCTCGACGTCGAGATCCGGCCGCTCACGCCGCCAGGCGGCGACGATCTCGTCGACCTCGTCCTGCGGCCCGGCCATGCCGCCATGCTGCCACATCTCTCGATGACGAGAGGTTCTGCCGACTCAGGGCAGGCGGGCGGCCAGCGCCTCGCGGACGAGCCCGGCGATGGCGTCCGGCTCCAGCCGGGCGTCAAGAACGAGGTAGCGCCCGGGCGACTCGGCCGCGAGCGCGAGGAACCCGGCCCGGACCGCCTGGTGGAACCCGAGCGAGGCGGCCTCCAGCCGGTCGAGCGAGGCCCGGGCGCCGGCGCGCTGCAGGCCGACCTCCGGATCCAGATCGAGCAGCACGGTCAGGTCCGGCGTCAGCCCGTCGGTGGCCCACGCGGTGACGACCCGCGCCTCGCTGACCGTGAGGCCGCGGCCGGCGCCCTGGTAGGCCAGCGTGGAGTCGATGTAGCGGTCGGTGAGGACCACCGTGCCCGCCTCGAGGGCGGGACGGATCACCGTGTCGACGTGGTGGGCGCGATCGGCGGCGTAGATCAGCGTCTCGGCGCGGGGGGTGACATGGCCGTCCGGGTCGAGGACTAGGCGGCGCAGCTCCTCGCCGAGTGGCGTCCCGCCCGGTTCGCGGGTCGGCAGGACCTCCGCGCCGACCGAGCGCAACCACGCGGCGGCCCGCTCGATCTGCGTCGACTTGCCGACACCCTCGCCGCCCTCGAACGCGACGAACAACCCGCGCGCGGTCATCGGGACGGCCGGGCGACGCCGACCAGAGAATCGAGCCGGGCGAAGTTCGCGCGGCTCACCGGGCTGAGCAGAGTGCGGGTGATGTCGAGGCCCGCCTTGGCGGCCACTGTCCGATGGGTTTGCGGGGTGAAGTGCCAGATGTGCTCGGTCGGCTTGAGCGTCTGCCACCGGCGGCGCAGCAGCCGTGCCGGCACCGACGAGAAGTACGGCGTCGAGAACAGGACGACGCCGTCGTCGGCGACCAGGCCGCGGATCGTCTGCCAGAACTCGACCGGATCGGGAACGTGCTCGAGGGTGTCCCAGACGCAGACGATGTCGAACGGGCCGTCGAGCGGCGCGTCATCGAGCTGGCTGGAATGGACGGTCAGGCCGAGCCGGCTGCGGGCCTGATCCGCCGCGCTGGCCGACAACTCGACCCCGGTCACCTCGTAGCCACGCTTGCGGGCGGCGTCGAGGAACAAGCCGTACGCGCAGCCGATCTCGAGCAGCCTCGAACCGGCGACCCGGCATCCGGACTCGCGCTCGGTGAGGTCGAGCCGTCCCCGGATCCATCGGCGCTGCAGGAACATGGCCGGCGCGAAGCGCCCCGATTCGCCGTAGACGCCACGCTCGCCTTCGAAGTATCCGACGTCGTCGTAGAGCCGCTTCAGCGCGTCGGCGTTCAGGCGCGGGCTGACGAAGACCATCGTGCAGCGCGGGCAACGGACGACACCGAACGGGTCCAGGTCGTAGATCGGACGCCCCTCCCGGTGGCACACGCAGCACGTGACCGCTTCCGTGTCCTCGCGCGTCCACACCGATTGCACGCTATCGGGCCGGGATTCCGCCGGGCGCCGGGCCGGTCCTCGCCGACGCGGGCGGCTCACCGGCCAGCAGCGACCCGCGCGTCCGCATCAGCCGGTGCAGCCGGTCCAGCACCGGCTGCGGCAGGCTGCGCGGCATCTCGCCCGAGCACAGCACACAGCGGTCGGGGTCGGCGTCGGCCGCCTCCAATAACGTGGCGGCGACGGCGTCGGCGGTGAGATCGGAATCGGCCGCCTCGTCGCCGGCGGTCGAGGAATCAGCACCGCGGGCGACCACCAGGGTCAGGTCGGGCATCAGTTGGCCGGTGCTCCACGCGTTGACGCTGCGGATGCGCTCGACATCGGCGCCCCGCCCGCCGCCGTGCACGGCAAGGGAGGTCAGCACGTAGCGATCGCAGATGACGACCCCGCCGCTCTCGAGGGCCGGACGAATCACGGTCGCGACGTGCTCGGCGCGATCGGCCGCGGACAGCAGCGCCGCCGTTTCCGGCTCGACGCCGGAGTCGGACGGGCCGGCCCGCAGCAGTTCGGCGACCCGCCGGCCGATCGACGAGTCGGTCGGTTCGCCGGTCAGCGTCGGGACGAGACCCAGTTCGTGCACGGCCGCCCTCAGCAGCGCCGCGTAGGCCGCGGTGACGGTTGGATCGGCTCCGTCGACGCTGACGAACAGGCCGAGGTGCTCGCGCGGCCGTCCCACGTCCGTGGTGAGCAGCCGTCGGCGCACGATGTCGCGCAGCCGGGTGCGCGAGCGGGTTGTGCGCGACGTCGCGTAGTAGCTCACGCCGAGCGCGAGCAGGCCACCGATCAGCAACGTGAGCCCGGGCCCGGAGAAACGCAGGTGCGCCTTGTCCCCCACCGCGATCGCGTGCGAGCCCAGCGTGCCCGCGAGGACGGGGCCGACGGCGATCGTCAGCAGCAGCATGATCCGGACGGACGAGAGGACGAACGCGAAGATGCGCCCGCGCAAACGGTCCTCGACCTCTTGCCCGATGAGCGTGTAGCCGATGATCCACGCCATGCCGGCGAACAGCCCGACGAGCGAGGCCATGAAGTCCGCCAGGATGAAGTCGCGGATGACCGACATGACCAGCAGGGCCACGCCCGCGCTGCCGATCGCGAGACCGAACACCCGGCTGCGGGTGTACGCGGGCAGCACCTTGGGCCCGAGCAACATGCCGAGCGCGAGGCCGGTGAACACCGTCCCGAACATGATCGAGTAACCGGCCGCACCGGCGGAGAGGGTTTTCACCCACAGCCCGGCCACGCCGACGATCAAGCCACCCGCCGCGAACGCGCCGATGATCCCGACGTACAGGCCGCGGATCAGCTCGTTGTGCCGGACGAAGTACACGCCCTCGCGTAGCAGCGAGAAGACGCTCTGCGCCTGCTCCCGTTCGGCCGGCGCGACCGGGATGAGGTGCCGGCTGAGGAACACCGTCCCCGAGCTGACCATGAAGCTGACGGTGTTCAGCAGCAAGGCGACGACGATGGCGGCGTTGATGTGGTGGGGCGAGTCGACGCTGCTCTTGTCGATCAGGCGGCTGCCGGCCGACAGCAGCGCGAAGATGCCACTGGCGATGGGCACCGTGCCGTAGACCGAGAACAGCGAGATCTGATTGGCGGTGGCCAGCAGCTTCTTCGGCACGATCGTCGTCTGGATGACCTGCTTGGCCGGCTGGGTGAACAGGCCGACCGCTTCGATGACGAACTGGGCGACGTAGAGCCAGACGAGGTTGTAGCCGATCGCGATCGACGCGTAGAGCAGGCCCGCGGCCAGGTCGCCGAAGATGACGAGCTTGCGCCGGTCGACCTTGTCGGCCATCGCCGCGGCGATCGGCCCGAACAGCAGGTCCGGGGCCAGCCGGACGAGGATGACGCCGGAGATCGCGAAACCCTGGGTCGTTCTCGAGTGGTCGTTGGTGAGCTGCTGGGCCAGCGCGGTGTTGGCCAGCAGTCCGAGCCAGTCGCCGAGGCTCGAGAACGTGATCGCCGCCCACATCCGGCGCACGACCGGGATGCGGCCGAGGACCAGCAGGGCGTTCTCCCGGCGCGGCCGGCGCGGTCCCGCCAGCTCCTCGGTCATGGGTTCGCCAGCAGATCGGCTGCGGTGCGGCGGACGACGTTCAGTGAGACCGTGCCGAGTCCACCGAGGGTGACCTCGTCGACGGTGTGCAGCCGTTTCGTCGTGCGGTCGATGTAGAGGACGGACAGCGAGATCGGCGTCATCGGTTCCCGCTGGACGCCGCGCAGGCCCGAGCCGCCGGTCGTGCCCTGGACGAGCATGAGCGTGTCGCCGAAGCGACGCACCGAGCGCTTGTGCGTATGGCCGGCCAACAGCAACGGCGCGACACCGGAGAGCGCGCGGCCGGATGCCGGATCGTGGGCGAGCAGCACATCCACACCTTGCCCGGTCACGGCCGCGGCAAACTGCGCGGCCGCCTCGGACACGCGGGAGTCGGCGTAGTCGTCGCCGGTGGTCTTGTCCGGCGTGAACCGGGGGTCGGCCATGCCGGCGAAGCGCAGCCCGGCGACAACCACGGGCGCGGAGTGAGTGTCGAAGACGGTGGCATTGGGCTGCTCGGCGACCGCGTCGGCGATGCCGGACGAGTCGTGATTGCCCTTGACGAACAGGTACGGCGCGCCGAGGTCGCCGATCTGCCGCGCGAAGAGCTGTTCGGGCGGCGTCCCCCAGTCGACGAGGTCACCGGTGTCGACCACGGCGTCGATGCCGTAGTCCTCTACTAGCGCCTTGGTCAGCGGGTAGGCGAACGGGCTCAGGTGGATGTCGGAGACGTGCAGCAGGCGGACCGCGTCGTGCGGAGGCGGCTCGGGCAGCGTGGCGAGGCGGCGGTAGACGCGGGTGCCGGTGTCCAGCAGTTCGGTCAGCTGGTCGCGGTAGGTGGCGATGCGGTCGGGGGCGGTCTGCAGGTCGCCCAGCAGCAGCGGTGCCTTGGTCAGCAGGCCATGCAGCTCCGGGGCGCGCCAGGCGTCGCGGCGGACCGTGGAGGCGGCGACGCCACCGGCGGTGGCCAGCAGCACGGCCGCCGTCGCCGCCGCGGCGGGGACGTCGCGCGGGCGGCGCAGGACGACAGCGGCCGTGACCGCGGCGCCACCGATGGCGGCGAACGCGGACCGGACGGCCAGCACCCGTCCCAAGGCGCGGGCGTCCTGCCCCAGGGAGTCGGCAAGTTGACGCTTGAGGTCAGGGGCATCGGGCCCCGGCCGCAGCGCTTCGACGCGGGCCGGGTCGACCCCGGTGGCGGTGGCGGTCACCCGCAGCGGGCCGCGGTGGGAGCGGATCGTCGCGCTGCCCAGGGGCGGAACGTCGATCTGCACGCCGCCGTCCTTGGCCAGAGTGAGCGCCGCGGTGACGGCGAGCGGCCCGACGGGCCTGGTGGCGCGCCCGGCGAGGCGCAGTCCCAGCGACGTGCCCGCCACTCCGGCCAGCGCGCGCGCAACGGTGCGTCGGACAGGCACATCGCCAACTCTAGGCGTCTAAGTTGGGTGTCGATGGTCTGGGATCCGCAGCAGTACGGCCGCTTCGCCGGCGAGCGCAGCCGTCCGTTCTTCGATCTGGTCGAGCGGATCGGCGCGAGCGCTCCGCGGCGGGTGGCCGATCTCGGCTGCGGGTCGGGAGAGCTGACCGCCCAGTTGGCGCAGCGTTGGCCGTCCGCACAGGTCGACGGCATCGATTCGTCGCCGGAGATGATCGCGGCCGCGCCACCGGCCGACCGGGTGACCTACCGCGTCGGCGACGTGAGTTCGTGGACGCCGCCGGACGACGTCGAGGTGATCGTCAGCAACGCGACCCTGCAATGGGTCCCGTCGCATCGCGAGCTGATTCCGTTGTGGGCGCGCGCGTTGCCGACCGGCGGATGGATCGCCTTCCAGGTGCCCGGCAACTTCGACTCGCCGTCGCACACCCTGCTGCGCTCGCTCGCCGAGTCGCGCCGGTGGGCATCGTCGCTGACCGGCATCCTCCGCCACGGCGACGCGGTCGCCAGCCCGACCGAGTACGCCGGGCTGCTGCTGTCGGCCGGGCTCACCGCCGACGTCTGGGAGACCACCTACGTCCACGTGTTGAGCGGTGACGACCCCGTACTGCAGTGGCTGCGCGGGACCGCCCTGCGCCCGGTGATGGCCGCCTTGCCGGCGGCGAGCTACGGCCAGTTCGAGGCCGAGCTGGCCGACCAGTTGCGGCAGGCCTATCCGGCGACGTCGGCCGGGCAGACCCTCTTGCCCTTCCGGCGCATCTTCGCGGTCGGCGCGCGGGCGTAGCGTCGACCTTCGTGCAGCTGCAGAACTGGGCCGGCAACATCACCTTCACCCCCGACCGGCTGCACACGCCGCGCAGGGTGGATGAGCTGCAGCACCTCGTCGCGTCCACGGACCGCATCCGGGCGCTGGGCACCGGCCATTCCTTCAACCGCATCGCGGACACGGTCGGCGCCCTGGTGAGCCTGCGCGACCTCGGCGCGAACATCGAGATCGACGCCACGGCGAACACCGTCACGGTCCCCGCGGGCGCGCGCTACGGCGAGGTCGGGTCGGTGCTGCAGCGCCAGGGACTGGCCCTGCACAACCTCGGGTCGCTGCCGCACATCTCGGTGGCCGGCGCCTGCGCGACGGGCACGCACGGCTCCGGGGTGGGCAACCGCTGCCTGGCCGCGGCCGCGGTGGGGATCGAGTTCGTCCGGGCCGACGGCGAGCTCGTGCAGGTCCGCCCCGCCGATCCCGCGTACGCCGGGTCGGTGGTCGCGCTCGGCGCGCTCGGCATCGTCACCCGGATCACCCTGGCGGTCGAGCCGACCTTCGACGTGCGCCAGGACGTGTTCCTGGACGCGCCGCTCGACACCGTCCTCGACGACCTGGACGCCGTGCTCGCGTCGGGTTACAGCGTCAGCCTGTTCACCGACTGGTCGCGCCCCGACGTCATCGACAAGATCTGGGTGAAGTCGCGGGACGGGGAGGCGCCGGACGGACGGCGGTGGGGCGCTCGGCCGGCCGATGTGGCGCAGCATCCGATCGCCGGCGAGGACCCGGCTGCCGCGACCGAGCAGTTCGGCCGGCCCGGGCCGTGGAACGCGCGACTGCCGCACTTCCGCCTCGAGTTCACGCCGAGCAGCGGCGAGGAGCAGCAGTCGGAGTACCTGGTCGCGCACGAGCACGGGGCCGACGCGATCCGGGCGGTGCACGAGCTCGACCTCGCCGGCGTCGCGCAGGTCGCCGAGTTCCGCACGATCGCGGCCGACGGCCTGTGGCTGAGCCCCTTCCACGAGCGGGCAAGCGTCGGGCTGCACTTCACCTGGATCGACGACGACGCCGCGGTGCACGCCGCGGTGTCGGCGGTCGAGCAGGCGCTGACGCCGTTCGATCCTCGTCCGCACTGGGGCAAGGTCTTCCTCGCCGCACCGTCGGCAGTGCGGGCGCACTATTCCCGGCTCGCCGATTTCCAGTCGCTCGCCGCCACCCACGACCCCGACCGCAAGTTCGGCAACGACTTCCTCGAGCGCTTCGTCTACTGAGCGACCAGCAGCGACACTGCCCGGGGCAGGAGGGACACCGTCGCCGGCAGCGGCCCGAGGTACTCGCCGTCGGCGTAGGCGTTGATGCCGGACGATTCGATGTGCAGCTCGCTGGTGCGCAGCACTTCGACCTCGGGGCTGCGGACGTGGGTGCCCCGGTAGACGCTCGGGGTGCGCCGCAGGACCGATCGCCGGCTCGCCGAGTCGACGACCGTCACGTCGAAGACCCCGTCGGACGGATCGGCGTCCGGGCAGATGCGCATACCACCGCCATAGCTGGACGTGTTGCCGACGGCGACCAAGAGCAGGTTGCGCTCGATGACCGTCCCGTCGGCGGTGGTGAGGCGGAACGGCAGCGGCCGCAGGTTGGCGAACTCGGCCAGCATCGCGATGTTGTAGCGGGCGCGACCGTGCGGCCAGCGCATCCGATTGGTCCGGTCGCTGACGAGGGAGTCGAAGCCGGAGGCGAGCACCGATCCGAACAGCTGCGTGCGGCCGTCGGCGGTGCTGACCTGTCCGACGTCCACGCGGCGCGTGTACCCCTCGGTGACGACGTCGGCCGCCTGCTCGGGTGTCTTGCGCGGCCAGCCGTACGCGCGGGCCTGGTCGTTGCCGGTGCCGGCCGGGATGACGCCGAGCGGAGTGGGTGTGCCACAGACCGCGGGCAGCGAGAGGTGGATCATTCCGTCCCCGCCGACGACGACGAGGGCGTCGACGCCGTCGGCCACGGCCTCGACGGCGAGCCGCCGGGAGGCGGCGCCGTCCACCCCGACGAGTTCGCGCACCGCGACGCCGCGTTCCTCGAAGCGCGCGCGGGCCCGGCGGGTGGCGGCCTGGGCTTTGCCGTGGCCGGCCGCCGGATTGGTCAGCAGCGCGATTTGTCGAATCTCTGGCCGCGGCTCGATCACGGGATGAGCTTGCCAGGGTTGAGGATCCCCGACGGGTCGAGCGTGGCCTTCACCGCGCGCAGGATGTCCACGCCGAGCGGGCCGATCTCGTCGGTCATCCACGCGCGGTGATCGGCGCCGACCGCGTGGTGGTGCGTGATGGTCCCGCCCTGCGCGAGCAGCACGTCGTTGACGGCCGCCTTGGTCTGCGTCCACTGCGCGATCGCGTCGCCGCGCTGCGCACCGATGACGGTGAAGTAGAGCGACGCGCCGGTGTCGTAGACGTGGGAGATGTGGCACAGGACGAGGGACACCGAGCCGAACTCGGTGAACTTCGCCTGCAGCGTCTCGGTGACCGCCTGCTTGAGCGCGAGGAGGTTCGTCCAGCTCGTCGCCGTCTCCAGGGTCTCGACGAGCGCACCGTTGGCCAGCAAGGGATCGCGGAGGTAAGGCCCGTCGAAGCGGCGCTCGGCCCAGTGCTGTGCCGGCTCGGGGCCCAAGGACGTGCCGCCGTGCGCCCGCAGGACGGCGGCGGTGGCCTCGTGGCGTTCGGCGCCCAGGTGGGCGGGGCCTTCAAAGGCGGTGACCGCGAAGCAGCCGGCGGGCGCGGCGGCGGACTGCGCGCCGGCCTCGTCGACGGTGGCGAGATTGAGCGCCGTCTCGACCTCGTCGGACAAACGCAGCACGGTCGGGCCGGTGCCCACTTGCGCGACGGCCCGCAGGGCGTCCGCGCCGGTCGCGAAGTCTGGGAACGTCCACGCCTCGTAGCGCTTGGTCTCGGGAACGGCGTGGACGCGCAGGCGCACGGCGGTGATGACGCCGAAGACGCCCTCGGAGCCGAGGAACAGGTGGCGCAGGTCGGGGCCGGCGGCGTTCTTCGGTCCGGGCCGGCCGAGCTCGAGCACTCCACGCGGTGTCACGACACGCAGCCCGCGGACCATGTCGTCGAAGCGGCCGTAGCCGGCCGAGTCCTGGCCCGATGACCGGGTGGCGGCGAACCCGCCGATCGTGGCGTAGCGGAAGCTCTGCGGATAGTGACCGAGTTCGAAGCCGCGGGCCGCGAGCAGGGCCTCGGCCGCCGGTCCGGTCAACCCGGCCCCGAGCACCGCCTCCTGGTTGGTCTCGTCGAGCGACTCGAGGGCGTCGAAGCGGCGCAGGTCGAGCGACAGGCAGGCCGCGAACCGGTCGCGGATCGGGTCGACGCCGCCGACGACACTCGTCCCGCCGCCGAAGGGCACCACGGCGATCCCGCGCTCGGCGCAGAGCGCGAGCACGGCGGCGATCTCGTCGTCGGTGCCGGGCAGGACGACCGCGTCGGGGGCATCCTGCTCGTCGCGGCTCTTGCGGCGCAGCAGGTCAGGTGTGGACTTGCCGCCGGCGCGGGGCAGGCGGTCGCCGTCGGCCGTGCTCAGGTGCGCCTCGCCGACAATTTCGGCGAGGGCGTCGCGGTCGGCGTCGGCCAGCGCGGACGGTCGCACGCGCACCTCCTCGAACGCCACGGCATCGACGTCGTCGGCCGACACCCTGAGCAGATCGTTGACCATGGCCAGCTGCCCGGCGGACAGCGCGGCCTTGTGCTGCGGATCGCCCCAGCCGTCCCACTGCATCGGCGGAAGGGGTAGACGTGGGTTCACCATGCGTTACAGTCTTACACAATATGTCAACTCGTAACGACGCTGAGGATCGCATTCTGGACGCCGCCGCGCGGTGCTTCCAGCTGAGCGGTCGCGCCCCCATTGCCGAAGTTGCCCGGCAGGCGGGCGTCAGCCGACCGACCGTGTACCGCCGTTTCGAGGACAGCGACGCGATGCTGCGTGCACTCTGGCACCGCGAGATCGACCGCCTCCTCGCCGGCATGCG
>NZ_JBHEMO010000121.1:0-21822 GCF_046262535.1 Jatrophihabitans sp. | reverse complement strand
CCGGCCGATGTAGTCGACGCTGCAGCGGGCAATGACCAGGCGCATGGCGCCAAATCTAGAGGGACCGGCGACGGCACGTGTCGCTACAGGTCGGACCGCATCATGACCACCGAGTGAATGAGCCCCTCATGCACTTCGTAGCCCACGACCACGTGCAGTTCCCCCTCCGAGAGGTGAACCTTCTCCTCATCGACCACCCAGCGGCCGGCGCGGATCCGTGTCGGCACCTGCGCGGTCAATTCCGGGTTCTGGTCGAACATGAGCTGGTACCGACGTCGTATGTCGGTGTGGCCCTGGAGCAGGACACGGCCATCGGCATGCCGGATGACGGCGTCGCGGGCGTAGCAGGAGAGGAACGCGTCGATGTCGCGAGCGTTGTAGGCGTCGAGCTGGGCCTGGACTGGGTCGGTGTACACCGGATGTTCCTCACCCTTGTGTGGCTGCGGGTTCGGTCACACGGCGACCGCCGCGACGATCGTAATCGGTCCCGGCGTGGGCAGCACGTCCGTCGTGGCGAAACCGGCTCGGCTGAGCAACCGGTCCAGGTCGGCGGCGCCGCGCTCACGGCCACAGCCCCGGAGCGCTACCCGGCGGCGGCGTCGGGGTACTTACCGGCAGGCCCACCAGGAAGAGGAGTGTTACCACCATGTCCGACGCCGAGAGCAACCCGTCGCAGGTTCCGAGCATCAGGCTCAACACCGGGGCGGCGATGCCGCGACTCGGCTTCGGCGTGTTCCAGATCCCCCCGGAGGACGTCGAGGACGTCGTCACGAGGGCCCTCGAGATCGGTTACCGGTCGATCGACACCGCCGCGATGTACGGCAATGAAGAGGGCGTCGGGCGGGCGCTGAAGGCGTCGGGTATCCCCCGGGACGAGCTGTTCGTGACCACCAAGCTGAACAATCGGCCGCACCGGGCCGGCGAGGCGGAGCGGGCGGTCGACGAGAGCCTGGCCGGGCTCGGGCTCGACTCGGTCGACCTGTACCTCATCCACTGGCCGCTGCCGGCGGCCAACCGCTACGTCGAGGTGTGGAACTCGCTGGCCAAGCTCTCCGCCGACGGCCGCCTCACGGCGATCGGCGTCTCCAACTTCCAACCGGCGCATCTCGAACGGCTCTTCGCCGAGTCCGACGTCGTGCCGGCGGTCAACCAGGTCGAGCTGCACCCCTACTTGACCCAGGAACCGCTGCGCGCCTTCCACGCCGAGCACGGGATCGCCACCGAGGCGTGGTCGCCGCTCGGGAAGGGCGGGGAGTTGCTCGAGGACCAGACGGTCACCGGCCTCGCCGAGAAGTACGGTGTCGCGCCGGCCCAGGTGGTCATCCGGTGGCACCTGCAGGTCGGCAACGTGGTGATCCCGAAGTCGGTGACGCCCGACCGGATCCGCGCGAACTTCGACGTCTTCGGCTTCGAACTCGACCCCGACGACGTGGACGCCATCAGCGGGCTCAACCGCGACGAGCGGCTCGGCCCCGACCCCGACACCTTCAACCCCTGACCCGGTAAGTGGTGGACTAGACCCATGGCAGACACACCCAGACGCGCCATCGAGCTGGAGCGCGTCGGCGAGCATCGCTTCCGGGCGACGAACGAACGGGGCGGCACGCTCGAGTTCAGCTCCACCGCAGGTCCGGACTTCACCCCGATCGAGCTGCTGCTCGTCGCCCTCGGCGGCTGCACCGCGCTGGACGTCGAACACATCACCGGCAAGCGGGCCGAGCCGGCCGGCTTCGCGGTCAGGGCCGCCGGCGATAAGATCCGCGACGCCGATGGCAACCACCTGACCAACTTGACGGTGACCTTCCGGGTCGAGTTCCCCGGCGGCGAGGCCGGCGACGCGGCGCGGGCAGTGCTGCCCGATGCCGTTCGCAAATCGCACGAGCGGCTCTGCACCGTCACCCGCACTATCGAGTTGGGGACGCCGGTGCAGGCGGTCCTGAGCTGATCAGGGCCGTAGTTCGCCGCCGAGTGCCCGCTCGAGGGTGCCATCGCTGGTGTGCGGGTCGCCATGCCGATGCACGATGCGCCACTGGCCGTCCTCGCGCCGGAAGACGGTCGTCACGCGCAGTTCGTAGACCCGCGGCGCACCGTTGACCGACGCCGCCGAATGCTCGATCGCCACGTGGTAGGCGAGATCCCCGCTGGCGCCCGCTGCGACCAATTCGTTCTCGTAGGACGTGCAATCGGAGAACGAGCGGCCCAGCCAGTCGAAGGTCGCCTCGAGCTCTGGCCAGCCCCGGCCGGTGACCGCCGCCCCGAACAGCGTCACCGGGTCCTCCCGCGACCACAGCGCCTTGCGCGGCGCCGGATCTCCGTTGTGGATGGCCGTCTCGGCCGCGACATAGGCCGGTAGCACTGCGGCCAGGAATTTTTCGGCGTCGTTCATTGCCCTCCCCCAATAGACTAGGAATCTATTCTAATAGATTTCGAGTATGATTCGCGCCATGGCAGCTGTCAAGAGGCGGACGTACCGCTCGACGATCAGGCGCGGTGACGCGCCGCAACTCATCTGCGCCGCGGCCTACCGGCTGTTCACGACCAAGGGGTACCTGGCCACGTCGATCGAGGACATCGCGGCCGAGGCCGGCGTCGCGCGACCGACCGTGTTCAGCGCCGTGGGTCCCAAGCCGGTGATCCTGCGGGCTGTAGCCGACCAGGCGAGCGCGGGTGACGCGGCGGCCGTCCCAGTGGCCGAACGCCCCTGGTGGAAGGAAGCCGTCGACGAGCCCGACCCCCGCCGCTCGCTCCGGTTGCACGCCCGCAACATGGTCAGCATTCAGCACCGCGTCGTCCCCTTGATGAAGGCCGTCGAGGCCGCCGCAGCGGTGGACGCGGACGCCGCGCGGATATGGGACCGGTATCAGGAACAACGACACGCCGGCATGACGGACTTTGTCGCCAGTTTGACCAGGAAGACGCGGCTACGAGTCGACGAACAGACCGCCATCGACACGGCCTGGTTGCTCGCGGCCGACAGCTACTGGCGGCTGGTGCGCGAACGCGAGTGGTCACTCGAGAAGTACGAGGCCTGGTTGGCCGACGTCCTGCAGCGAGTACTTCTCGAATAATCCCTGGTCGCGGGGGGTCAAAAAAGATCTGGGGCCGTGTCGAAACGCGCGTCGACCGTTCGACGAATGGGCAGATCGACCTCCGTCGGCGAGGTCGGCTCAGCCCGAGGAGCTCACCATGACCGCCACCATCAGCACCGCCATCACCAGCGCTCCCACCGCCGCCGCCTCGGCGCCGCGCCCCACCACCCGGCGCGCCGTGGCCCGCACGATCGCCGTCGCCACGCTCGTCGCCGCCGCCGCCGTCGAACTTCTCGTCGCCCTCGTCAAGTCGGCCGGCGCCGAGGTGGCCATCCAGGGAAAGCCGCTGGGCTTCGGCGGTTGCACCATCGCTCTGCTCATGTGCATGGTCCCCGCCGTCGCGGTGATCGCCGGCGTCCGCCGCTGGGCAGCGCACCCGACGCGCGCCTGGGTGCGGATCACGGTGGCCCTCACCGCCGTCTCGTTCGTGCCCGACCTGACCGTGTCGTCAACGTCGACCGGCAGTCGGCTGACGCTGATGACCGCTCACCTCGTCGCCGCCGCGATCATCGTGCCGTTGGTGGCCCGGCGGCTGCCGACTAGCCGGTGACGGCTCGGGCTCTCCCGACGTTGTCGTGGCTGTGGACGCTCAGGCCCGGGCCTGCTCGATCGCGTCGACTATCTCGCCGAGCATCTGGGTGATCTCGAAGTCCTTGGGCGTGAACACTCGCGCCACTCCGGCGGCGCGCAGCGTCGCCGCGTCGGACTCGGGGATGATGCCGCCGGCAATGACGGGCACGTCGTCGAGGCCGTTGGCCCGCAGCCCGTTCACCACGTCGGGGACGACCGACAGATGCGAGCCGGACAACACCGAGAGGCCGACCACGTCCACGTCCTCTTCCACGGCGGCGGCCACGATCTGCGCCGGCGTCAGACGGATGCCGGAGTAGACGACCTCGAAGCCCGCATCCCGCGCGCGCACCGCGATCTGCTCGGCGCCGTTCGAGTGCCCGTCCAGCCCAGGCTTGCCGACGAGGAACTTCAGCGGACGGCCCAGCTGCTCGCCGAGCGCGCGCACCCGCTGCTGGACCTCGGCCAGCGTGCCCTCGTGCCCACCGCCACTCGCGCCGGCCACGCCGGTCGGGGGGCGGTACTCGCCGAAGACCTGGCGTAGCTCGCCGGCCCACTCACCGACGGTGACACCGACTCGTGCACAGGCCAGCGACGCCTCCATCAGGTTCTCGTCGGTCTTGGCCGCATCGCGCAGCGCCGTGAGCGCCTCGTCGACGGCCGCCGCGTCCCGGCCGGCCCGCCATTCGCGGATCGCCTGCTTGGCGGCCTCCTCGACCGCCGGGTCGACGGTGAGGATTCCCCCGTCCGCGCCGCTGACGAGTGGGTTGGGCTCGGACTCGGTGTACTTGTTGACGCCGACGACGACGTCCTCGCCGGACTCCATCCGGCGGCGGCGCAGCGCCAGCGAGGACACCAGCGCGGACTTCAGATAACCCGACTCGACCGCGGCCACCGCGCCGCCCATCTCGAGGATCCGGTCGATCTCGGCCCGGGCACCGCTCGCGATGTGGGTCACCTTCGCCTCGACCACCTTCGACCCCTCGAAGAGGTCGTCGTACTCCAAGAGGTCGGACTCGAAGGCGAGCACCTGCTGCATGCGTAGCGACCACTGCTGGTCCCATGGGCGGGGCAGGCCGAGCGCCTCGTTCCACGCCGGCAGCTGGACCGCCCTGGCCCGGGCGTCCTTGGACATCGTCACGGCGAGCATCTCGAGCAGGATCCGGTAGACGTTGTTCTCGGGCTGCGCCTCGGTCAGGCCGAGCGAGTTCACCTGGACGCCATAGCGGAACCGGCGGTGCTTGGGATCCTGGACCCCGTAGCGCTCGAGCGTGATCTCGTCCCACAACCGCCCGAAGGCGCGCAGCTTGCACATCTCCTCTACGAAGCGCACGCCGGCGTTCACGAAGAAGGAGATCCGGGCGACGACCTCGCCGAACTTGTCCTCGGGGACCTGACCGGACTCCTTGACCGAGTCCAGCACCGCGATCGCCGTGCACAGGGCGAAGGCCACCTCTTGCACCGGCGTCGCGCCGGCCTCCTGAAGGTGATAGCTGCAGACGTTAATCGGGTTCCACTTGGGCACGTGCGCGACGGTGTAGGCGATCATGTCGGTGATCAGGCGCAACGACGGGGCCGGCGGGAACACGTAGGTTCCCCGCGAGAGGTACTCCTTGATGATGTCGTTCTGGGTCGTGCCGCTCAGCTTCCCGAAGTCCGCACCGTGCTCTTCGGCCACGGAGAGGTAGAGCGCCAGCAGGTACATCGCCGGCGCGTTGATCGTCATGGACGTGTTCATCTGCTCCATGGGGATGCCGTCGAACAGCGCCCGCACGTCCCCGATGTGCGAGATCGGCACGCCGACCTTGCCGACCTCGCCTCGGGCCAACTCGGCGTCGGGGTCGTAGCCGGTCTGGGTCGGCAGGTCGAAGGCGACCGAGAGGCCGGTCTGGCCCTTCGCGAGGTTGCGCCGGTAGAGCGCGTTCGACTCCGTCGCCGACGAGTGGCCGGCGTAGGTGCGCATGAGCCAGGGCTTGTCGCGGGCGTCGTCCGTGGGAAAGGGCATGCCTTCGCACCTCCAGGGGCTTCGCCGGAGTCTATTCCCGGACACGCCGGGGAACCGCGCCTCCGGAGCCCCACTGTGGCCGACTTCGCACGTCTGGCAGGCTGGCGCGGTGGCGGTTCCGACGGTGGAAGAACGCGAAATACTGACCTGGGACCTGTTCGGGACCGCAAGCCGCGAGCTCGCTCTGGAGATCCACGAGGACGGCTTCCGGCCCGACCTCGTCCTGGGTATTGCGCGGGGCGGCCTCTTCCTCGCCGGCGGCCTCGGCTACGCACTGGACGTGAAGAACCTGCACGTCATCAACGTGGAGTTCTACACGGGAGTGGACGAGCGGCTCGACATGCCGGTCATGCTGCCGCCGGTTCCCGAGCCCGTCGACCTCACCGGCGCGCGGGTCCTGATCGCCGACGACGTGGCCGACACCGGTGCCACCCTCGCACTGGTGAAGGACTACTGCAGCCGGCACGTGGCCGAGGTGCGCTGCGCCGTGGTGTACGAGAAGTCGAAGAGCGTCGTCCGCTGCGAGTACGTCTGGCGGCGCACCGACCGGTGGATCGACTTCCCCTGGTCGGCCGCGGGACCGGTCACCGGCGCGGCCAACCGGGACGCGTGAACACCGGCGTGCGGGCGGACGGGGGCTTCGTCTTCCGCTCCGAGTGGTCGCAGCTACCGGCCGCGCCCGAACGGGTCTACGCCGTGTTGGCCGCGGTCGAGGACTATCCCCGGTGGTGGCCCCAGGTGCGCCGCGCCCGGCGGTTGGACGAGACGTCCGGCGAGCTGACCTGCCGCAGCCTGTTGCCCTACGACCTCGTCTTCGTCATGTATCAGGAGCTGGAGGATCCCGCCCGCCTCGTCCTCCGCGCCCGGATGACCGGCGATCTCAACGGCACGAGCCAGTGGACGATCGCCGCCGACGGCGACGGCGCCCGCGCGGTCTTCGACGAGGACGTCAGTGTCGGCTCGGGCCTGCTCCGGGCCGCCGGCCGGCTGTTCCGTCCCGCCTTGAAGTTCAACCACGACCGGATGATGCGAGCGGGTGAGACGGGCCTGCGAGCCCACCTGCTCTCGGGGGCATGATGGCCTTGTGGGCAACGACCCGTCGGCCGCTCTCGTCGCGCTGGGCGCCGTACTGCTGCTGATCCTGGTGCTGCGCTGGGTGTTCCGCCCGTCGCGGCCCCGCATCGGCGCGCGGGTCGTCGACGCGGCCGAATCTCCCGACCTGGGGCTTCTCACCGTGATCGTGTCCGGCGTCGACCGAGCGGAGGCCATGCGCCTGCGGGCCGTGTTGGGCGACGCCGGGATCCGCTCGTCGATGTCGAAGCGCCGGGACGCCACCCTGGACGTGCTGGTCTTCTCCGGCGACGCCCGAACAGCCCGAATCCTGCTGGGCGCCTGAGCGACCGATTCCATTTCCGCTCGGGGACCGCATAGGGTCCCTTGGTGACTTCTCCCTTCCGCCACTCCGGCGACGAGTTCACGCCGGCCCAATGGGGCCGCGCCTGGCTCGTTCACCTGTTCACGACGCTCGGCATCGTCGCGGCCATGCTCGCGTTGCGCGACGTGCTCGTGGGCAAGCCGGCGCACGCCATCTTCTGGCTGCTGTTCACCCTGCTCATCGACGGCGTGGACGGGCCGATCGCGCGGGCGCTCGAGGTGGAGCGGCGGGTTCCGCTGATCGACGGCTTCATGCTCGACCTGATCATCGACTACGTGACCTGCGTCATCGTTCCGGCCTGCTTCATGTACCAGTTCAAGGTCGTCCCGCAGAGCAACTGGGGCATCGCCGTCCTCTGCGTCATGGTCTTCACGTCGGCCATCTGGTTCGCCCGCAAGGACATGATGAGCGAGGACAACTGGTTCCGCGGCTTCCCGGCCGCCTGGAATCTTGTCGCGCCGATCATGTTCCTGCTAGACGCCCGCACCAGCATCGGAGCCGTCATCACCCTCGTGCTCTCCGTGCTGTGCTTGAGCAACATGCCGTTTCCGCACATCGCCCGGGCGAGATACCTGCAGCCCTACACGATCGTCGGAGCGGTCTTCCTCATCGGCGGCGTGTCCGTCGGCATGTTCGTCTACCCGCACCACTACTACTTCGTCCGCATCCTGATCGACATCGGCTGCGCGTACTTCCTCGTGCTCGCGGCGATCAGAGCGGTCCACGACCGACGGGCGCGCGAGCTCACCCGGCCGCGTCCGCCGGCGGCCGAGGCGAAGGCGTCAGCCCCCGAAAGTCGCTGACTCGACCCGTTCGACGTCGGCGCCGAGACTGCGCAGCTGCTCCTCGAAGCGGACGTAGCCGCGATCGATGTGGTGGATCTCGGCCACCTCTGTCGTTCCGTCGGCGACCAGCCCGGCGATCACGAGGCCGACGCCGGCCCGGATATCGGTAGCCCGCACCGGCGCGCTGGACAGTCGCTCCCGCCCGCGGACCACGGCGTGGTGGCCGTCGGTGCGCACGTCGGCGCCCATGCGCGCGATCTCGTCGCAGAACATGAACCGGGCCTCGAACAGGTTCTCGGTGATCATCGCCGTGCCGTCGGCAACCGACAAGGCCGCGATGGCCTGCGGCTGGAGGTCGGTCGCGAGACCGGGATACGGCAACGTGACGACGTCGAAGCTCTTGGGACGGCGGTCCATGACCACCCGGAATCCGTCGGCCGTGACCTCGACGTCACCGCCGGCCTGCGCCACCTTGTCGAGAGCGATTTCCAGGTGCCCGGCGTTGGCGCCGCGCACCGTGATGTCCCCCCGGGTGGCGAGCGCGGCCAGCGCCCAGGTGCCGGCCACGATCCGGTCGGCGACCGCATCGTGGCTGGTCGGCCGGAGTCCCTCGACGCCGGTGACCTCGAGCGTGGACGTGCCGATGCCCTCGATCTGCGCGCCCATCGCCACAAGCATGCGGCAGAGGTCGACGATCTCCGGTTCGCGGGCCGCGTTGTCGATCACCGTGGTGCCCTTGGCGAGCACCGCGGCGGTCATGATGTTCTCGGTGGCCCCGACGCTCGGGAAGTCCAGCCAGATGGACGCACCGTGCAGGTCGGAGGCCTCGGCGACGACGTAGCCGTGCTCGGTGCGGATGTCGGCGCCCATGCGGGACAGTCCGGCGAAGTGCATGTCGAGCGGCCGGGATCCGATGGCGTCGCCGCCGGGGAGTGCCACCTTGGCCTGACCGGTTCGGGCCAGCAGCGGCCCGAGCACGCAGATCGACCCGCGGATGCGGCGCACCAGTTCGTACGGCGCTTCCGGGTTCAACTCGGCCGGCGTGCTGATCGTCACCCGGTCGGTGGAGTCCTGTGTGGATTCGGTCACCGCGCAGCCCAACCGCTCGAGTAGCTCGCGCATGATCGCGACGTCGGAGATCGCCGGCAGATTGCCGATCGTGGTGTCGCCGGGGGCCAGCAGCGCTGCCGCCATCAGCTTCAGCACGCTGTTCTTCGCACCGACGACGTCCACGCTGCCGGCCAATCGCGCGCCGCCTGTCACTCTGAGCACCTGCACCGAATCAGGCTACCGTCGTCGAATGGCGATACATCTAACGCGGATTTATACGAAGACCGGGGACGACGGGACAACCGCCCTCGGTGACATGTCCCGGGTGCACAAGACCGATCCAAGGGTGGGCGCCTACGCCGACTGCGACGAGACGAACGCGTCCATCGGTGTCGCGATAGCACTGGGCCAGCTGCCGGACCGGGTTGTGCGCGTGCTCGAGGCGATCCAGAACGACCTGTTCGACCTGGGCGCCGATCTGTGCACGCCGGTCGTGCCCGACCCGCAGTACCCGCCATTGCGCGTCGACGCCGGCTACGTCGAGCGGCTCGAGCAGTGGTGCGACGAATTCAACGCCGACCTGGCCAAGCTCGACAGCTTCATCCTGCCCGGCGGCACGCCGGGTGCGGCCCTGCTGCACCAGTCACGCACGCTCGCCCGGCGCGCCGAGCGCAGCGCCTGGGCGCTCTACGAGGCCGACCCGGAGCATACCAACCGGGCGGCGATGCTCTACCTGAACCGGCTCTCCGATCTGCTGTTCATCCTCAGCCGGGTCGCCAACCCCGGCGGCGACGTGCTGTGGCGGCCCGGCGGCGAGCGCGGGTGACCCTGCAGTTCACCTATCCCCCGGTCCTCGTCCTGATGGGCGTGTCCGGCTGCGGCAAGTCGACGGTCGGCGGGGTCCTGGCCGGGCGCCTCGGCTGGGAAATGGGCGAGGGCGACGACCTGCACCCCGCCGCCAATGTGGCCAGGATGGCGGCGGGCCACCCGCTCACCGACGACGACCGCTGGCCCTGGCTGGCCCTCGTCCGGGGCTGGATCGACGAGCACATCCAGGCCGGTCAGCCCGGCGTCATCACGTGCTCGGCGCTGAAGCGGTCCTACCGGGACGTCCTGCGCAACGAGCACGTCGTCTTCGTGTACCTGACCGGCACGCGTGATCAGCTCCTTGCCCGGCTGGCCGCGCGGCACGGCCACTTCATGCCCGTGTTACTTCTCGACTCTCAGCTGGCCGCCGTCGAGCCGCCCGGCCCCGACGAACAGGTCCTGCAGATCGACATCGGCCCCAGCCCCTCGGTCCAAGCGGCGACGATCGTGGACAAGCTGGCCCTCGACTGACCCGAGGAGGGGGGCGTGGACTCCGGCGGGTTCAGAGCGGCGCGGAGGATTCCAGCCAAGAGACGAAGCCGGTGAAGGCGCTCTCGCCGATCGCGAACGCGACCGTCTCGCCGTCGGCGCGGCACTCGATCACCACCGCCGTGGACGGGAGGGACCCCCGCTCCGACTCGAGCGGCGCCCGCCGGCCGAGGACCTGAACGTGGCCGCGGCGCAGCACCCGGGTGGGATGGGTCCCCACCCCCAGCGCCCGGTAGAACCGCAGCTCACCACCGCGGTAGCGGCCGATGCCGTAGAGCCACCGGTTGCCGCGCTGCATGGCCAGCGGCACCGCCCCGGTCGTCCGCAGCATGTAGCGCTGCCGGGCCAGGATCGCGGCGAACAACACCGCAATGACGACAGCCGTGCACACCACGATGACGTCGACGGTGTGCACGGCTGGCGGCAGTCCGGCTTTGGGTCAGACCTGTTCGCCGGCCGCGCGTAACCGGGTCAGCGCCCGGTTGCGGGCCGCTTCGGCCTCCGGTCCGTCGTCGTCATCGCTGCGGCTGAGCACCTCGCGGGCACGGGCGACGTCAATGTCCTCGGCCAGCTCGGCCTGTTCGGCGAGCACCGACACGTCACCGTCCTTGTGCACGGACAGGAAACCGCCGTGCACGGCGACGTGCAGCTCCTCGCCGCTCTCCTGGACGATCCGCACCGGATAGCCGGGCTCGAGCGCACCCAGCAGCGGCGTGTGCCCGGGCAGGATGCCGAGCTCGCCCTCCGTGGTGCGGCCGAAGACCGCCGTGGCGTCGCCGGACCAGATCGAGGACTCGATCGAGACCAGCTCCACATGCATCGAAGCCACTGATTACCCTCTCCCGCGCCGGCCGTGCACTAGGCGTTCTTCAGTTCGTTGGCCTTGCGCTCGAGGTCTTCGAGCCCGCCACACATGAAGAAGGCCTGCTCGGGGTAGTCGTCGAAGTCGCCGGCGGCGAGCCGCTTGAACGATTCGACGGTCTCCTCGACCGGCACGAACGAGCCGGGGATGCCGGTGAACTGCTCGGCCACGAAGGTGTTCTGGGACAGGAACCGCTCGATGCGCCGCGCCCGGCCGACGATGACCTTGTCCTCTTCGGAGAGCTCGTCGATGCCGAGGATCGCGATGATGTCCTGCAGCTCGTTGTAGCGCTGCAGGATCTGCTTCGTGCGCTGGGCGACGTCGTAGTGCTCCTGGCCGATGTACTGGGCGTCCAGGATGCGCGACGTCGAGTCCAGCGGGTCCACCGCGGGGTAGATGCCCTTCTCCGAGATCGGCCGCGAGAGCACGGTCGTCGCGTCGAGGTGGGCGAACGTGGTGTGCGGCGCCGGGTCGGTGATGTCGTCGGCGGGCACGTAGATCGCCTGCATCGAGGTGATGGAGTGACCGCGGGTCGAGGTGATCCGCTCCTGCAGCTGGCCCATCTCGTCGGCCAGGGTCGGCTGGTAACCCACCGCGGACGGCATGCGGCCGAGCAGCGTCGACACCTCCGAACCGGCCTGGGTGAACCGGAAGATGTTGTCGATGAACAGCAGTACGTCCTGCTTCTGGACGTCGCGGAAGTACTCGGCCATGGTCAGGGCCGACAGGGCGACCCGCAGGCGGGTGCCCGGCGGCTCGTCCATCTGGCCGAAGACGAGCGCGGTCTTCTCGATGACACCGGACTCGGTCATCTCGGCGATGAGGTCGTTGCCTTCACGGGTGCGCTCGCCGACCCCGGCGAACACCGACACACCACCGAAGTTCTCGGCGACGCGGTAGATCATCTCCTGGATGAGCACCGTCTTGCCCACGCCGGCGCCGCCGAAGAGGCCGATCTTGCCGCCGACCACGTAGGGCGTCAGCAGGTCGATGACCTTGATGCCGGTCGCGAACATCTCGGTCTTGCTCTCGAGCTGGTCGAACGGAGGCGGGTCCCGGTGGATCGGCCAGCGCTCCTTGATGTCCAGATCGGAGGCCTTGACGTCGAGCGGCTCACCGAGGGCGTTGAAGACGTGGCCCTTGGTCACGTCGCCGACCGGCACGGTGATCGGGGAACCGGTGTCGAAAACCTCGGCTCCGCGAACGAGGCCGTCGGTCGGCTGCAACGCGATCGCGCGGACCATGTCGTCGCCGATGTGCTGTGAGACCTCAAGAGTGAGCGTCTTCGAGAGCTCGCCCAGCTCGATCTCGGTGGTCAGTGCCTGGTTCAGCTCGGGGATGGTGTTGCGCGCGAACTCCACGTCGACCACCGGCCCGATCACCCGGACGACACGCCCCGTGGCGCTGCGCCGGGGGGTGGTCTGCTTGCTCTCGTCTACCGCGGTCATTTACTCGCTCCCTGCTGCGGCGAGAGCGTCGGCGCCGCCGACGATCTCGCTGATCTCCTGGGTGATCTCGGCCTGACGTGCTTGGTTCGCCAGCCGGGTGTAGGTCTTGATCAGATCTGTTGCGTTGTCGCTCGCCGACTTCATCGCCCGCCGGCGCGCCGCGGACTCCGACGCCGCCGACTCCAGCAGCGCGGAGAAGATCCGCGAGCTGATGTAGCGCGGTAGCAAGGCGGCGATGAGTTCGGCCGGCTCCGGCTCGAACTCGATCAACGCCTGGGATTCTTCCTTATCGTCTTGATCCGACTCGGCATCGTCGTCTTCGCCTCCGGCGGCGTCGTCGTCGGAACCCTTCACTGGAGACACGCGCACCGCCGTCGGCGTCTGGGTCACCGAGTTCACGAACTTGGTGTAGACGACCCACAATTCGTCGATGCCGGGCTTGCCGTCGTTGCCCTCGCCCTGGTCGACCTGCCCCTCAGATGTTGCTTCGAGGGCCGCGACAACCGCGTCGGTGGCGCCTCGTGCGTCGGCGAAGTTCGGCTGCTCGGAGAACCCGGTCCAGGAACCGGCCAACGAGATGTTGCGGAAGTTGAAGTAGGCCGCGCCTTTACGACCGATGACGTACCGGTCGACCTCTTTGCCTTCGTCGCTCAGCCGGCTGGCGAGTTCGTTCGCGGCCTTGAGGACGTTGGCGTTGTAGCCACCGGCCAGACCGCGGTCACTCGTGATCAGCAGGATGCCCGCCCGCCGCGGTTCCTCGACGCCGGTGAGCATCGGGTGCGACAACGTGTTGTCGCCACCGATCTCTTTCAGCGCCGCGCTGAGCTCCTTGGCGTAGGGCAGCGCGTTGTTGCGCCGCGCCTGCGCCTTGGCGATCCGCGAGGCGGCGATGAGTTCCATCGCCTTGGTGATCTTCTTCGTCGACTGGACGGACCGAATCCGCCGTCTGTAGACGCGAAGCTGGGCACCCACAGCTACTCGGACTTCTGGGTCGGCTGGAACTGCTTGTTGAAGTCGGTCACCAGCTGGTCGAGCCGGGCGGCGAGGTCGTCGTCGAACGACTTCGCGGCCGCGAGTTCGTCGAAGAGGCCCTCCGCGTTGTGGGCGATGTAGTCGAGCAGCTCGGTCTCATAGCGGCGCACGTCACCGACCTCGATGTCGTCGAGCTTGCCGTTCGTACCGGCCCAGATCGAGACGATCTCGCGGCCGACCGGGAAGGGCGAGGCGGCCGGCTGCTTGAGCAGCTCGACCAGTCGGGCGCCGCGTGCCAGCTGCTGCTGGCTGGCCTTGTCGAGGTCGGAACCGAAGGCGGCGAACGCCTCGAGCTCGCGGTACTGGGCCAGGTCGACCCGCAGGCGGCCGGCGACGGCCCGCATCGCCTTGGGCTGGGCCGACCCGCCGACGCGGGACACCGAGATACCGACGTTGATCGCCGGCCGGACACCGGCGTTGAACAGGTCGGTCTCCAGGAAGCACTGGCCGTCGGTGATCGAGATGACGTTGGTCGGGATGTAGGCCGACACGTCGTTGCCCTTGGTCTCGATGATCGGCAGGCCGGTCATCGAGCCGCCGCCGAGGTCGTCGGACAGCTTGGCGCAACGCTCGAGCAGCCGGCTGTGCAAGTAGAAGACGTCGCCCGGGTAGGCCTCGCGGCCCGGCGGCCGCCGCAGGAGCAGCGACACCGTGCGGTAGGCCTCGGCCTGCTTGCTCAGGTCGTCGAAGACGATGAGGACGTGCATGCCCTGGTACATCCAGTGCTGACCGATGGCCGAACCGGTGTAGGGCGCCAGGTACTTGAAGCCGGCCGAGTCCGACGCCGGCGCGGCGACGATCGTCGTGTACTCGAGGGCATCGGCGGCGTCGAGCGTGTCGCGGGCCGCGGCGATGGTCGAGCCCTTCTGCCCAATGGCGACGTAGATGCAGCGGACCTGCTTGGCCGGGTCGCCGGTCTTCCAGTTGTCGCGCTGGTTGATGATCGCGTCGAGGCAGACCGTCGACTTGCCGGTCTGCCGGTCGCCGATGATCAGCTGGCGCTGCCCGCGGCCGATCGCCGTCATGGCGTCGATCGCCTTGATGCCGGTCAGCAGCGGCTCGCGGACCTCCTGGCGCTGAACAACCGTGGGCGCCTGCAGCTCGAGTGCGCGGCGCTCGTCGGACTCGATCTCGCCGTTGCCGTCGATCGGGTTGCCGAGTGCGTCGACCACGCGGCCGAGGTAGGCGTCGCCGACCGGGACCGAGAGGATCTCGCCCGTCCGCTTGACCTGCTGACCCTCTTCGATCTTGGAGGCGTCGCCGAGGATGACGACGCCGATGTCGCGGACGTCGAGGTTCAGCGCGATCCCCAGCGTGCCGCCCTCGAACTCGAGCAGCTCGTTGGTCATCGCGCTGGGTAGGCCCTCGACCCGGGCGATGCCGTCACCCGTCTCGGCGACCACACCGACTTCCTGGCGCGTCGCGTCGGGCGAATAGTTCTGGACGTAGCCCTCGATCGCGCTACGGACCTCATCAGCGGAGATCGTCAGCTCTGCCATGAACGTTTCCTCTTGTCTCGTCGTGTTTCGGAAGTCTGTCGGAGGTGAGTGGTGGTCGTGGGTCAGCCGGCGAGCGCCGCGCGGGCCTCGGCGAAGCGGGTGGCGACGCTGCCGTCGATGACCTCGTCGCCGACGCGCACGACCAATCCGCCGCGCACGTCCGGGTCGATCGCCGTGCGGACGCTGATCGGTCGCCGGTAGAGCGCGGTGAGCGCGGCCGCGAGCCGCAGCTGCTGGGCGTTGGAGAGCGGCACCGCGCTCAGCACGCGAGCCACCGACCGCTCCTGCCGCTCGGCCGCCTTTTCGAGCAGGTCATCGATCGCGAGGGTGATGCTGCGCTTGCGCTGGCTGGCGACCGCGTGTCGCAGGAGTTGCAAGGTGATGGGCGAGACCTTCGCCTGGACGAGCGTGTTGAGCAGCGCCTGCCGCCGCTCGGTGTCGACGGCGTACGCGTCCAGCAGACCGGCGACCTCACCCTCGCCCTGCAGGATCCGCTCGAACCGGAACAGCTCGTCCTCGATCTCGGCGACCGAACCGGCCTTCTCCGCGGCGGCGAACAGGGCGTCGTCGCCGGCCCCCTCGATCGCGTCGGCGAGATCCCACGGTGTGGACCATCGCAGGCTGACCGCGGCGCGGCACAGCTGCAGCGTCTGCTTCGACACCTGGCTGCCGATCAGCTGCTCGATCAGCTGGGCCCGGGACTCCTCGGGTGCGGCCGGGTCGCCGAGGGTTCGGCGCAGCCGGGGCTGCGCGGCGAGCAGGTTGGCCACCGAGTAGAGCTCGTCGGCGATGTCGACGAGGTGCCCGGCTTCGGTCTTCGCCCGGAAACCGCCGGGGTTGTCGAAGACGGCGTTCTCCTGCTCACGCAGAGTCTCCTGCGCCTGGCGACTCGCCGACCGCAGATTGCTCATGCGTTCTCCGCCTTGTCCTTGCTCTCGAGGCCGGCAAGGAAGGCGTCGACGGTGGACGAGACCTGGGCCTCGTCGGAGAGGCGCTGGCTGACGATCTTCTCCGACAGCTCGACGGCCAGGGTCCCGATCTCGCTGCGCAGTTCGCGCACGATCGCCGAGCGCTGGCTGGCCAGCTGCTCCTCGCCGCGGGCGACGATGCGGGCCTGCTCCTCCTGAGCCTGGGTGCGCAGCTCCTCGACGGTCCGCTGGGCCTCGGCCCGGGCGTTCTCGCGGATCTGTGCCGCCTCGGTGCGGGCCTCGTGCAGCGCGTTCTGGTAGGCGCGCTCCGCCTCGGCCAGCTTGGTCTTGGCCTCTTCGCTGTCCTCGACCTGCTTGCGGATCAGCTCCTGCCGCTCGTGCATCGCCTTCTGGATCGGCGGCAACACGTATCGGCCGAGCACCCCCAGGATGATGAGGAAGGCGATCAGCTCCGCGATGAACGTGGCATCAGGCACCAGAAAGTTGCCCGACGCGACGACGTGGTTTCCCATGGCGGGAGATCCTTACTTTCGGTTACTTCGCGAGGACGAAGACGAACAACACCGCGAAGGCGAGGTTGATGAAGTACATCGCCTCGACCAGGCCGACCGTCAGGAAGAACAGGGTCTGCAGGCGGCTCTGGGCCTCCGGCTGACGGGCGACGCCCGAAATCAGCGAGCTACCGGCGAGACCGTCACCGATCGCCGCACCGACGGCGCCGCCGCCGAGCGCGAGTCCGCCGCCGATGAAGCCACCGGCCAATTCGATCGACTTGGTGGTTACGTTGACTGCCATTTTCTCCTCTATTCCTGAATGTGAAGCTGTGATCGATATGCCGAAGGGAAGTCGGACCAGATCAGTGCGCGCCCTCCTCGGCCGGCCTGACCGAACTGAAGTACAGAATCGTCAGCAGCGCGAAGATGAATGCTTGGATGAGCCCGATGAACATCTCGAACAGCTTCCAGATGACGTCCGGCGCCCAGAGGATCCACGCGGGGAAGAGCGCGATCAACGAAACCATGATCGTTCCCGAGAAGATGTTGCCGAAGAGTCGCAGGGCCAGCGTGACCGGCCGGACGATCTCCTCGATGAGGTTGATCGGCAGCATCACCACACTCGGCGTTATCAGGTGGTGGTAGTAGCCGCGCAGGCCCTTCTTGCGGACGCCGGTCACGTGCATCATCACGATCACGAGTAGCGCCAGCGGGTAAGTGAGGTTGACGTCGGACGCGGGTGGCGGCAGCACCTCGGCGCCGCCTCCGTGGATGACGGGCAGGACCGAGAGCCAGTTGGCGATGAGGATGAACAGGAACAGCGCCATCGCCAGCGGCACGACGAACGGGGCGGTCTTGATGCCCATCGTGTCCTCGACCTGCTGCTCGACCTGTTCGGTGACCGTCTCGAAGAACAACTGACCGTTGCTCGGCTTGCGGGCGTTCACCTTGCGGCGGACCCACAGGCCCAACACGATGATGATCGCCCCGGCGACGAGGGTGCTGATGATCGTGTCCCCGTGCAGCTTTACGCCGAAGAGGTCCCACTCGATGTGCTCGCCGACCTTGACGTTGACGGCGACGTTCTGCGCGCTCACTTGTGCGTTCACCAATCCACTCAGGAGGTCGGCCGGAGGGAGCGGAAGACCGGCACGGCGGCGCCGACCAGCATGAGGACCTGGAAGACGGCCAGACCGACGAAGACGCCGAGGCCGTCGGGCTGGACGAGGAAGCCGAACCCGATGGCGACGAGCGTGATCGCACCGAGGCGGGCCATCACGCCGCGGCGGAACCGCTTGCGGTCGATGCCTTCGTCGCCGGCGTAGCTGAGCACCGACTTCTGCAGCAGGCGGTTGTTGACCGCGCCGAGGGCGAGGCCGACGGCGCCGAAGACACCCATCAACGGATGGCCGGCGAGGGACAGCACGACGATGGCGACGACACCGAGAACGGCGCCGACGACCACCGATCTGCGCAGGTTGGCAGCGGCGGACACCGGGGTGTACATGACCGGTTCCACTGTGTGCTCCAGCTCCACTTGGCTCAACTTCTGAGGTACTTGCGAAATTCGATGACGGTGTAGCTGACGGCCCCGATGATGCCGAGGAGCAGTCCCACGAGGATGAATACCGGTGTTGTACCCGCGAGCGAATCGACCAACCAGCCGAGGGCGAACCCGGCGACCAGCTGTGCTGCGATGACCGCTCCCATGCCCAGCAGGGCTGACCAGTTGAGTGACCGGTCGGGTTCTGCGGACATCGCCGAGCACCTAGTCGGTGGGTGCGGTCAACGGACCGATATCGCTCACGGGCGTGCTCCTTGACTGTGGGTCATTGCGGCCACGATCCTCGCCGCCGGCACGGAATACGGACCGGCGACCGCGCGGGCCGACGTTGAGTCCACGTGCGCCAGAAGGCGATGGCTACAGACTACCTGTGACTCTGAGGCCCAGCTGAACCGGGTCGGCCGCGGCCCGCGTCCGCCCTGGACGTCATACCCCCGCGGATGTCCGGGTCCGCGCCCGCGTGCGCATGCCCGGCACGACCGAGACCAGGATGCCCACCGCCGCCAGCGAGCACAGCGTCCCGATGACGAACCACTCCCCGCGGTCGTAGGACAGCCCGACGCCGGCGAAGGCGAGCAGCGCCGACCAGAAATACAGCAGGAGCACGGCCCGCCGGTGGCTGTGCCCGAGCTCCAGCAGCCGGTGGTGCAGGTGCTGCTTGTCGGGCGCGAACGGCGAGCGTCCCCTCGCCACGCGACGGATGACGGCGAGCAACAGGTCGACGAACGGCAGGGCCAGCACGGCGACCGGTATCAGCAAGGGCAGCGCCAGCGGCAGCGAGCCGAGTGCGCCGTTGAAGGCCTGCGGGTCGGCCGAGGTGGTGGCCGACGTGGCGGCCGCGGACAGGATCAGTCCGACGACCATCGACCCCGAGTCCCCCATGAAGATCCGCGCCGGCCAGAAGTTGTGCGGCAGGAAGCCCGCGCAGGTGCCCGCCAGGGCCGCCGCCAGCAGCGTGGGCGAGGCCGTCACGTCGGTGAAGTGGTCCTGCGCAAGATGGTAGGAGAACACGAAGAAGGCGCTGGCGGCGATAACCGTCACGCCCGCGGCGAGCCCGTCCAATCCGTCGATGAAGTTCATCGCGTTGATCGTCAGCAACGCCAGGACGATGGTCACGGGGATGGCGAGGTCGCGGCCGAGGCTCACGGTCGTGCTCCCGAACGGGAAGTACGCCAGCTGCACGCCACCCAGTGTCACCATCAGCCCGGTGGCCAGGACCTGGCCGGCCAGCTTGGTCAGGGAGTCCAGCTCGTACTTGTCATCGAGGATGCCGACGCCACAGATGACGGCGGCGGAGATGACGACCCACATCATGTCCGGGCCGTTCTCGAAGGAGCGGTGCAGGCTGGGCAGCCGCGACGCGACGAACAGAGCCAGCGAGAAGCCGATGAACAGGGCCACGCCGCCCATCCGCGGAATGGCGACGGCGTGCACGTCACGGTCGCGGGGCATCGCCAGCGCCTTCGACCGGATCGCGACCCGGCGGGCGACCGGCGTGAGCAGGAAGGTCACCGCCGCGGCCACGCAAGCGACGAGCAGGTACTCGAGGCTCGGATGGGTGGTCACGGTGCGGCCCCCCCGACGATGTCCGGGACGACCTCGCGCAGGGTGTCGGCGTCGAGGGCTCCCAGCCGCAGGATCTGCGGCCGGCCGCCGGTGACGTCCACGATGGTCGAGGCGACACCGCCGCGCACCTGACCGTCCTCGAGGTAGACGGCCACGTCGTCGCCGAGCTGGGCCCGCGCCTCGGCCGCAGTCTGCGCGGCCGGCTGCCCGTGCCGGTTGGCGCTGGACACGGCCATCGGCCCGGTCTCCTCGAGCAGCTCGATGGCGACAGGGTGCAGCGGCATCCGCACCGCAACCGTTCCGCCGGAATCCCCCAGGTCCCAGCTCAACGACGGCGCGTGATTCACGACCAGCGTCAGGCCGCCGGGCCAGAACGCCTCGATGAGGTCGCGGGTCCGCGAGTCGACAACGCTGACCAGCCCGTCGATCGTGGTCCACGACCCGACCAGCACGGGCACCGGCATGTCCCGGCCGCGGCCCTTGACCCGGAGCAGGTCGGCGACGGCGGTGCTGTCGAAGGCGTCGGCGCCCAGGCCGTAGACGGTGTCGGTGGGCAGGACGACCAGTTCTCCGTTCGACACCGCGAAGGCGGCCGAGCGGATCGCGTCCACCCGGACGTCCGGATCGCCGCACTCGAAGAAGAGGGCCACGGTCCACATAGTGCCCCACGGACATGTGCGGCCGGGCGCCGGTCAGCGCCGATTGGCCACGGCGAATCGGGGCGAACCGACGAGATCGGATCGGTCGCTGATCTGGTCCCACCGGCCGTCTGCTCGCAGGAGATCGGGCACCGCGTGCGCGTGCGTGTCGTCGTGCTCGATCGCCAGCATCCCGCCCGGGCGCAGCAGCTCGGCGGCCCGGGCGATCACCGCCGGGATGACGGCCAGTCCGTCCGCGCCCGCGAACACGGCGGAGTCGGGGTCGAAACTCACTTCGGCCGCGACCTCCACCGAGCGCGGAACGTAAGGCGGGTTCGACACGACGGCATGCACCTGGCCCCGGAGATTTCCGAGCAGCTGGGGATCGGCGACGTCGGCGGTGACGACCTCGACGCCGGTGCCGGCCGCGTTCCGCTCGAGCCATGCGATGGCCGACCCCGCCTGCTCGACCGCGAACACGCGGGCGGCCGGCAGCTCGTCGGCGAGGGACAGCGCAAGCGCCCCGCTGCCGGCACACAGATCGACCACGACGGGCGACGCCACGGCTCGCAGCCCGGGCAGGACCGCGTCCACCAGCAGCTCGGTCTCCGGCCGCGGGATGAAGACGCCCGGCCCGACGGCGAGCTCGATGTGCCGGAACGGAGCCGTCCCGACGATGTACTGCAGGGGCTCGCGGTGCAGCCGGCGGTCGAGGACGGTCTCGAAGTCGGCTCGCGCGGTCGCATCGGGCGCGTCGGCGAGCACCAGCTGCGAGCGCGGCACGCCCAGCACGGCGGCGAGCAGCAGCTCCGCGTCGACCCGGGGTGACGGGACGCCGGCGGCGGCCAGCCGGGCTGCGGCCTGGGCCAGCAGCGGCCCGGTCAGCTCTGTTCCCCCGCCAGAAGAGCCTCGGTGTCGGCGTGCTGCAGGGCGGCGATGACGTCGTCCAGCGCACCGTCGAGCACCTGGTCGAGGTTGTAGGCCTTGAACCCCACGCGGTGGTCGCTGATCCGGTTCTCGGCGAAGTTGTAGGTGCGCACCCGCTCGGACCGGTCGACCGTGCGGACCTGGGAGCGACGGGCGTCGGACGCGGCGGCGTCGGCCGACTCTTGGGCCGCGGCCAGCAGCCGGGCGCGCAGCACCCGCATCCCGGCTTCCCGGTTCTGCAGCTGGCTCTTCTCGTTCTGCATGCTGACGACGGTGCCCGTCGGCACGTGCGTGATCCGCACGGCCGAGTCGGTCGTATTGACGCTCTGCCCGCCCGGCCCGGACGAGCGGTACACGTCGATGCGCAGGTCGTTCGGGTCGATCTCGACCTCGACGTCGTCGGCCTCGGGCAGCACGACGACGCCGGCCGCTGACGTGTGGATGCGGCCCTGCGATTCGGTCGCCGGCACCCGCTGGACGCGGTGCACGCCACCTTCGTACTTCAGCTTGGCCCAGACCGGTTGATCGGGCTTGCGGGCGCGGACGGCGATGGTGACCGACTTCTTGCCGCCG
>NZ_JBHEMO010000120.1:0-12767 GCF_046262535.1 Jatrophihabitans sp. | reverse complement strand
TTGTCCAGCAAAAGCAGGGCCGTGCGCTCGCGCAGGTGCGCGTGCAGGGCTTCGCCCATCGTCTGCTCGGGCGACTCGCGCACCCCGACGGTCGTGGCGACCGCCGGCTCGACGAGCCCGACGTCGGCGACGGCGGCCAGGTCGACCAGCCACACCCCGTGCGGATACCGGTCGCGCAGGCCGCGGGCTGCGGCGATGGCGAGACGGGTCTTACCGCTGCCCCCAGGACCGGTCAGGGTGACGACCCGGGAGGCCTCGAGGTCGCGGTGCACGAGCTCGATCTCCGCCTCGCGCCCCACCAGGGGGGTCACGTCGCCGGGCAGGTTGGTCGGGACATCGATGGTGCGCAGCGGCCGGTCGTCCTCGGCGGCGCCCGGCACGACGAGCCGGAAGAGCGGCGCCGGCTCTTCGAAGTCCTTGACCGCCCGCAAGCCGTCGAGGACCACCTCCACGTCAGCCAAGCCCGCAACTTCCGACAGCGGTGTCGGCAGCGACTCCACGAGCGGGGCCGAGAGCACGATCTGGCCGCCGTTGGCGGCGGTGGCGATGCGCGCTGCGTAGTTCACGTCGATGCCGACGTAGTCCTCGGGGTCGGTCGGTGCGATCCGGGCCCGCAGCCGGCCCTCCCCCAGGTGGATCCCCATCCGCACGCGGATCGTCAGACCCCCGTCCCAGGCCTCTGCGGCGACGGCGCGCTGCGCTTCCGCGGCGGCGACCACGGCCTGCTCGGCGCTGGGGAACGACGCGAAGAACGCATCGCCTTCGGTCTTGACGACCGATCCGCCCTGACCTTCGATCGCCGCGCGGAGCAGTTCGTCGTGGCGCCCGACCACATCGGCCCACATCGCCGATCCGACCCCGCGTTCGGACTTGGTCGAGCCCTCGATATCCGTGAACAGAAAAGCGACACCGGATCCGGTGGCCAAGCCCATGCGCGGGATCATGTCACGCAAACTGCGACCGCGCAGATCGTCGCGACCGCGCTCGAGCGCGGCCCGAGTTGTGCCCGGGCGGCCGGACGACCAAGATCGGCGATTGACCCCGTCGGCACCCACCGCGGAGAGGGGGATCGGTTGCACGGCAGCCCGCAGGCGTTGGACGCCCTCGCGCGGACGCGAGCTGCGCGCGGCGATGCCGAGGCGACAGGGGAGCTGCTGGACTGGCTCCGCGTCGAGCTCTCGACCTGGAACGCCGAGCTTCTGGCCGGACGGCGAACGGCCGCCGCATTCGGCGCGGAACTGCAGGCGAAACTCGAACACCTTCCGTCCCCGCTCGACTGTTCGCTACCAGAGTGCCGCCGGCTGCTTGTCATGCTCGGAATGGTCGGCTCGTCATTGGAGCGGCACAGCCAGGAGGCCGGAGCCGCACCGGGCGCGGCGCTGCGTCCGCTGCGTGCCGGCGCCACGTCGTTTCGCCGGTACGTCGCGACGCTGGCCTCGCGCGCGGGTGGCCCTCCGCGCGATTCTTTCCTGTCCTACGTGCTGTGGAACATGCCACCGGTGGCGGTGTACGTGCCCGGCGAGCCACAGGCGGCACTCATGCTTCCCGGGGCCTTCGGCTCCGACCCGCCGATCACGTTCTCGGGCACCGTCGCGGAGGAGATGTTCCTGACGCTGCTCAAGCGGTGTGCCGCTCTCGAGGAGATCGCAAACGAGGATCTCCTTCCCATCTGCGACGGCGAGCTTGCCCCAGACGATCCCTCCGCGCTGGCGCGAGTGGATCGGTCCTCTCTGTTGCTTCGGTCGGTACGGGCCGAAATGCGCATCTTCATGGGGCGCCCGGAGTTCACGGCCGAGTTCATGCTCGACGAGTTGCGCCAGTACGCCTGTCCTTGGGACGACCTGGACGCGTACAACGCTCCCAGCGGCGGCCACGACACGGCATTCATCGTCCGCGACAACCTGCTGGGCATCGCCATCCCCGGCTACGACACACATGTGCTGGAGCAGTTCGACGTCCTTGATGACGCCGGGCAGCGGGACGTACTGCGTTCGCTGACGACCGTGTCAATCGCCGCACGGTTGGCTGCTGCCGTGGGTCGGGACGGGTTTCGCGAGCTCGAGTCGGCCGATGCCGAAGCGCTCTTGGCGACCAATCCATGGCTGGTTCATTACGTACGTCTGTATCAGGCAAACGCTGCGCTCGACGCCACGCACTGGGCGATGATCATGAAATACATGATCAAGCCGATGCGGCAGCGCGACTACGACGCCATCGTGGTGTCCAACCACGCGGGGACGACGCACATGTGGATGGACACGCTCAAGGCGTACATGGACGCGCGCAACGATCATCCCTTGCTCGGGCTCAAGGACGCTGTCCGCGCCGGCGAAGGTCTTGGTCTCGGGACGGCCGGACAGGACGTCATTGCCGTCGGGCCAGCCGATCCGGAAGCCTCGAGCGCCGGCGGTTCCGACGCCGAGGTGCGCGCGGTGTACGAGATGGCCGCGCTCCACAACTCGGATGACATCGACGGCACGCGGCGCTTTTACACCGCGGACGTCGCGTGGCACGTGCAGGGCAACAATCCCTCGAGCGGAACCCGCGCCGGCATCGACGCATTGATCGAGTACTTCAAGGCCACACAAGCGGCCACCGGCGGGACGCTCCGTCTTCACCCGCAGACGGTGGCGGTGACCGGCGATCTCGTCGGGGTGTTGATGCGGGTAACCGCTCGGCGGGACGACGGTCGGTACATGGACACGCTGCTGGCGCAGGCCCTACGGCTCGCACCCGACGGGCGGTGGTGCGAGTACCGGGCTGTCGCGGACGATCAAGAAGCCGTAGACGCCTTCTGGGCTTGAACGGGGTAGCCCCGAAAATCGCGTCAAATCGGAACCGAGAAAGGCGCGGACAGCGCGTTCGGGGCGTTGTCGAAGAAGGCGCCGGGATCTACGACCCACCGGCGACCTCGCGAAGGCACCGGACGACACCCCCTGGCCTGACCCGCTGGTTGCTGGCCCCGGCGGCTGGGCATCACCTGGTATGAGCACATCACCCGGCGACACCGAGTCCGCGAAGCAAGCCCAGGCGGACGCAGACACTATGGGCATGACCGAGGACGACGAGCGCGAGGCGCGCGAACAAGCCGACACGACAGGCGAGCCGCAGCGTGACGCCCTCGGCAACGAGGACGGGGCGAGCTAGTGAGGGCCGACCACGACGACCGCGGCCGACAAGACGTTCAGCACGACACGCAACCGGAGCCGGCCCAGACGGACAACCCGACTGGCGAAGACCAGGCTGCGGCCAACGCCGAGGACGAGCCCGCCGGCTGACTGCGCGCTCGTCCTCTGCGGTCCCTCTCCTCCGATCTTGAGGAGAAGAAGGAGTCGGGCCGGCCGCACACCGCGGCCGGCCTCGAGTTCGCTCAGACGCTCGCCGCGTTCTTCTTGCGCGTGGCCGCAGCCTTCACCGCAGCAGTGTGTCGCGTGTGCGCCGCCTGGTCCTTGGCGGCTGCGTTCTTCTTCCTCGTGGCGGCGCCCTTCTTCGCCGTTGCCTCGCGCTTTGCCTCCGCCGCGGCCGCGGCGGCCTTCCGCGTTGCGGCGGCTTTCGTGGCCGCTGCCTTCCGGGTCGCCGCGGCCTGCTCGGCCGCCGCCTTGCGGGTGGCGGCGGCCTTCTTGGCTGCGGCTCGGCGTGTCGCCGTCTCAGCGGCGGCGGCGCGGTAGGCGGGGGTGGTGCTGATCGGAGCTTCGGCGGCCGGCGTCTTGCGCACCGTTGTCCGGTGCGCGGGCACCTTGTTGGCCGGCGTCATCCGAACCGGCGTCGAGGTCGTGGCCGCGGCTTCCCGCTTGGCCTGGGCCAAGGCGCGGGCACGGACCTTCTGGGCCGCCGAGGTGACCCCGTTGGCGGCGTTCTCGAGCCGGCTGTCGACGTCGCGGATGGCGCGGACGAGAACTGGATCGTGACGCAGGTCGGCGGCGACCTGCTCGCCCCGGACGGTCAATTTCTCGTAGGCGTCCTTGGCCTCGCCGGCTCGGCCTTGGGTCGAATCCTTGACCCGCGTTGCCGTGGCGGCCGGGGTGACCTTGCGGAGTGAACCGACGACGTCGACGCTGCGGTCGGTCAACTCGCCGACGGCCGACGCGATCTTCTCTTGAGTCTGGGCGGCGAGATCGGCGGCGAGGTTGACGCGTGCCTTGGTGGTGTCGACGAGCTTCGCTGCCGTGTGCTTTGCCTGAACCGGCAATTCCGCGCGTTGCCGGGTCACGGTCGCGACTATGACGTCGCCGGCACCCATGGTGGCGTAGGCCTGGCGGCGGGCCAGCGCGATCGCGTTGCGGGTGAGGTCCCGCGTCCCGGCCGGCAGCGCCGCGACCCGGCCCGACACGCTGCCCACCGTGGACTTGCTTTGCTCGAGGGTGGCGCCCACGGAAGTACGGGCGCGGTTCAAAATCGACATATTTTCTCCTTGACTGATTCAGTGCTAGGGCGCGCAGTGGTCGCGACGTGGGCCGCTCGGCGCTTCGCCACTTCGCTCTCTGTGCGAGGGCTGGGTTGTGACGATCTACCGGGTCGTACCCCTGAGCTTGCAATTGCAAGCACCTGCGGACGGCAGAGTGGCCGGTCACACAATGCGGTCAGTTTGTCGCGGTGGCGATCTTCGCGCGGGATCTGCACCAGGGGCGACGTGGCGATGTCGACCGACTCGTCGTCAGCCGGCCCGTCCGGCATCGATGTCAGCCCCTCGGCGGCACGGGATCCCAACCTCCGGGCCGGCCGGGGCGGCAGCGAAGTAGACGCCGACCAGCGAGCCAGGAACCGCCGACCACGCCGTGTGTCTGCAGCGCCTCGGCCGCATAGTGTGAGCAGGTCGGGGTGTAGCGACAACACGCCCGTCGCCGGGGGCTGATCTGCGATTGATAGGTGGCGATCGCGGCGAGGAGGAATCCGCGCCCCCGCGCCTCCTTGTCCAGGGACGTCCGGCTTCGACGTAGGACGTTGGGCGCGACCAACAACAGCTGCGGACCGCAGCCGAGCGACTCAGCCAGGCAGCAGCCTCCCTCGAGCATCAGCATGTCGCGCAGGCATGAACCGCCCCCGCCGCCGAAACCCCCGTACGGTCGGCCGAAGCCGCGCCTGCGGTACGGGGGTCCGTATCCAGGGTCGTACTGCCCGCCATACCGGGGGTCGTAGTTCGGGTCGTACCGGCTGTCCCTACGGCGACGCGATCGCCACCCAGCGATGAAGACCATGTGCGACGACCCCCGGAAGCGAGACGCGACGGACGCGCGCCGTCGGGGCAGCGGTACCCGATTCCTACCGCCGGTAAAACGTGCGCACTCCGTGGATTGAGCACCGCGGGAGTTGACCAGACAAGCCGGACGGACGGGACACCATTCGCCATGAACGCAGCGTAATTCGCAAAGCGGACAAGGCGATCAGTTCTTCGGGCAGCGGTTAGAGCACCCCGCCGGGATGGGCATCGAGGTCCCAGACACCACCGACTTCTACGAGGCGCTCATGCATCGGAACCCGACCATCCGCCGCGCATTCGCCATCGCCGGCAGCGCCGGCGTACTGCTCACCGGCGCGGTCGTCGCCTCCACGCCCAGTGCGGCCGTCGCCCCCAGCCAAGCCCCGGCTCCCTTGAGCCTGCCGTGCGCGGCTTATCCCGGCGACGACACGATCTGCTCGGGCGAGGTGCACAGCTTCGACGGTTCACCACTGGATGTGGACGTCACCGTGCCGGACGCCGGCACGGGCACGACGCATCCGCTGATGGTCATGTTCCACGGGTTCGGCAACAACAAGCACGAGTGGGAATCGACCACCGACGACGGGGACGGCGCCGACAAGTACCACTGGAACAGCCATTGGTTCGCCGAGCACGGCTATTACGTCCTCACCTACACCGCCCGAGGCTTCACCGACCAGGGCACCACCCGTCCCGACGAGCCGAACACGCCCGCCGGCACCGACCCGACATGCCACCCGCCGACGGTGCCCTCGGGCAGCTCGCCCGCCGGATCGGACTGCGCGCCGAGCGGCACGATCCGGGTCAAGAACAAAGACGTCGAGATCCGCGACAGCCAGTACCTCGCAGCACTCACCGCCGCCGCCTTCCCCGATGTCGACCCCAACCGCGTCGCCGTGTCCGGGGGCTCGTATGGCGGCGGGGAGAGCTGGCTCCAGGCGGCCGACCCGATGTGGACCTTCCCGCACAGCGTCGACCCGACCCTGCCCGTCCTGCAACTGCAGGTCGCAATCCCTAAGTACGGCTGGACCGACCTCGCGTACTCGCTCGTCCCCAACGGGCACCCCGGCTTCCTGCCGGGCGACCCCACCTACTCGTCCTCGCAGGGCGCGCCGGACGCGCACGGCGCCGGCAACCCGGTCGGCGCCGCGAAGGCCAGCTACATCGCCGGGCTGTACGCGCTGGGAACGACGACCGGAACGTTCGAGGAGGGAACGTCGCCGACACCGGTGAAGCCCGCGCCGTGCACTGCGCCCGAGACGTTCACGACGTGGCTGGACCGGGTGGCCGCCGGCGACCCGTACGACGCGGCCGGTGTCGACGACCCGGTGGTCGCGCAGATCCGGCAGGACTTCAGCGACTGCCATTCCGCGTACTACCAGCCGGGGTGGCGGGCGCAGCAAATCGCCGGGCACGAGACAGCGGTGTTCTCCATCCAGGGCTGGACCGACGACCTGTTCGAAGCGGTCGAATCGTTTCGGATGTTCAAGTACCTCAAGACCCTCGACCCACTGTGGCCGGTCGCAGTCGGGGTCGCGGACGTCGGACACTCGCGGGCGCAGAACAAGCCCGCAACCTGGCAGTGGCTGAACAACCAAGCCGACCAGTTCTTGTTCGCGCAAATCGGGGGCAGCCACCAGCAACAGACGACGGTGTTCAGCGAGCCGACGCTGTGTCCCAACAACCCCGACACCCCAAATCTGGCCGCGGCGCAGCAACTGACGGCGTCGACCCCTGAGGGCCTGGCGAACGGAACGCTCAACGTTGTCGGTCCGGCAGGCTCCACCGTCAACCCGCTGTCGGCCACCGACCCCGACGGGCTCGCTACCGACGCTGTGGTACCCAGCCGATTGCCCTCAGAGATCTATCCGGAACCGGCGTGCCGGGTGTCCACGACACCGAGCTCCCCGGGCCGCTACACCGCGATCTCCGCCCCCCTCACACAAGCGAAGATCTACGTCGGGCTCGGCTCGGTGCAGGTGCCGTACACGCTGGTAGGGGCGAACACGGCGACGCTCAACGCGCGAGTCTGGGTGCTTCCGGCCGCGGGCGGTCCCGCATTGCTCGTAACGCGTGGGACGTACCGCATCGACGCGCCGGCATACGACAGCTTGACGGGCACGTTGCGGCTGCCGCTGTACGGCAACCACTGGCAGTTCGCCGTCGGCGACAAGATCCGCTTCGACCTGACGCAGGTGGATGCGCCCACCTACCGACCCGGCAACCAGCCAAGCACGATCACCTTCGGGCCGCCGAAGTTGACCCTGCCGACCCGCGATGCCGACACGACGACGCTGCCGGCCGTCTGATCGGGTGACCCGCTGTACCAGGCGGAGGTCACGAGCATGTGGTCGTTCGCCCTGGCGGCGCCGGGTCTGAATTGCCGGATGGAGTGCGGAAAGCTGGGCACATGCCCAGAGCGTCGACCGCGGGCGGGGTGGCAGTCGCCGCCGCCCCGCTGCTCTTCGTCTTGTTGTGGAGCACGGGGTTTGTCGGCGCAAGGTACGGCCTGCCCTATGCCGACCCGTTCACGTTCTTGGCCCTTCGTCTCGGAATAGCCAGCGTGCTTCTAGCCGGGCTGGCGGTGGTGACCCACTCACCGTGGCCCGCCTCCAGCGCGGAGTATCGCCGCGCCGCCACCGTGGGGCTGCTGCTGCACGCCGGCTACCTGGGCGGCGTCTTCTTTGCCATCAGCGAGCGGCTGCCCGCGAGCGTGGCAGCAGTCGTCGTGAGCCTGCAGCCGGTGCTGACCGCCGGCCCTCCGGCCTCTTCTGCCCGGAGCCGCTGCGGGAGACAACGAGCCGTCTGCACCGGCGGGCAATAAACGCGAGTCCGGGTGCTTCCGGCCGCCGGGCAACCAGCCGAGCACGATCATCTTCGGGCCGGTGAAGTTGCGTCCGCCGACCCGCGAGGCGGGCACGCTCGAATGTCCGCCCCCGGTCTGGACAGATCGGGTACCTCAGTGGGTACGGTGCGATCATGGGTCTCGCGAAGGCGTTTCTCGGCTGGCCGGTGGTGCGTCAGCTGACCGGTCCCGACAAGCTGGCCCGCGGAGCTGCCTCGGCGTCCCCACGTACGGCGAAGCACGTCGCGCGGACCGAGACAGCCGACCGCATCGTCAAGAGCGTCTGCCCCTACTGTGCGGTGGGCTGCGGCCAGCGCATCTATGTCAAGGACGAGAAGGTCGTCCAAATCGAGGGCGATCCGGATTCACCGATCTCCCGCGGCCGGCTCTGCCCCAAGGGCTCGGCCAGCGAGCAACTCGTCAACAACCCCAAGCGGCAGACGACGGTGCTGTACCGGCGCCCCTACGCCACCGACTGGGAACCGCTGGATTACGAGACGGCGACGGACATGATCGCCGAACGCATCATCGACACCCGGCAGCGCACCTGGCAGGAACTCGACGACAAGGGCCGCAAGGTCCGTCGCACATTAGGGATCGCCTCGCTCGGCGGTGCCACGCTCGACAACGAAGAGAACTATCTGATCAAGAAGCTGTTCACCGCCGCCGGCGCCATCCAGATCGAGAACCAGGCCCGAATTTGACACAGTGCCACCGTCCCCAGTTTGGGGGCTTCCTTCGGTCGTGGCGGGGCCACCACCTTCCAGCAGGACCTGGTCAACTCCGACTGCATCGTCATCCAGGGCTCGAACATGGCCGAGTGCCACCCGGTCGGGTTCCAGTGGGTGATGGAGGCGAAGAAGCGCGGCGCGAAGGTCATCCACATCGACCCGCGATTCACCCGCACGTCCGCGGTCGCCGACATGCACGTCCCGCTCCGGGCCGGTAGCGACATCGCCTTCCTCGGCGGCATCGTCAACTACATCCTCCAGAACGAGAAGTTCTTCCGTGAGTACGTCGTCGCATACACGAACGCGCCGACGATCCTGCGCAAGGACTTCCGCGACACCGACGAGCTCGACGGCCTCTTCTCCGGTTACGACCCGGAGACCGGCACCTACGACACGGCCTCATGGCAGTACGAGAACACCGAGGAGCCGGCGGCCGCGGGCCAACGGTCAGCGCCCGAGGACGACGGCGACACTGACAAGGAGCACGAGGGCTCGCAGAAGGACCGCGGCGCGGGACACGAACTCGGCGGCCGCGGCGCGACAATGAGCGGGGGCGGCGACGTCGAGCGGGACGACACGCTGCAGCATCCCCGCTCGGTGTTCCAGACATTGAAGCGGCACTACGCCCGCTACACGCCGGAGATGGTCTCGGCGACGTGCGGTGTCCCGGTCGAGCAGTTCCTCGGGGTCTGCGAGGCGGTCACCGAGAACAGCGGGCGCGAGCGCACGACGTCGTGGGTCTACTCGGTGGGCTGGACGCATCACTCGGTCGGTGTGCAGTACATCCGCGGGTCGGCGATCATCCAATTGCTCCTCGGCAACATGGGACGCCCGGGCGGCGGGATCCTGGCTCTACGCGGTCACGCCTCGATCCAGGGATCCACCGACATCCCCACACTGTTCAACCTGCTGCCCGGTTACCTGCCGATGCCCAAGGCCGGGGAACACGACACGCTCGACGACTATCTCAGGGCGATCACTAGTCCGACCCAGAAGGGTTTCTGGGCCAAGTCCGACGCCTACATGGTCAGCCTGTTGAAGGCCTACTGGGGCGACGCCGCCACGGCCGAGAACGACTTCTGCTTCGACCACCTGCCTCGCCTGACCGGGGACCACGGCACCTACCAGACCGTCATGGACATGCTCGAGGACAAGGTCGAGGGCTACTTCCTGCTCGGTCAGAACCCGTCGGTCGGTTCGGCGCACGGCCGCATGCAACGCCTCGGCATGGCCCACCTCAAGTGGCTAGTGGTCCGCGACCTCAACCTCATCGAGTCGGCGACCTTCTGGAAGGACGGCCCGGAGATCGAGACGGGCGAGCTGCGCACGGAGGACATCGGTACCGAGGTCTTCTTCCTTCCGGCGGCTTCCCACGCCGAGAAGGACGGCTCGTTCACCCAGACCCAGCGGGTTCTGCAGTGGCACAACAAGGCGGTGCAGCCGCCCGGTGATGCGCGTAGCGAGCTGGAGTTCTTCTTCCACCTCGGCCGGAAGTTGCGCGAGAAGGTGGCGGCGTCGAGCGAGTCGCGGGACCGCCCCCTGCAGGATCTCGCCTGGGACTACCCGGTCAACGAGCACGGCGAGCCGTCGGCCGAGGCGGTGCTGCAGGAAATCAACGGCTGGCACCTGAGCGGCGACAAGGCCGGCGAGCACCTGGACACCTATCTCGACATGAAGGCCGACGGGTCGACGAGCGGTGGCTGCTGGATCTACACCGGCGTGTACGCGAAGGGCAAGAACCAGGCCGCTCGGCGCACGCCCGGCTCGGAACAGTCCTGGGTCGCCCCGGACTGGGGCTGGGCCTGGCCGGCGAACCGTCGCATCCTCTACAACCGCGCCGCGGCCGACCCGGAAGGGAAGCCGTGGAGCGAGCGCAAGGCCTACGTGTGGTGGGACGAGGAACAGCAGAAGTGGACGGGCCATGACGTGCCCGATTTCGAGGCGACCAAACCGCCGTCCTACCGGCCCGAGCCCGGTGTCGCCGGCATCGAGGGCATCGCCGGTGACGATCCGTTCATCATGCAGGCCGACGGCAAGGGCTGGCTCTACGCGCCCACCGGGTTGCTCGACGGTCCGATGCCGGCGCACTACGAGCCCGCCGAGTCGCCGGTGCGCAACCAGTTCTACCGGCAGCAGGCCAATCCCACCCGGCAGGTGTTCAAGCGCAAGGACAACCTGCAGAACCCCTCGCCGCCCGAGGCCAACAGCGACGTCTATCCCTACGTGTTCACGACCTACCGGCTGACCGAGCACCACACGGCCGGCGGCATGAGCCGCTGGTTGCCATACCTGTCCGAGCTGCAGCCGGAGTTTTTCTGCGAGGTCTCGCCGGAACTGGCCCGCGAGCGCCGGCTGGAGCACCTCGGGTGGGCCACCATCGTCACCGCCCGCACCGCGATCCAGGCGCGGGTGCTGGTCACCGATCGGATGATGCCGCTGCGCATCGGCGATCAGATCGTGCACCAGGTCGGGCTGCCCTACCACTGGGGAGTGGGCGGCAACGCCTTGGTCAGCGGCGACTCCGCCAACGACCTGTTCGGCGTGACGCTGGATGCCAACGTCCACATCCAGGAGTCCAAGGTGGCGACCTGCGACATCGTGCCCGGCCCGCGACCAACCGGACCGGCGCTGCTGCGCTACGTCGAGGAGTATCGCAGCCGGGCCGGCACGACCATCGAGACCGGCAACACCCGTGAGACCCCGGAGGGTTCATGAGCCAGTTCTCCGGACCCGATCCGCGCGTCGCCGCCAATGCCGGCTGGGAGGATGCGCCGCCGCGCAAGGGCTTCTTCACCGACACCTCCGTCTGCATCGGCTGCAAGGCCTGCGAGGTCGCCTGCAAGGAATGGAACGGCATCCCCGACGACGGGTTCAATCTGCTCGGATCGTCCTATGACAACACCGGCGCCCTCGGGGCCAGCACGTGGCGCCACGTCGCGTTCATCGAGCAGCCGAAGCAGCTGGGCCATCAGGAGCTCGGACTGTCCGGCGTCCCCGCCGGGCCATCGGCGAGCGACGAGCTGAACCGGGCCGGGGACGAGGCGCTCACCGGCGACCGCTCGATGCTGGGCACCGACACGACGAAGGTCAACCTGGGTATGCCGTCGACGACGCTGCCCGGCGCCGAGACCGGAGCCGAGTCACGGACCGAGTTCCGGTGGCTGATGTCCTCGGACGTGTGCAAGCACTGCACGCACGCCGCGTGCCTGGACGTGTGCCCCACCGGTTCGCTGTTCCGCACCGAGTTCGGCACAGTCGTCGTCCAGGACGAGATCTGCAACGGCTGCGGGTACTGCGTGCCGGCCTGCCCCTTCGGCGTCATCGACCGGCGCATCGGTGACCGCTCGACCACCAAGAACGTGGGCATCGCCCAGAAGTGCACCCTCTGCTACGACCGCCTCGGCGCCGGGCACAAGCCCGCGTGCGCCCAGGCGTGCCCGACCGAGTCCATCCAGTTCGGTGATCTCGAGGAGCTCCGGGCCCGGGCCAAGGCCCGGATGGACACCCTGCACGAGGCCGGCGTCCCCGAGGCGCGCCTCTACGGCGAGGATCCCACCGACGGCATCGGGGGCGCCGGGTCGATCTTCCTGCTGCTCGACGAACCCGAGGTGTACGGTCTGCCTCCGGATCCGGTCGTCACGACGAAGGATCTGCCGGCGATGTGGCGCACCGCCGCACTCGCTGCGGTCGGCCTGTTCGCCGGCGCGGTGACCTCGTTCCTGGGTCGTCGGCGATGACCGACACGCGCGCCAGGCGGCGGCGCGGGCGGGGCGGGAGTGGCGACGGCGCACCGGTCGTGCCCGACGTCGAATTCACCTCCTATTACGGCCGGCCGGTCGTCAAGGCATCGCCGTGGGCCAACGACATCCCGGCCTACCTGTTCCTCGGCGGCCTGGCGGCGGGCTCCTCGCTGCTCGGCGCCGGAGCCGATCTCACCGGGCGGCGGGCGCTGCGCCGGACCGGCCGTCTCGGCGCGTTGGTGAGCATCAGCCTG
>NZ_JBHEMO010000119.1:0-8993 GCF_046262535.1 Jatrophihabitans sp. | reverse complement strand
CCGACAGCGGCAGGACGCCGCCGGTCACCCGCTTGCCCACGACCAACAGGTCGGGCGAGATCGCGGCGTGCTCGCTGGCGAACCAGCGCCCGGTCGCGCCGATCCCGGTGGCCACCTCGTCGATGAGCATGGCCGCGCCCGACGAGTCGCACAGTCCCCGCACGCCGCGCAGGAACGCCGGATCGTGAGTCAGCATGCCGCCCGCCGCCTGCACCAAGGGCTCGACGACGATGGCGCAGACGCGCGACCCTTCACGCGCCAGCACCGCCCGCATCTCATCCAGCACCTCGTCCGCTCGGGCGGCTCGCGTCTGGCCCGGCTTGAGCACTCCCGGCGACCCGACCATGCGGGTCTCGATGAGGAGCGGGCGGTAGGTGGCGTGGAACAGCTCGACGCCGCCGAGCGAGACCGCGCCCAGCGTGTCACCGTGGTAGCCCTCGGCGCAGTGGATGTAGAGCGGACGGTCCTCACCGCGTTGGGCCGCCGCCTGGTAGGCCATCTTGATCGCAGCCTCTGCGGCGGACGACCCGTCGCCGGCGAAGAAGACCTTGGTCAACCCGGCCGGGGCCACCCGCAGCAACTCCTCGGCCACCCGGATTCCCGGTTCGTGCGTGAGCCCGAGGAACGTCGAATGGTCGAGGCGGGCAAGCTGAGCGGTGATGGCGTCGTTGATCTCGGGCGTGCCGTGCCCGTGCACCGTCACCCACAGCGACGAGACGCCGTCGAGGTAGCGGCGACCGTCGGTGTCGTACAGGTACCGCCCGGCCGCCCGGTCGATGACGAGCGGGTCGTCTGCGGGCCAGAGGGCGTGCTGGGTGAACGGATGCCAGACGGCGGCAAGGTCACGGGCGACGAGGTCAGCGGCCGGCTCCACCCGCACAGAATCTCAGACGGCCGGCGAGCGACCGTCTTCGACGTCCGGGTCAGGTCAGGTCGACGCCCAGCCGGTAGCCGCGCTTGACCACGGTCTGGATGATCGCCGGGTCGCCGAGAGCGGTGCGCAGCCGACCGATCGCGACCTCCACCGCGTGGCCCTCGCTCGACTCCCCGGGCAGCAGCCGGCCCAGTGCCTCGCGGGAGAAGACCTGGCCCGGGCGCCCGGCCAATTCGCGCAGCAGTGTCATTCCCGCACCGTGCAGGGGCAGCAGCTCGTCGTCGAGGACGACCGCGCAGCCCCGCAGCTCGAGGCGGTGGCCGGCCGGAGCCAGCACCTCGGCCCGGGCCGGCAGCTGCTCGACGACCTCCTTGACCAGCGCGCCGAGTCGGAACCGGGCCGGCATCACCACCGGAATGTCGGCCCGCAGCAATGGCGCGGCCGTCACCGACCCGACGGCCGCGCACAGCACCGGCCCTTTCATCGCGGTGCGCAGCTCGGGGCCGCAGCCCAACTCGTCGGCCGTGCGCAGGAAGTTCACCGCGGCCGGAGCGCTGGTGAACGTGACACAGTCGAGCGTCGCGGTGGCGGTGGCCTCGATGAGGCGCCGCAGCGGCAGCTCGTCCTCCGGCGGCACCCAGCGGTACACGGGCACCTCGATCACCTCGGCGCCGGCCGCCCGCAAGGTATCGACGAGGTCGCGAAGCGGTTCGCCGTGCAGCTGGACGGCCACCCGACGGCCGGCGACCTCGTAGTTGGCGAGCAGGTGCTCGAGCACCTCGGTGGTCGACTCGGACTCGGGCGACCAGGCCTCGCGCAGTTCGGTGACCCGCACCGCACCGCGGACCTTCGGGCCGCGCGCGAGGATCGCGGACCGGCTGAGGGCCGCGATCAGCGGTTCGGCCAGGCCCCAGGTCTCGGCCGCGTCGATCCAGCCGCGGAAGCCGATCCCGGTCGTGGCGACGACGTAGTCCAGTGGAGTGTCCAGGCACCGCTTCGTCGCATCGAGCAGCTCGGAGTCGTCGGCGAGCGGCACGATGCGGATCGCCGGACCGTAGACGACGCGGGCGCCGCGCCGTTCGAGCGCGGCGCCGAGTTCCTCGCGGCGCCGGGCCGCGGTGATGCCGACGGTGTAGCCGGCCAGGGCCGGGATCGCACTCATGACGAATCAGGGACGCGCAACCGCACCTCGACCAGGCCGTCGCGGCAGCGCACGTCGTGCACCGGGACCGCGACGTCCGGATCGCTGAGGCAGCGGCCCGTCCGCAGATCGAAGGCCTGCTTGAACAGCGGCGAGGCCACGGTCGGCGCGTCGCCGCGGGAACCGACGATGCCCCGCGACAGCACGAAGGCCCCGCTGAACGGGTCCTGGTTTCCGAGGGCGTGCAGCATCCCGTCAAAGGTACGGAACACCGCCACCTGCTGGCCCTCTACGAGAGCAGCGACGCCCCGCTCGGGCAGAAGTGCCTGATACGAGCAGACGCAGACCCACGTCCGCACGAGTTGCGCCGTCATCGCGGCGTCAGCTCCAGCACCGGGCGCTTCTGGTCGCGCTCGGGCCGGAACCGGATGCTCGGGTCGGGTGCCTCGGGCGCGTTCACGAACGACACGAACCGCGACAAGCGCTCGGGGTCGGCCAGCACGTCGGCCCACTCGTCGGAGTAGTTCTCGACGTGCCGCGCCATTGCCGCGTCGAGCTCGGCGCAGATGCCCAGTGAGTCGTCGACGATCACGGCGCGCAGGTAGTCCAGGCCGCCGTCCATCGCCTCGATCCACGGCGCCGTGCGCTGTAGGCGGTCGGCTGTGCGGATGTAGAACATCAAAAACCGGTCGATGGTGCGCAGCAGGGTTTCGGTGTCGACGTCCTGAAGCAGCAGGTCGGCATGCCGGGGACGGAAGCCGCCGTTGCCACCGACGAACAGGTTCCAGCCGTTCTCCGTCGCGATGACGCCGAAGTCCTTGCTCTGCGCCTCGGCGCACTCGCGGGCACATCCGGACACCGCCGACTTGATCTTGTGCGGCGCGCGCAGGCCGCGGTAGCGCAGCTCCAGCTCGATGGCCAGGCTCACCGAGTCCTGCACCCCGAAGCGGCACCACGTCGAGCCGACGCATGACTTCACCGTGCGCAGCGCCTTGCCGTAGGCGTGGCCGGACTCGAAACCGGCGTCGACGAGCCGGCGCCAGATCAGCGGCAGCTGCTCGACCCGCGCGCCCAACAGGTCGATTCGCTGCCCGCCGGTGATCTTGGTGTAAAGGTCGAAGTCGCGAGCGATCTCGCCGATGACGATCAGTTTGTCCGGGGTGATCTCGCCGCCAGCGATGCGCGGCACGACTGAGTACGTCCCGTTGCGTTGCATGTTGGCGAGGAAGTGGTCGTTGGTGTCCTGCAGTGCGGCCCGCTCGCCGTCGAGGACGTGGCCGCCGCCCAGGCTCGCCAAGATGGAGGCCACCGTCGGCTTGCAGATGTCGCAGCCGCGCCCGTTGCCGTGCTTGTCGACGAGCTCGGTGAAGGTGTTGATCGCGGTGACGCGCACGATGTCGAAGAGTTGGGCCCGCGAGTAGGCGAAGTGCTCGCACAGTGCGGTGCTCAGCTCGACCCCGCTCTCGGCGAGCAGCGTCTTGAGCAGCGGGACGCACGACCCGCACGACGTGCCCGCCTTTGTGCAGGCCTTCACGGCGGGAACATCGGTGAGGCCGTGCTCCTTGATCGCCGAACAGATGGCGCCCTTGGTGACGGCCTGGCACGAGCAGACCTGGGCGCCGTCCGGCATGGCGCCGGCCCCGATGGCGACGCCGCCCTCCGGCGAGATGAGCGCCAGCGGGTCACCGGGCAACGGCGCCCCCACCAGCGGGCGCAGCAGCGAGTAGCGCGAGGCGTCGCCGACGAGGATGCCGCCGAGCAGCGTCGACGCGTCGTCGGACACCACCAGCTTGGCGTAGCTGCGCTGCACCGGATCGTTGACGGTCACCTCGAGCGCGCCCGGCGTCGCGGCGTGGGCATCGCCGAAGCTGGCCACGTCCACGCCGAGCAGCTTCAGCTTGGTGGACGTGTCGGCGCCGGGGAATTCGGCGTCGCCGCCGAGCAGCCGGTCGGCCACCACCTCCGCCATCGCGAAGCCGGGGCCGACCAGGCCGTAGGCCACGCCGTCGATGCTGGCGCACTCCCCGATCGCGAAGATCCGTTCGTCCGCCGTTCGGCAACCGAGATCGACGCCGATGCCCCCGCGCGGCCCGATGTCGAGACCGGCGGCGCGGCCGAGCTCGTCCCGGGGCCGGACCCCGGCGGAGAACAGGACCAGGTCGAGGTCGAGCTCGACGCCGTTGGTCAGGGCGGCGAGCAGCCGGCCGCGGTCCGGCTCGATGCGCTCGACCGACGTGGCGGTGTGAACGGTGACGTCGAGCGCTTCGATCATCTGCCGCAGCAGGCTGCCGCCGCCCTCGTCCACCTGCAGCGGCATCAGCCGCGGCGCCAGTTCGACGACGTGCGGCGACAGCCCAAGCGCCCGCAGCGCCCGGGCGGCCTCGAGCCCGAGCAGGCCACCGCCGACCACCATGGCGGCTGGCCGGGCGCCACGCCGGTGCGCGGCGGCGTCGGCGGCGGCGCGGATGGCGTCGAGGTCGTCGAGCGTGCGGTAGACGAAGCAGCCCGGAAGGTCGCGTCCGGGCACCGGCGGGACGAACGGGTAGGAGCCGGTGGCCAGCACGAGGGCGTCGTAGCCGATCGTGCGGCCGCGGCTCGTCGTGACGCTGCAGGCCGCTCGGTCGATGCCCGTGACCGTCTCGCCGAGGTGCAGCGTCCGCGCTGCGTCGTCGTAACAACCGTCGGCCACGACGTCGAGCTCCTCGGCGCTCACCCCGTCGAAATAGGACGACAGCGCGACCCGGTCGTACGCACGGCGGGTTTCCTCGCCCAGCACGGTGACCTGCCACTCGGCGTTCTTGTCGCGCTCGTGTAGCGCTTCGACGAAGCGCTGTCCGACTAGGCCGTTGCCGGCGACGACGACCCGGGTCATGCCAGCGCGGAGGCAGGCTCGCGCACGCCGGCCGGACTCGGCTTGACCGCAGCCGGAACCGGCCGCTTGGGCCGCGCGGAGAAGGCATAGGGCAGGCCCACGACCAGAGCGCCACCGACGACGTTGCCGGGCACGGTCAGCAGCAGGTTGTGCGCCAGATCGCTCCAGTTCGCGGCGTTGTTGAAGATCGCCAGCGAGAAGATCGTCATGTTGGCGACCGAGTGTTCGAAGCCGCTGGCGATGAAGGCGAGCAGCGCCCAGAAGAGCACCGCCAACTTGGCTCCGTCGCTGCGGGTGCGGATCGCCATCCACAGACCGAGGCAGACGAGTGCGTTGCAGAGCAGCGCGCGCCAGAACAGCTGACCGTCGGTGGCGTGCATCTTGTTGGTGACGAGCGTCGTGATCATGCCTTCGCCGGCGGGCTTCTCGCCGGGTGGCGCGGTGTCGAGGACGCCGCTCGAATGCACGACCGCGGCAAGGGCCACCGAGCCGACGAAGTTGCCCACCAGCGACGCGAGGTTGACCATCAAGGCGGCCCCAGCGCTGACGCCACCACGCAACCAGCCGATCAACATCACCATGTTATTGCCGGTGAAGAGCTCCGCGCCGGCGAAGACGACCAGCGTCAGCGCGATGCCGAACACTGCGCCCTGGACGAGCTTGGTTGCCGGCGAGGTGGCCGCGGCGAGCGGGCCGGCGACGCTGGCAAGCAGCACGACCGCGATGCCGACGTAGGCGCCGGCCAGCGCGGCGAGCGCGCTGTAGCGCAGCGGCGAGCGGACGGTCTCGGCCTTGTCGACGGCCTGGGCGCAGACATCGTCGATGGCGTCGGAACAGGGAATCGGCATCTGGGTCCTCCGGGGTCGTAACGGACGTCCCGAAGTTATGAACCATGCGTTTCGTCAGTGGTCACGCGCTGATGACCTCCAGGTCAACGAGTCCCGTCGGCGCCGCCGAGCGTCCTGTGCGCATCTTGAAACGCGCGTGAAACAGCTCACCGCGCCTCTCCGGGGACGCCGGCCGGATGAGAGGTGCGCGTAGTCGTCCCGTAACAGGACCGACCCCGGCGCAACACGTGCCCGGGTGAGGCTCGTGTCGTGCCCACCGCGACGCACTGCCCTTACTGCGCTCTGCAGTGCGGCATGACCGTCACGCCCACGCCGGTCGGCCTCGAGATCGGCGCGCGTGACTTCCCCACCAACCGCGGCGGCCTGTGCCAGAAGGGTTGGACGTCGGCCGACCTGCTGACCTCGGGCGCCCGGCTGACCACACCCCTGGCCCGCGATCGCCGGGATCAGCCGTTGCGGCCGGTGACCTGGGACGACGCGCTCGACCGCGTCGCGGAAGCGATCCGGGCGACGCAGTCGGCGCACGGCCTGGACGCGGTCGGGGTGTTCGGCGGCGGCGGGCTCACCAACGAGAAGGCGTACACGCTCGGCAAGTTCGCGCGGGTTGCGCTGCGGACGTCGGCCATCGACTACAACGGCCGGTTCTGCATGTCCTCCGCGGCCGCGGCCGGCACCCGGGCGTTCGGTGTCGACCGGGGACTGCCCTTCCCGCTACCCGATCTGGCGCAAGCCGACACGATCCTGCTCGTCGGCAGCAACCCGGCCGAGACGATGCCGCCGTTCACGCGCTGGATCGGCGACCAGCACGCGGCCGGCGGTTCGCTCATCGTCGTCGACCCGCGCCACACCCCCACGGCGCGACGTGCGGCGCTCCACCTGCAGGTCACGCCGGGCACCGATCTCGCGCTGGCCAACGGATTGCTGCATCTCGTGATCGCCGGCGGACACATCGACGAGGAATACGTCCGCGAGCGCACGACGGGCTTCGCCGCGGCGGCGGAGGTCTCGGCCGCCTACTGGCCGGAGCGCGTCGAGCGGATCACCGGCGTGCCGGTCGCCGACCAGCGGGCCGCCGTCGAGCTGCTCGTGCGGGCCCGCCGGGCGATGGTGCTGACCGCCCGTGGCGCCGAACAGCACAGCAAGGGCGTCGACACGGTGAGCGCCCTGATCAACCTCGCCCTCGCGCTCGGGCTGCCGGGCCGCCGTGGCAGCGGCTACGGCTGCCTCACGGGCCAGGGGAACGGTCAGGGCGGCCGCGAGCACGGGCAGAAGGCCGATCAGCTCCCCGGGTACCGGCGGCTGGACGATCCGGCCGCGCGCCGGCACGTGGCCCGGATCTGGGGCGTCGACCCGGCGTCGCTCCCCGGCCCGGGCCGCTCGGCCTACGAGATGCTTTCCACGCTCGGCGAGCCGGACGGAGTGCGCGCGCTGCTCGTCATGGGCAGCAACGTGTCGGTGTCCGTCCCGTCCAGTCGCCGCGTGCACGATGGGCTGTCGCGCCTCGACTTCCTGGCCGTCACCGATCTCGTCCTGTCCGAGACCGCGGCCGGGGCAGACGTCGTGCTGCCGGTCGCGCAGTGGGCCGAGGAGTCCGGGACCATGACCAACCTCGAGGGGCGGGTGCTGCTGCGTCAGCAGGCCCTCGCCCCGCCCCAGGGCGTGCGCACCGATCTCGACGTACTCGCCGGGCTGGCCAAGAGACTGGACGCGCCCGGCAGTTGGCCGACGGAGCCGGTCGTGGTCTTCGACGAGCTCCGCCGGGCGAGCGCGGGCGGCCCGGCCGACTACGCCGGCATCACCTACGAGCGCATCGCCGCCGAGGACGGTGTCTTCTGGCCGTGCCCGGCCGAGACGCACCCGGGTACGCCGCGGATGTTCCTGGACCGCTTCGCCACGCCCGACGGCCGGGCCCGGTTCGTCCCGGTCGAGCACCGGCCGGTCGCCGAGGACATCGACGCCGAGTACCCGATCTATCTGACGACGGGGCGGGTGCTGCAGCACTACCAGAGCGGTGCCCAGACCCGGCGCATCGCGCCGCTCGCCGAGGCGGCGCCCGAGCCGCTCGTCGAGCTGCACCCGGACCTCGCCGAGCTCTGCGCGGTGGACGAGGGCGACCGGGTGCGCGTCATCAGCCGGCGCGGGACGGCGGAGGGCCTCGTCCGGATCACTGAGATGATCCGGGCCGACACGATCTTCATGCCGTTCCACTGGGGCGGCCGGGGATCGGTCAACCTGGTGACGAACGCCGCCCTCGATCCGATCTCGCGAATGCCGGAGTTCAAGGTGTGCGCGGTGCGCCTGGAGCGGATCGGATGACGCGCGTCGTCGTCGTCGGCAACGGCATGGCCGGCGCCCGCTTCGCCCATGAGCTGCTCGATCGCGACCCCGGGCGTCGCTTCACGATCACGGTGGTCGGCGACGAGCCCGGCGGCGCCTACAACCGCGTCCTGCTGTCCAACGTCCTCGCCGGCATCACCCGGGCCGACCGCATCACGACCGCCGGCCCCGACTGGTACGCGGCCCACGGCGTCACGTTGCGCGCCGGGACACCCGTCATCGAGATCGATCGGGCAACGCAGACCGTGCACCTCGCCGGCGGCGGCGCGCTGCCCTACGACGTCCTCGTCCTCGCCACCGGCTCGGCACCGCTGCTGCCGCCGGTACCCGGGCTGCGCCGCCCGGACGGCTCACTGCGGCCCGGCGCGGCGCTGTTCCGCACCCGCGACGACTGCGTGGCCATCGACGGCTGGGCGACGAACGCAACCCGGGCCGTGGTGCTCGGCGCCGGCGTGCTGGGCCTCGAGGCAGCGCGCGCCCTGGCCGGTCGCGGGCTCGCCGTCACGGTGGTGCAGCGCGAGGACCGGCTTATGGAACGCCAGCTCGACGCCGTCGCCGGCCGAGTGCTGCGCCGCACGCTTCGCGGGCTCGGCGTCGACATCGTTGCCGGTGTGACGGCCGCCGAGGTGCACGGGTCGGACCACGTCACCGGGGTCACGCTCAGCGACGGCTCGCACATCGACGCCGAGCTGCTCGTGCTGTGCTGCGGCGTCCGCCCTCGCGTCGACCTCGCGCGCGCCGCCGCACTGGAGGTGCGGTCCGGGGTCGTCGTCGACGACCGGCTGCGGACCGTGAGCGACGAACGGATCTTCGCCATCGGCGAGTGCGCCGAGCACCGCGGCCGGCTCTACGGGCTGGTCGCTCCGGTGTGGGAGCAGGCTCGCGTCGCCGCGGCGGTGCTGGCCGAGGAGTCGTCCGCAG
>NZ_JBHEMO010000118.1:0-57314 GCF_046262535.1 Jatrophihabitans sp. | reverse complement strand
ACACCGTCGAGACCGACGGCTCCCGCGTGGTGTCGGTGTCCGACGGGATTCTGCGGGTCGTCGACGCGCGATCACACGAGGTCACCGGTCGCCTCGACCTGACGATGTACGCCGGCGCCGGCTCGGCCCAGCTGCTCCTGGCCGGAGACCGCCTCTTGGTCATTCTCGGCGATCCGACGCCGAACGTATACGGCGGTCCGATCTACAGCCGTCCGTACCCAACAGGCGGCGCGCGGACCTCGCTGTTCCTGCTCGTCGATCTCGCCGGGCCGCTCAGCGTCATCAGCACGTTGCACCCACACGGCGGCTATGTCGACGCCCGGATGGTCGACGGCACCGCGCGGCTGGTGGTCAGCAGCACGCCGACGATCGCCTTCCCGGCGGCCAGGGGCTCGGATTCCGACGGACAGCGGCTCGCCCGCAACCGCGAGATCGTCGCCCGGGCGCCGTTGACCGCTTGGCTGCCCACCTACGAGGTGACGACCGGCACCACGACGGCCGCGCACACCGTCCCCTGCACCGCGGTGAGCCACCCGAAGACGTATACCGGCGCGTCGATGCTCACCGTCTACACCGTCCACCTCGCCGACGGCCTCGATCAGCCCGAGCCGATCACCATCGCTGCCGACGGCACCGAGGTCTATGGCAGCACCAAGAGTTTGTACGTCGCCAGTTCCGACGGGAACCGGACCCACCTCCACCATTTCGACACGTCGGGGCCGGGCCGGCCGACCTACCTCGGTTCGGCGACGGTGCCCGGGCAACTCTTCGACTCCTACTCGATGTCGCAGTACGACAACTCATTACGCGTCGTCACCACGTCCTACACCGACGACCAGACGACGAGCCTGCGGGTGCTCGATGAGGCCACGCTCCGGATCACCGGGATGGTCGGCCGCCTGGGGGCCGGCGAACGGCTGCACGCGGTGCGCTTCCTCGGACCGCTCGCCTACGTCGTGACGTTCCGGTCGGTCGACCCGCTCTACGTCCTCGACCTGCACGATCCGACCCACCCGAGGCGGTCGGCCGAGCTGACCATGACCGGCTACTCCGACTACCTGCACCCCGTCGGGCCCGGTCGGCTGCTCGGCGTGGGGGAGAGCGTGAACAGCAACGGCATCGTGAACGGTCTGCAGATCTCGCTGTTCGACAGCTCCTCGGCGCAGCACACGAGGCGGCTCGCCCACCTCACGCGGGCGAACACCCCGTCGGAATCACCCATCGATCCGCACGCCTTCCTGTACTGGCCGGCGGCGAAGCTGGCGATCCTGCCGATCAACTCGTGGAACGGCAATGAGTCCGGCGCGGCCCTCGTCGTGCGCGTAGGCGACATCGGTCTGCGAACGGTGGGCACCATCCGCAACCCGGCCGTGTCCACGACGGACGGGTACGACAGCGGAATCACGCGCACGCTGGTGATCGGCGACGACATCTGGACGATGTCCTCGTCCGGCATGCAGGTCAGCGACCTGACCACGCTCGACCGCCGCGCTTGGGTCCTGTTCACGTGACGGGGTGGATCAGCTGCGTACCCAGACGGCGGTGTCGGGTGCGAGTTCGATACCGACCGGCTCGGAGGCGTGCACGACCTCGCCGGCCGGCAACGGCACCGCGGCGTCTCCGGCGTTGAGCCAGACCGACAACCCGCCGCGCCGGTAGGCCAGGCAGCCGGCGGGCGCCGGCAGCCATTCGAGGTCGGCGCCGTGCAGGTCGGGCAGCTCGCGGCGCAGCCGCAACGTCGCGCGGTACAGGTGCAGCGTCGACGCCGGATCGGCGACTTGCGCGGCGACCGTGCAGCCGGCCCAGTCGGGCGGCATGGGCAGCCACGTCCGCGCCGCGGTCGTGAAGCCGAACGGCGGCGTCGTTCCGCTCCACGGCAGCGGGACCCGCTCCCCGTCGCGGCCGCGATCGACGTGCCCGCTGCGCTCCCACGTCGGATCCTGCAGCGCCTCGTCGGGAAGGTCGACGTTGTCCAGCCCCAGCTCGTCACCGTTGTAGACGTACGCCGCGCCGGGCAGGGACAACTGGATGAGGGCGGCCGCGCGGGCCCGGGCAACTCCCCGCCCCCCGCCGCCGTAGCGGGTGACCGTGCGATCGACGTCGTGATTCGCCAGAACCCAGGTGCACGGTGCGCCCACGTCGGCGAGGGCGGCCAGCGAGCGCTCGATCGCGCTGCGGAACGCCCGGGCGTCCCACCTCGACTCGACGAGATGGAAGTTGAACGTCAGGTTCAGCTCGTCCGGACGGACGTAGGCGGCCAGCCGCTCCGGATCGGCCACCCACGCCTCGCCGACCGTCATCCGGTCGCCGAGGTAGGAGTTCAACGTGCGGCGGAAGTGCCGATGGATGTCGTGGACGGCGTCGCGGTCCCAGCGGATGTCCCCGACGCTCGGGGTGTGCGCGACCTGGTCGGGGCCGGGCAGGATGCTCAGATCGAAGTCGGGCAGGCCGGGCTCCTTGGCCATGCCGTGCGCCACGTCGACCCGAAAGCCGTCGACTCCGCGGTCGAGCCAGAACCGCATGATCCGCTCGAACTCCGCCGGCACGGCCGGGTTGGTCCAGTCGAGGTCGGGCTGTTCCGGGGCGAACAGATGGAGGTACCAGTCGCCGTCCGGCAGCCGGGTCCACGCCGGGCCGCCGAACACCGACGGCCAGTTGTTCGGCGGCTCGTCACCGTTGCTCCCGCGGCCCGGCCGGATGATGAACCGGTCGCGCATCGGCGAGGCCGTCCCCTCGGCGAGGACCGACCGGAACCACTCGTGCTCGCTCGAGAAGTGGTTCGGGACCATGTCGACGGTAACCTTGATGCCGCGGGCGTGGGCATCGGCCAGCAGCGCGTCGAAGTCGGCGAGCGTGCCGAAGAGCGGATCGACGTCACAGGGATCGGCCACGTCGTAGCCGCCGTCGGCCATCGGCGAGCGGAAGAACGGCGACAACCAGACGGCGTCGACACCGAGTTCGACGAGATGGTCGAGGTGTTGGCGAACTCCGATCAGGTCACCCGTGCCGTCGCCGTTGCCGTCGGCGAAGCTGCGCGGATAGATCTGGTACACGACCGCAGACGCCCACCACGGGCGTTCGCTGAAAGCGCTTAAGGTCACCGGCTCATTGTGCCCGAGCCGCAAATCGGAGCGAATGTCAGTCGGCTGCGTTGCGCAGTGAGTCCGCGGCCGAGGTCAGGTAATCCCAGAGCAAGTGCTCGTAGGTGGGCGGCAGGTCGAGGGTGTCGAGCGCCCGGCGCATGTTGCGCAGCCAGGCGTCGCGAGCGGCCGTGTCGACCTTGAACCCGGCGTGGCGCATTCGCAGCCGCGGATGCCCGCGTTGTTGGGAATACGTGCCCGGCCCGCCCCAGTACTGGATCAAGAACATGCGCAACCGATCGGCCGCTCCGGCCAGGTCCTCCTCCGGGTACAGCGGACGCAGCACGGGGTCCTCGGCCACGCCGGCGTAGAAGGCGTCGACCAGGCGGCGGAAGGTGTCCTCGCCGCCGACCGCGGCGAAGAAGGTGTCCGCCCGTCCGTTCCCGTCCGGTAATCCCGTCACCGTCCCATTCTGACCGACCGCTCGATACCTTCTGCTGATGGACTACGACTTGATCGTGTTGGGGCTGGGCCCCGGCGGCGAGGAACTGACCGGGAAGGTCGCCGCGGCCGGGCGATCCGTCCTCGGCATCGATCCCCACCTCGTCGGCGGCGAGTGCCCGTACTACGGCTGCATCCCGTCGAAGATGATCTTGCGAGCCGCCGGCACGCTCGCCGAGTCGCGGCGGGTGAACCAGCTTTCCGGCCACGCCTCCGACTCGCCGGACTTCGGGCCGGTCGCCACCCGGATCCGCGATGAGGCCACCGACGACTGGAACGACAAGGTCGCCGTCGAGCGGCTGGAGGGCAAGGGCGCGACGATCCAGCGCGGCGCAGGTCGGCTGGCCGGACGGGGCGACGAGGGGCGGCTGCGCGTCGAGGTCGGCGGCGAGACGCACACGGCGGCGGCGGTGTGCGTGGCCACCGGTACCGCACCGGCGATGCCGCCGATCGACGGGCTGGACGGCCTGCCGCGCGGGGTCGACGACCTGGTGTGGACGAACCGCGAGATCGTCAAGGCGCGTGCCGCGCCCCGCTCGATGGTCGTCATCGGGGGCGGCGCCATCGGCTGCGAACTCTCGCAGGGCTTCGCCCGGTTCGGTACGGCCGTCACGGTGATCGAAGGCGCCCCGCACCTGCTGATGCCCGAGGAGCCCGAGGCCGGAGCCGTCGTCGCCGACGTCTTCGCCCGTGAAGGCATCACCGTGCACCAGGGTGTTGGGGTGCAATCCGTGGCCCGCGGCGGGGACGGCGTGATCGTCACACTGGCCGACGGCAGCACGGCAACCGGCGAGAAGCTCCTGGTCGCGGCCGGCCGGCGTCCCAACCTGTCCCACATCGGTCTCGAGACGGTCGGTCTGGACCCGAACGCGCGCAGTCTGGACGTCGACGAGCACATGCGGGCCGCGGACGGCGTGTTCGCGATCGGCGACGTCACCGGCAAGGGCGCCTTCACCCACGTCGCCGTCTGGCAGGCCCGCGTCCTGGCCGCCCACATCCTCGGCCAGCAGGAGCCGTACGGCGGCTATCACGCCGTCGCCTGGGCCACCTTCACCGATCCCGAGGTCGGTCGGGTCGGGTTGACCGAACAACAGGCGCGCGACAAGGGCCTGTCCGTCCGCGTCGGCCGCCAGCAGTTCGCATCAAACTCGCGCGGATGGATCCATGGGCCGGGCAACGACGGGTTCGTGAAGATCATCGAGGACGTCGACCGCGGGATTCTCGTCGGCGCGACGGTCGTCGGCCCGTACGGCGGGGAGCTGCTCGGCATGCTCACCCTCGCCGTTCACGCCGAAGTGCCGGTCGCGTCGATGGCGACGATGCACTACGCGTTCCCGACGCTGCACCGGGCCGTGCTGGAAGCCGTACTCGACCTCGCCGGCTGACTAGGTCGGTGGGGGCCGGTTGGGCTGGCCCGCATCGGCCGGCGGCGGCGGGACGTCCTCGCCGACGGGCTCCACCGGCTCCTCGGACTGCGGCGGCACGTGGGAATCGATGTCCAGGTGTTCGAGACGGTCACGGATGCGGCGACGCAGCTCGCGGGCGGTGCGCCACTGCTCCAGGGGGCGCACCTTGGCCACCAGGCGGATGACCGTCTCCTCGCGGGTCATCGCTTCGACGCCCTGCACCTCCGGTTCGCTCAGGAAGACGCCCGACCAGTCCTCGTCGGCGGCCAGTTCGTGCGAGACGGCGAGCATGGCCGCCGAGGCGGCGTCGACGTCGGCCCAGGCGTCGATCGGGATGTCGAGCACCACCTGCGCATAGCCCTGGCTCTTGTTGCCGACGCGCACGACCTCGCCGTTGCGGACGTACCAGACAGTGCCGTTGACGTCGCGCAACCGCGTCGACCGCAGGCCGACCGCCTCGACCGTTCCCGTCGCCTTCTCGAAGTCGATGACGTCACCGACCCCGTACTGGTCCTCCATCAGCATGAACATGCCGGCGAGGAAGTCCTTGACGATGTTCTGGGCGCCGAATCCCAGCGCGACGCCGACGATGGACGTCCCGGCGATGAACGGCGCGAGGTCGACCTGCAGCTCGCTGAGCACGAGCAGGAACGCGATGACGAAGATCGTGATGGACGCCGCCGAGTTGAGCACCGAGCCCAAAGTGGCGGCGCGCAGCGACCGGCGTTCGGACAGCAAACCGGCCGACTCCAGGAAGGAACTGCTGTCCAGCCGCTCCTTGAACGGGCGCAGCAGGCGGGGGAGCTCGCCCCGGACCGGGCGCACCGCGCGGTTGATCATCCGGCGGATCACCGCGCGCAGGATCAGAGCGACGACGATGATCACGACGATCCGGATGGGGATCTCGATCAGGACCCGCCGGTGCTCGTCCCAGAACTTCGGCAGGCTGCCGAGTTGTTTCGAATCGGGGATATCCATCGGGCCCACCCTGCCACGGAGCTGTCCCCCGAGTGCAAGCCGGGCGCGCCGCGATGTGGTCCGGCGCACGGCCGGCTGCGCGGTCCGAGCCCGTAACCGAGCCGATAATGCGTGCGCACAGGCGTTTCGTCAGGTTGACTGTGATCAGAGGAGGTCGGGCGTGGGCGCTGCACTGGTGCTCAACGCGACGTACGAGCCGCTGTGCGTCGTGCCGCTTCGCCGCGCGGTCGTCCTCGTCCTGGCCGAGAAGGCCATCGTCGTCGAGTCGAGCGACGACGTGATGCATTCCGAGCGGCTGAGCCTGCCGATCCCGACGGTAGTGCGCCTGTCGCGCTACGTGCGGGTCCCGTACCGCCGCGAGGTCCCGCTGACCCGGCGGGCCGTTCTTGAGCGCGACGCCCACGGCTGCGTCTACTGCGGCAACCGCGCCGACACGATCGACCATGTCCGCCCGCGCTCGCGCGGCGGGCAGCACGTCTGGACGAATGTCGTCGCGGCCTGCGCCCGCTGTAACCACCGCAAGGGCGACCGGCTGCTGGCCGAACTGGGCTGGCACCTGTCGACGCCGCCGGTCCAGCCGCCGGCCACCGTTGCCGTCGTGATGGGGTGGTCGGTACGCGATCCGTCCTGGGCGCAGTACCTCGGGCTGGGCCATGGACCGGCCGCGGTGGCGCCGGCGGTCTGAACCGCTGATCAGGCCGCCCCTGACGCACGGCGCCGAGGACGGATTGGCTAACGTAGGCGCCGTGACCGTCGTGCAGACCGTGCTGGTGTTCGTCGGCATTCCGCTGGGCATCATCGCCCTCATCGCGCTCGCCGTGTACGGCAAGTCGATGGTGCGCCAGCCCAACCGCTACCGCCCGGGCCGGCCGTGGGACTTCCCGCCGTCCTGGTACGTGCCGCATCCCGATGCCGTCGTCCAGCACGAGAGCGCCGGGTCGTCCACCACGGCCGTGGGAGGTGCCAGCGGTGAGTGGTGAGCTGACGACGCGGGTCACGACCAACGAACTCCAGTACGGGCCGCAGGGACCGATCTCGGCCGACAGCCCCTTCACCACCCGGCAGCTGAGCCGGCTCGACGAGGCGCTCACGCTGTCCAGCCGCGAGACCGGCCTGACGTTCTCGGTCTACGTCGGCGAGTTCAAGGCGCCCACCCGCGCCCACGCCGAGGCGTTGTTCGAGCGGCTCGACGACGCGTCCGTGCTGGTCGCGGTATCGCCGGGCCAGCGCGCGCTGCACATCGTCACCGGACCGGAGTCGAGCAAGCGCCTACCGAACCGGGCCTGCGCTCTGGCCGCGCTGGCCATGCGCGCCTCGTTCACCAACGGCGACCTGACCGGAGGCCTGGTCACCGGCCTGCGCATGCTGGCCGACTCCGCGGGCAACCGCTGATTCCCGCCAGACCGACCGGGCGGGCCAGCCGGGCCCGGGCGGGGCCGGGCGGGTCGAGTGCCCGCCAGGGCTTGCCGCGCTAAGGCTTGCAGCCGAGCAGGACCTCGATCGGGTTGCACGTCTTCGTCGGTGCGGGGGTCGGCGTCGAAGTCGGCGGGGTCGTCGCCTTCGTCGGCGACGCTGAGCTGGACGTGCGAGTCGAACCGGTCGAGGCCGCCGACGTGCCGCCCGGCTTCGCCGCCGTTGTGGTCGTCTGGCGCGGCGTGGACGAAGCAGTGGACTTGGGCGTGGTGGTCGACTTCGTCTTGTCCGAGCCGCTGCCGCCGACCGCAGTGGGGGCGCCGGGGTTCGCCGGCGGGATGTAGCCCGTGTTCACCTTCGGCAGCGCGCCCTTCGTGATACCCGTAGGGATGCCGGTTATCGACACGCCGCGGCGGTAGGCGTCGGCGAGGGCCAGGACCTGCGCCAGGTACTCGTCGGAGTGGTTGTAGGCGAGCACGGCGCGGACCTGGCCGGCGTGCGATCGGAGGTCGCCGCCCGCGGCACACAGGTAGCGAGCGGCGCCCAGCGCCGCGTCGTTGATGTTGAAGATGTCCGCCTTCCCGTCGCCGGTCGCATCGGTGCCGAAGACACCCCACGTGGACGGAATGAACTGCATCGGCCCGAGGGCGTGCGCGTACTTGGCGTCGCCGTCGAGCGCCATTCCGTTGGCCGGCGCCGGGATGTAGTCCCAGTGCGCGCCGTCGAGGGCCGGACCGATGATCGCCGGCGTGGACACCCCGTCGGCGTGCAGCACGGCGCCGCCGAAGCGGCCGTGGTCGGACTCCTCGCGGCCGATGCCGGCCAACAGGGCCCAGTCGATGCCGCAGCCGGGCGAGACATTGCCAATCCGGGCGGCGGCGACCCGATAGGCGTTCAGAGCGACCTGGGGGATCCCGTTGCCCGCCAGGCCGCTGATCACCCCGTGCGACACCGGAGCCTGCTTCTTGGCATGGGTGGGCTTGGTCTGGAGCAGGCGCATCACAACCGGCGCCGCAGGGTCGATGCTCATGCCCGGCAGGGGGAGCGAGGTGGTGTCGGCCGGCGAGGAGGACGGCGACGGAGGCTTGGCCTCATCGGCCGACGCGATCGGCGTCGTCAGGCTGGCGATGACGAACAGCGCGACGCCGGACACGATGGCGCCGATGGCTCCGCCGCGGCCCAGCTTCGGGTTGCGGCGCAGGAGGGCGGCCAGGCCGGGCATCCGGATGATCTCGCCGTCGACGACCACCGTGCCGCCGGCTCGACCGGCCGGGAGTTGCGGCGCGACGTGGTCCGTACCGGCCGACGAGCCGGATTCGGCCGCCGGGACGGCGGGCAGGCGCGGGCCAGGGCGCGGGCGGCGCGGCGGCTCGGCAGGCAGCATCATCATCTCTTCCGGACGGGTACGGGCGGCGGATGTACCAAACGGTTGTTTAACGAGCACGTCCAATGTTGGTAACGCGTTAAGTTTGCTCGGTCAACCCGCCGCCATGGCGATCTCAGGCGCGGTCGGCCGCGCGCGCGGCGAGGGCACGTTGCACGTCGGCACGGCCCTCGCTCACCAACCGGCGCAGCGCACTGGGCCGGTCGGCGTCGGCGAGGAACGCATCGGCCGCGGCGACGGTCGCCCGGTCGATGGTCGAGGACCACGTGGGGAACAGCCCCACCACGACGGTCTGGGCCAGCTCGCTCGTGCGCCGCTCCCATACCTCGGGGATGTCGGCGAAGTACCGCTCTACGTAGGGCTTCACGAGCTCCCCCTGGGTGGGGTGAGCGAAGCCGGCGATGACGGCGGCTTGGACGGCATTGGGGAGGTCATCGTCCTCGACCGCCAGCCGCCACGCCTCGGCCTTCGCCTCGGCGGTCGGCTGCAGCGCTCGTGCGGTGGCCGCGTGCCGCTGCCCGGCGGCCGACGGATCCCGCGCCAGCTCCGCATCGATCTCGTCGCGCCCGACCGCCCCGAGCGCGGACAGCGTCTGGACGATCGCCCACCGCAGCTCGTCGTCCACGGCCAGGCCTTCCGGCGTCGTGCGGCCGTCGAGCAGGCCGCGGACGAAGTCGATCTCCTCCGGCGTGCGCGTCGCGCCCAGCAGCGCGTGCACCCACGCCAGCTGATGATCCGAGCCCGGCGTCACCGACTCCAACGCCGAGCGGGCGGCGGCGGCGACAGCCGCATAACCCTCGGCGGTGGAAGACGGGTCGGCGTAGATCTCCAGGGCGCGCAGCGCCTGCCGGATCAGCGACTGCATCACCCCGATGTCGCCCTCGTGGGCGGCCCCGGCCGTCACCAGCGCGACGTAGTCGCGAGTGGCCAGCTCGCCGTCGCGGGTCATGTCCCACGCCGCGGACCAGCACAATGTGCGGGCCAGCGGTGAATCGAGCTTCGCGGTGCCGCCGGTGCGAAGGGTGTGCAGGCTGACGTCGTCGAGGCGCTGCTTGCAGTAGGTCAGGTCGTCGTCGTTCACCAGCAACAGCGCCGGCCGGCGGGTGCCGACCAGGTCTGGCACGCTGGTGCGCTCGCCGGCGACGTCCAGTTCGAAGCGGGCGGTGCGCACGAGCCGCCCGTCCTGTTCGTCGTAGAGGCCGACGGCGAGACGGTGCGGGCGCAGCGTGTTGGACGCCGCCACGTGCGTCGGAGCCGACTGCACGATCTCGAACGAGGTGAACACGCCGTCGCTGTCGACCGTGAACTCGGGCCGCAGCGTGCTGATACCGGCCGTCTCGAGCCAGGCCTTCGACCAGTCACCGAGGTCGCGGCCCGACGACTTCTCGAGCGCCCGCAGCAGATCGGCGAGGGTGGTGTTGCCGTACGCGTGCTCGGTGAAGTACTCGCGCAGACCGGCGAGGAAGGCGTCCACCCCGACGTACGCGCCGAGCTGCTTCAGCACGCTGGCGCCCTTGGCGTAGGTGATGCCGTCAAAGTTGACCTCCGCGGTCTGCACGTCGGGTGCGTCACTCGCGATCGGGTGCGTCGACGGCAGCTGGTCCTGGCGGTAGGCCCAGGTCTTCTCGCCGTTGGCGAAGGTCGCCCAGGCGTCGGTCCACCGGGTCGCGTTCGTCTGGCACAGCACCGACGCGTAGGTGGCGAACGACTCGTTCAGCCACAGGTCGTCCCACCAACGCATGGTCACGAGGTCGCCGAACCACATGTGCGCCATTTCGTGCAAAATCGTCTCGCCGCGCCGCTCGTAGCGGGCGTCGGTCACCCGGCTGCGGAAGACGTAGTCCTCGCGGAACGTCACGCAGCCCGCGTTCTCCATCGCGCCCGCGTTGAACTCGGGGACGAAGACCTGGTCGTACTTGTCGAAGGCGTACCGGACGCCGAAGTTGGCGTGGAACCAGTCGAAGCCCTGCTTGGTGACCTCGAACAGGTTGGCCGGGTCGAGGTGGCGGCCCAGCGTCTTCCGGCACCACAGGCCGAGATCGATCCCGTCGTGGGAGTCGGTCACGACGTGGTACGGCCCCGCGACCAGCGCGGTGACGTAGGGGCTGATCCGGGCCGTTGTCCGGAAGTGCAGCAGCTTGCCGGCCGGCAGCTCCTCCTCCCGCTCGATCCGTGCGTTGGACGCCACCTGCCAGTGTTCGGGCGCCGTGACGTGGAACGTGAACGCCGCCTTGAGGTCGGGCTGGTCGAAGCAGGCGTACATGCGCTTGGCATCGGCGGTCTCGAACTGGGAGTACAGGTAGGTCTCGCCGTCGAGCGGATCGACGAAGCGATGCAGCCCTTCGCCGGTGTTCGTGTAGAGCAGGTCGGCATCGACGACCAGCGTGTTGTCCGCGGCCAGCCCGGACAGCGCGATGCCGTCCTGGGGGCGGTAGCCGTCCACGTCGACGTCGCGTCCGTTCAGGGTGACCGCGTGGAACTTGTCGGCGATGACGTCAACGAAGGTCGACGCGCCCTCCTGGGCGGTGAACCGGATCGTCGTGGTCGAGCGGAACGTCCGATCCGACGGCTTGCCGCCGCCGTCGGTCAGGTCCAGCGCGATGTCGTAGGACTCGACGCGCAGCAGTTCGGCCCGCGCGCGGGCGTCATCGCGGGTGAGGTTCGGTACAGCCACGAACAGGTCACTCCTCGGTCGCGGGCGCTCGTTGTGGAACGCACCTGCAGTTCGACGGACGGGCGCCCGGCGGATCCACGCCGGGCACATATGCGAGAAGTCTTTCACGGCCCCCCGCCGACCCGGCAGCGCGTATACGGTGAGCGCATGGATCAAGGCGACCTCGTACCGGACTTCGAACTTCCCGACCAGGACGGAACCGTGCGCTCGCTGTCCGGCCTGTTGGCGAACGGGCCGGTAGTGCTGTTCTTCTACCCGGCGGCCATGACCACCGGCTGCACCAAGGAAGCGTGCCATTTCCGCGACATCGGGGCCGAGTTCGCCGCCGCCGGTGTGCAGCGGGTCGGCATCAGTCGCGACAGCGTGTCCCGGCAGAAGGAGTTCTCCGACAAGCACGGGTTCGACTACCCGCTGCTGTCCGACGAGGACGGTGCCGTCGCCAAGATCTTCGGTGTTGCCCGCGGCGGGCTGCTCGGCAAGCTCGGCCCGGTCAAGCGCTGGACCTTCGCGATCGGCAAGGACCACCGCGTCGTCAAGGTCATCCACAGCGAGATGAACATGAACATGCACGCCGACGACGCTCTGGCCGCCTTCGCCTGAGGCGCTTCCCGCCTGCCGTGGTTGATCTTCGGCCGTTTTTCAACCACACCAGGCGGGAAGCGGGTACGCCCTAACTACATTCCGAGTTAGGGTGGTTGATGTGACTACTTCTTCTGCGCGTCCCGTTGTCGACTTCTACTTCGATCCGCTGTGCCCGTATGCGTGGGTGACCTCGCGCTGGATCCTCGAAGTCGAGCAGCAACGCTCGATCGAGCTCACCTTCCGCATCATGTCGCTCGCGCTGCTGAACGAGGAGAAGGACGGCGTCTCCGACGACTACAAGTCCAAGGTCCAGCGCGGCTGGGGCGCGGTACGCGTCTGCATGGCGGCTGAGAAGCAGCACGGACCCGAGGTGCTGCGCGACCTGTACACCGCCATCGGCACCAAGCGGCACAACGAGCAGCGCCACTTCGACCGCAGCCTCTACGTCGAGGCGCTGCAGGAGGCCGGGCTCCCGGAGAGCCTGGCCGACGCGGCCGAGTCCGACGAGTACGACGAGGACGTCCGCAAGTCCCACCACCAGGGCATGGACCCGGTCGGTCTGGACGTCGGCACGCCGACGATCCACATCGACGGCGTCGCCTTCTTCGGCCCGGTTCTCACCCGGATCCCGCGCGGCGAGGACGCGGCGCGGCTGTGGGACGGCGCCCGACTCGTCGCGTCGTATCCGTATTTCTTCGAATTGAAGCGCACCCGCACGGACGACCCGCGCTTCGACTGACAACCCGCAGCGAGCAACGAGACGCCGGTCGGCCTATCAAGTACCGTCGGGGTGTCGGACGGCGCGTACCCCCCTCGCGCCGTCCGACGTCATCTTTCGGAGCACTGCTCTCGCTGGCCGCCCCACCGTGGCAGACTCCCGACCATGCCGGCACGACCGACGCTCTCGCCGCGCGCTCAGGCGCGCGCCGAGACGACCGAGCAGATCAAGCAGATCGCGCGTCGGCATCTGGCCGAGGAGGGCCCCAACCTGTCGCTACGGGCAGTGGCCCGGGACCTCGGCGTAGTCTCGTCGGCCGTCTACCGCTATTTCGCCAGTCGCGACGACCTTCTGACCGCCCTGATCGTCGACGGCTACATCTCGATGGCCGACGCGATCGAGCAGGCCGAGGCCGTGGTGCCCCGGCGCGACCTGGCCGGCCGCTGGGTGGCGATCGGCCGCGCCGCCCGGCTCTGGGCCCTCGATCACCGGCACGAGTACGCGCTGCTCTACGGCAGCCCGGTGCCCGGGTATGCCGCACCGCAGGCCACGATCGAACCGGCGTCGCGGCCGGTCGTGCTCGCCCTGGCGATCCTGCGCGCCGGGTTGGAACGCGGCGTCCTGGAACCGCCGTCCGACCGGCTGCCGCGCACCGTCCGCGCCGACCTCGAGGGCATCGCGGCCACGACGGGCTTCGAGGCCGTTCCAGCGGCGCTGATGGCCCGCGCGCTGAGCGAGTGGGCGTTGCTGTTCGGGACCATCAGCTTCGAACTGTTCGGCCGGCTGGTGAATGCCGTGACCGACTACGAGGCGTACTTCGACCACCAGCTGCGAGTAATGACCCGCCGGTTGGGCCTCGCTTGACGAGCTCGGGCAGCTGCGACGCCGCCTTCGGTCCGGTTCGCGAGATCTTCGACGAGAGCCTCGCCGGCGGAGGCGATCTCGGCGCGGCCGTCGCGGTGTACCTCGACGGGCGATGTGTCCTGGACCTCTGGGGCGGGATCGCCGACGAGCGCACGGGGCGCCGCTGGGAGCGCGACACCCGGTGTGTCACCTTCTCGGCGACGAAGGCGGTGACGGCGACGGCCGCGTTGGTGCTGGCCGAACGCGGCGCGGTGACGCTGGACGCGCGGGTGACCGAATGGTGGCCCGAGTTCGGCCGGGCGGGCAAGGGCGACACGACCGCTGAGCACCTGCTCACCCACCAGGCCGGCCTGCCGGCCTTCGACCGGCCGATCTCGGTGGACGAGGCGAGCGATCCGGTCGCGATGGCCGACCATCTCGCGGGGCAGACGCCCGAGTGGCGCCCGGGGACCGATCACGGCTACCACGCGCTCACGTTCGGCTGGCTCGTCGGGGAGCTGGTGCGGCGCCACTCGGGCCGGACCGTCGGCGAGTTCGTGCGGGAGGAGTTCGGGCCCGACCTGTGGCTCGGCGTCCCGGCCGGGTCGATCGACGACCTGGCCCGGATCAGTGCCGGCCGGCCGACCAAGGCGCCCGACCTGCCCGCGCCCAAGCCGCTGGTCGACCGGCTGGTGGCGGCCTCGCAGGATCCGGCATCGCCGCTGCAGCGCAGTACTGCCAACCCCGGTGCTTCGTTCAACAAACCCGCGTTGCTCACGGCCGGCTGGCCGGCCGCCGGGCTGGTCGCGACGGCGCGGGCGCTGGCCGAGTTCTACAGCGGGCTGATCGGCGGAGCGGTCCTCGGTCGGGACCGGCTCGACGATGCCGTCCGGGAACGCGTTCGGGGCCCGGACCGCACCCTGATCACCGAGAGCGCGTTCGGGCTGGGCTTCATGCGGCCGTCGGCGAACATGTATCTGCCGCCGGCGGCGCGGGTCACCGCGTTCGGTCATCCGGGCGCCAGCGGGGCGCTCGGCCTCGGCGACCTCGACTGCGGGCTCGCGCTGGCCTACATCCCGAACCTGACCCGTCCCGGTCCCGGTGACCGGCGGGCGTACCGGCTCGTCGAGGCGGTGTACGCGGCGCTGTAGGCGCCGGGCACGATGGGGCCGTGCAGTTCGCGCGTTTCGTGGCCTTGGGCGACAGCCAGACCGAGGGGTTGAACGACCCGGACGGGCGTGGCGGTTTCCGCGGGTGGGCCGACCGCTTCGCCGAAGCGCTGGCCGACCACAGCCCGCACCTGCAGTACGCCAACCTGGCCGTGCGCGGCCGGCTGGTCGCCGCGATCCGCGCCGAGCAACTCGAGCAGGCGTTGGCGCTGCGGCCGGACCTGGCCACCGTGATGGGCGGGCTCAACGACTTGATGCGGCCGTCGGTCGATCTGGACGCGGTCGCCGCTGATCTGGACGCGATGCTGGCCGCGCTGCGCGACAGCGGAGCCACGGTGCTGACCACCACCTTCCCCGACCCGTCCGAGATCGCCCCGCTGTTCCGCCGTCTCGCGCCGCGGGTCGCCGGCTACAACGACCGGATCCGCCGGATCGCCGCCGAGCACGGGGCGCTGGTCGTCGACTTCGCCGAGAAGGGCGTGGGCGCCGATCTACGCATCTGGAGCCCGGACCGTATCCACGCCAACCCCCTCGGCCACTCGCTCATCACCGCCGCCTTCGCCGACACGCTCGACCTGCCGGGATTCACGGGGTGGGCCGACCCGCTGCCGACGGTGGCCCGGGCCAACGCCCTGCGCCGGGCCGGCACGGAGCTGCGCTGGCTCGGCGGCGACGTGGCCCCGTGGATGCTGCGCCGCCTGCGCGGGCGTTCGTCCGGGGACGGGATCACCGCCAAGCGACCACGGCTCGTCCCGGTCGCGCCCCTGTTCCACATCGTCGCGACGGTGGACTGGCCGCGAACCGGGTGGTACCGGCCGGCGTCGCTCGACACCGAGGGCTTCGTCCACCTGTCGTTTCGCGATCAGGTCGCCGCGTCGGCGAATCGTCACTACCGCACCGCCGGCGAACTGGTGGTGATCGAGCTCGATCCGGTGTCGATCGCCGCCGAGATCCGCGTCGAGGACAGCTACGGAACCGGGACGGCGTTCCCGCACGCGTACGGGCCGATCCCGGTCTCCGCGGCGATCGCGGCGCATGCGCTCCAGCGCGACGAGAACGGCGACTGGCGCTTCAGTCCCGATCGCGCAGGCGCCGCTGCATCGCCGGGTCGCTGAGCCACCACGGCGCGTCGCGTTCCGCGGCCGGCCCCGGTTCGGCTCCCTCGTCCTGCAGCCCGCGCCGCGCGGCGCGTTCGGCTTCGAGGACCGCGTCGACCCGCGCCGCGTCGCGGGCGTCGGCGCGCAGCCAGCGGCGGTAGACGAGCACGAGGAACGGCAGGTCGATGACCTCGGCGATGCACCACAGGATCGCGCCGGCGGACTGCTGGTCGCGCAACGCCCGTGGCGTCCAGGAGTGCGTGGACCGCGAGTCGAACCAGCCGGTGACCAGGCCGGTGTGCAGCCGCAGCAGGACACCGGGCAGCGCGTCCAGGACCAGCTCGAACGAGCCGATTGCGAGCGACAGCCCGACGGTCAACGACGATGCGTCCTCGTCCAGCCCGACGAGTGGCAGCACCATGAGCCCACCGACGATCAGCAGGACGAGTTGCAGGACCCAGCCGGCCGCGGCCGAGGAGATTGCCCACTGGGGAAGCGGCCCGAAGAACAGCACGCCCGAGAGCAGCGGCACGAGCGCCGGCCCGACCAGCGGATTGCCCACCACTCGGGCGAACCGCGAGCGCAGCAGCCGGTCCAGTCGGCTGTCGGTTCCGGCGACGGCGCGGGCCAGCTGCACCGGGTGTCCGGACAGCACGAGGATTGGCACCACCAGCCACAGGGTCAGCGTCTGCGTCGTCCACACCCAGTAGAGCGAGTCCGAGTAGACCTGCGGGAACCCGCAGCTCGCCCAGACCAGGACGCCCAGCCCGAACACGAAGACGGCGCCGCGCCAGGCCGGCCATGCTCGATTCCGCCGCCGGATGCCGCGGATGCCGCGTACATAGTTCGCCGCCAGCACCAGAGCGACGGCGATCGCGACGGGCTGCGCCGTCCATTGCGTGAGCAGCGCCGACGGCTCGGGTCGGTCGAGTGCGGCGATCACATCACCAATGGTCCCAGGGAGCGACGCGGCGCCGGACGCTGCCATGATTTCCGGTATGCGCGTTTACCTCGGCAGTGACCACGCCGGCTTCGAGCTCAAGGCCCGGATGGTCGAGCACCTGACCGGCCTCGGCCATGACGCGACCGACTGCGGCGCGCATACCTTCGATCCGGAGGACGACTACCCGCCACCCTGCATCACCGCCGCCGCGCGGGCCGTCGCCGACCCGGGCAGTCTGGCCGTCGTCATCGGCGGGTCGGGCAACGGCGAGCAGATCGCGGCCAACAAGGTGACCGGCGTGCGGGCCGCGCTGGTCTGGAGCGAGGACACCGCCCGGTTGGCCCGCCAGCACAACGACGCGAACGTGATCAGCATCGGGGCGCGCAACCACCCGGAAGCCGACGCGCTCCACTTCGTCGAAATCTTCCTCGACACGCCGTTCTCGGAGGACGAGCGGCACAAGCGGCGCATCGCGATGCTCGCCGAGTACGAGGCGACCGGCGCCATCGCCGGGCACGAGACGGAGTGAACGAAGCCCGAGCGGTTACTGACCGGATCTAGGCGGGCTGTCGGACGGGCGCCAGTTCCGCCGGACGATCACCAGCTCCTGCTCGGCCGCGGCCAGGTCGCTGTCCGTCGGCCGGTTCACGTCGCGCGCCCGCAAGGCGCCGCTCACGCCCAGCTGCGAGCGGCCGGCGCCGATGAGGTCGCGCAGCCCGCCCTCGGCGGGCTGCGCACGGCGGCGGCGTGGCGGCGTGGCCCGCGCGGGCGGCGGAGCCTCGGTCGGGGCCGCAGCACCTGGCGGGGGTGCTGTGGCCTCCGGCGCCCCCTGGGCGCGGGTCGCCTTACGGCGCCGTCGACGCCGGATCGGTCCGGCCCGCTCGTCCGCCATGCCGCCGATCCTGCCCTATCCGGGCCCGGACGGGCGCCTTTCTCGCCGGCAGGACACTTCGGACCTCCTCGCGGTATACAAGCGAGAACGTGTTCTCATCCCCCGGAGGATCCACGTGGCTGTCCGGCTGCGCGCCGCGCTCGTCGTCTCGATCACCACGCTCACCGCCACCGCCCTCGTCGCCGGCGGGGGACCGGTCGGCGCCGCGGCGCCCTCGGCCGCCTACCGCGCCGACGACTACGCCGACGGCCGGGCCATGAGCATCCTGCCGCCCGGGGAGAACGGCCTCGTCACCGCGACGGACGCGCTCGGGTTCGAACTGCTCGGCCAGCGCCCGGCCGGTAGCGAGGACCAGCTGGGCAAGTACTCGAGCCTGCTCTACGGCTACCCGTCGCTCACCGACGCGAACCTCAGCGACTACTACGACGACGAGTCGTTCGGCGTGCGGCCGTCCGACGTCGTCCGCACCGAGGTGCCCACCGCCGGCGTGACCATCTATCGCGACACCCACGACGTCCCGCACGTCTACGGCGACTCCGACCAGACGATGGCCTTCGGCGCGGGGTACGCCCAGGCCGAGGACCGCCTGTTCCTGATGGACGTCCTGCGTCACTACGGGTCGGGAACGCTGGCCTCGTTCCTCGGCGCCTCGTGCGAGTTCGAGCAGATGGACCACGATCAGTTGCTGCTCGCGCCCTACACCAAGGCGCAGGCGACCGCCCAGGTGAACGCGCTGCCGGCGGAGTACGGCGCCCAGGGCGCACTCGCCAAATCCATGATCGAGAACTACGTCGCCGGCGTGAACCAGTACGTCGCGTCGACGTTCCTCAACCTGTCGCGACTGCCGGCCGACTACGCCGCTGCCGTGCCCAACCTGCTGCCCCAGCCGTGGACCGTGGCCGACGTCGTCTCGATCGCCGGGCTCATCGGAGGCATCTTCGGACGCGGCGGCGGCAACGAGGTCGCCAACGCCCACCTGCTGCAGTACCTGCAGAGGCAGCTCGGCGCAGCAGCCGGCGCGACCGCGTTCGCCGAGCTCAAGACGTCCAACGATCCGCTGGCGCCGACCACGTCCACCAAGACCTTCCCGTACGAGATCCCAGGCACCGTGGATCCCGCGACGACGGCGCTGCCGGACGACGGCGTCCCGCTCTCTGGCGGCCCGGTCGCCGCTGACCCGAACTGCGACCTGACCAAACCGAACCTGCTGGCCCTGTCGATCATCCAGGGTCTGACGACGCTGCCGAAGCACATGAGCAACGCACTCGTGGTGAACGCCGACCACAGTCAGGACGGGCATCCGATCGCCGTCTTCGAACCCCAGGTCTCGTACTACGCGCCGCAGATCCTGTCGCTGCTCGACCTGCACTCGCCGGACTACGCGGCGCAGGGTGCGTCCTTCCCGGGCACGGGCATCGTCGAGCTCGGGCGCGGCCAGGACTACGCGTGGTCGGCCACGTCGGCCGGCTCCGACCTCATCGACCAGCGCCTCGAACAGGTCTGCGACCCGGCCGGCGGGACACCGACCTCGCACGGCACGTACTACCTGTACCAAGGCGCGTGCGTGCCGATGACCGTGACCCACTTCAGCGAGACCGCGCTACCCAAACCGGGCGGCATCGGCTTCCCGTCCTACCTCGACCATGCCGTGTACCAGACCCGGCACGGCGTCGTGCAGGGCTGGACGACCGCCGGCGGCAAGCCGGTGGCGGTCGTGACGCAACGGTCGACGTTCAACCACGACGTGGACTCGGTCGTCGGGTTCCTGGGCTGGGGCCAGCCGGCACTCACCCACGACGTCGCATCGTGGATGGACTCCGCGGCCAAGATCGGGTTCACGTTCAACTGGTTCTACGTGGACGACCAGGACACCGGCTACTACGTCAGCGGGCTCGACCCGATCCGCCCGTCGAACGTCGACCCGAACCTGCCGACCTGGGGGACGGGCGGTTCGGAATGGCAGGGCTTCCTGCCGGCCTACCAGCACGTCCACGAGGTGAACCCGCCGACGGGCTATTTCGTCAGCTGGAACAACAAGCCGGCCCCGCAGTTCGCGGCCGCCGATGACCAGTACGGGTACGGACAGGTCTACCGGTCGCAGATGCTGACGAACCAACTCGACGCGCAGCTGGCCGCGCACGGCGGAAAGCTGACCCGCGCCAACGTGGTGCAGGCGATGGCTACCGCCGCCTCGCAGGACCTCGACGGGTTGACGATCGTCCCGACGCTCCTGTCCTACCTCGCCAACCGGCCGCAGCCCGCCGGCGTCGCCGCGATGATCTCGCAGCTGCAGTCCTGGGTGGCCGACGGTGCGCACCGGCGCAAGGCGGCGCCGGCCGATGCCCAGTACGCCCACGCCGCGGCGGTCGCGATCGCCGACGAGCTCGTGCCTCATCTGATCCGGGCGCTCTACGACCCGATCCTCGCCGCTAGTGGCGTCGGGGCGATCGGCTCCAACGGCGGGGCGACCTCGGCCGGCTACAACATCCTGCCGATGCAGTTGGTCAACACGCCGAACTCCGGCAACAAGCACCTGGGCAGCGCCTACGACGGCGGTTACGAGGGCTACGTGGTGGCCACCCTGCAGCAGCTGCTCGGCCAGAGCCCGGTCGACGGCTTCGGTCCGGAGCTGACCGACAAGGAGTGCAACGGCGGGCCGACCACGTGCGGGGCCGCGATCGACCAGGCGCTGGCGGCGACCTACGCCGCGTTGGTGACCGCGAACGGCTCGGCCGACGTCGGCACGTGGACGAAGTCGACCGAGTCCGCGGCGGCCGGCCAGACGATGCCGCAGTTCGACGCGATCCAGTTCCGCGCCCTCGGCATCGTCGGGCAGCCGGCGATCGACTGGCAGAACCGGCCGACCTTCCAGCAGGTCATCGAGTTCCCGAGGCACCGCGCCCGCTGAGTCGGCGGACTAGGACAGAGCGAGGATTTCGATCAGGGTGCGGGCGGCCTGGCCGCCGTCCTCGAGGGCGATGGCGACGGCCCGGCTCACGTCGAGGTCGTCGAGCAGCGCAGCCGGCACGGCGGCCGCGCCAGGGGCGAGCCCGGGTGACGACGCTGCCCCGTAGAGCCGCTCCAGAAGCGCCTCGGCGTCGTCCAGCGCGGACGGGTCGTACTCCCACGCTCGACCCCAGGGCCGGTTGAGGAGCAGCAGGCGGACGGCTCCGGGGCTGTGCTCGCGCAGCAGGTCCTCGACGAGAACGAGATTGCCCGTCGACTTGGCCATCTTGGCGCCGTCGACCGAGACGATGCCGGCGCGCATCCAGGCGCGGGCGAACGGGGTCACGCCGGTGACCGCCTCGGCGAGCGCCGCCTCGCACGCGTGGTGCGGGTAGGCGAGATCGCCGCCGCCACAGTGGATGTCGACGCTCGAGCCGAACAGCGCGAGCACCATCGCAGCGCACTCGGCGTGCCATCCCGGCCGGCCCTCGCCCCACGGGCTGGGCCACGACACGTCGTCGTCGGATCCGGCCGCCTGCCACACGGCGATGTCCAGCGGATCGTCCTTGTCCGGGTCCCCGGGATTGTCGTGGTACTCCTCGGCCCGCTGGAGCGCGGACGCCTGGTCCAGTCCGGCCTGGGCCGCGGCGTGGGCTGTGCGCGCATAGACGGTGCCGTTGCGCTCGTACGCGGCGTCGCGGTCGAGCAATGCGGCCGCGAGTTGGATGACGTGCCCGATGTGCTGCGCGGCGCTCGGCGCCAGGTCCGGCGTCCGGACCTGCAGGGTGGCCATCGTCGCCTCGAACGACGCCCGCTGCAGGGTGGCCAGCATGGTGGCGGACTCGCCCCGGCGCCGCGCCTCGGCGAACAGGACGTCGTCGACGTCGGTCACGTTGCGAGCGACTGTGACCGTGTGCCCGTGCCACTGCAGCACCCGCTCGGCCGCGTCGGCCCAGACGTAGGTGGCCGCATGCCCCAGGTGCGTGACGTCGTATGGCGTGATGCCGCAGACGTACATGCGGACGTGGCCGACCATCGGCAGCAGCTCGCCACCGAGGCGCAGGCGCATCGGCGGGCCGGTGAGACGAGACGGGTTCACCTGTCGCATCCTGCCAGCGTCCGGCGGGGCAGCTGACCGGACGGGTATCCTGGCCCGGCGGCCGAAGCCGCACGCGGGCGTAGCTCAATGGTAGAGCCTCAGTCTTCCAAACTGATTACGCGAGTTCGATTCTCGTCGCCCGCTCGAGCACTCCCCAGCGCTGTCTCGCGGTAGCTTCGCGGGTCGGACCGTCGGGTCGTCCGGCCAGTTCTCGTGCGCAGGCAACCCGTCCGGGTCCGGCCGTCGTCTTTCCGAGTAGGACGGGCGAAAAGGGAGGCACCGTGGCCGAGGCCGATCGGGCCGCGTTCGAGCGATTCGTCGCCGAGCACGGGGACCGCCTGCTGCACACCGCCTACGGCCTGTGCGGCGACTGGCAGCACGCGGAGGATCTCGTCCAGCAGGCGCTGACCACGGTGGCCCGGCGCTGGGGCGCGATCGGATCCCACCCGCTCGGTTACGCCTACCGCTGCCTGGTGCGCTCGAACATCGATCGGTGGCGGGTGCGCAACCGCCGCCCTGAGATGCTGCTCGATCCGGACGACCTCGCCGCGGCCGGGCCACTCGTTTCGGACGCCTGCGACGACGGCGCCGTTCTCGCCGCACTCACCGCGCTGCCACCTCGCCAGCGCGCGATCGTCGTCCTGCGCTACGTGCAGGACCTGTCCGAGGCCGACACCGCGGACCTGCTCGACATCAGCGTCGGTGCCGTCAAGAGCGGCGCGTCACGCGCTCTGGCCCGACTGCGACAAACGGCCCTTGAGGAGTCCAACCATGAATGACGAGCCCGCCATCGCCACCTTGCGGCGCGCGCTGAACGCCGCGACCGCCGGCCACCACCTCGACCCGGAGGTGGCCGCGACGGCGTGGGCGGACGCGCACGCCGCCCGGCCACACCGGCTTCGCACGGCGCTGGCGGTCGCGGCCAGCGTGATCGCGGTGGGCGGCGGGGCGGTGACACTCACGCTCACCCGGGGCGGTGGCGCCACGTCTCCGCGGGCCACCTCGAATTGCCGCGCGAGGGTCTCGACCGACCGGCTGCCGACCTGGGCGCGCGAAGGGTTCAGTTCGCAGGCGCTGCACGTACCGCATGTCGTCGGCGCGAAGGGTGACATCGTGGGGATCCTCTTCGGCCCGCTCCGCGCGCACCAGCCGGCGGGGACGAACAACAAGGTTCTCTGGGTGGCCAAGGACGGATTCGGCAGCCTGCACATCAGCGCGAGGCTCGAGGGCTCGAATCTGGCGGCTAGTCGGACGGTCAACCTGGGCCCGTCGATCGTCGACGTCCCGGCGGCCGGCTGCTGGCAGATGACGCTGACCTGGCCCGGCCATTCCGACACTCTCGCATTGCCCTACCAGTAGGACCGAGCGGATCGCGGCGCGCGAACACGGCCGGCCCACAGCGGCCGAGGGCGGCTCTACCCCCGTCGTCACCCGCTTCCGTGCCGCCTGGGCCGACTCCCAGGCCGACACAGACGCCGGGACCGAACTCCTGCCCACGCGCCTCAGCCAGGCCTGTCTCGCCGTCTTTCCCGTCGACGGGGCCGGGCTCAGCCTGCTCGACAAGGATTTCCGGGTACCGATCGGTGCGTCCGACGACGCGGCGGCCCAGGCCGAGCGACTGCAGTTCACCCTCGGTGAGGGCCCGTGCCTCGACGCCGCGACGGAGCGGCGGGTCATCGTGGCGGACCGGGAGCAGCTGACCGAACGCTGGCCGCTCTACGGGCACGAGCTGTTCACCCGGACCGAGTTCCGCCGCGTCGGGGGCGATTCCGCTGTCGCTAGCGCCCGAACCTACGCGGCGCTCGACCTGTTCGTGACCGACTCCGCGCGGCTCGGCGCGGTCAACCTGGCCGAGGTGTCGACGCTCGCGGAGGAGATCGTCGACGCGCTGCTGCTGAGCCAGGTGGTGCCGCCGACGGCGGGCGGGGGGTCCGGGATTCCGATCCCGATTGGTTGCGCAGCCGGCCGACCCGCGACCGGACCTTCGTATGGGTCGCGATGGGGATGATGATCACCGAGTTCGACCTCGCAGCACCTGACGCTCTCGTGCTGTTGCGCTCGCACGCCTACTCCCGAGGCTCCGACGTGGACCAGGTGGCCGCCGAGCTCACCTCCGGTGCGCTGGGCCTCAACGCCCTCCGGCCGTGACACGCGGAACGCTTCACCCCCGGCCGAACCGGGTAAGTGATACAGAGTGACCAACCAAACCAGCGAGCGCTACGAATGCGAAAAGGGCTCACCCGGACGCGCCCGGAGGTTTTGCAGCGAGGTGTTGCGCCGGGCACTCGGTGACAACTCGCGCAGCCGCGAGGTGATAGACGACGCGGAACTTGTCGTCAGCGAACTGATCACCAACGCGATCGACGCCGACTGCGGCGGTGTCGAACTGACGGTGACAGTCGCGACGGACGGCGCAGTGCGCATCGAGGTCGTGGACGACGCGCTCGGACTGCCACAGGAGGCGGTCGTTCCCTCCAGCGCCCAGCGTGGCCGCGGGCTCGCCCTCGTCGCCGCGCTGTCCACCCGGTGGGGCTACGAGAAGAAGCCACGGGGCAAGCGGGTGTGGGCGGAACTGCCGGCGCGGCGGGCCGGGCTCACTTCTGCGTGAGCACCGTCCCGGCCGCGTCCCCCGACTGAACCGCACCGATCTGCCTACTTGAGCACCGCGTCGACCGTCTTCTTCAGCGCGCTCGGCTGGGCGGGGGAGCGAGGCGCCTTGGCCTTGGCCGCGAGCATCCGCTCACCGAGTTCGGCGAGTTGCTTGCGGCCGAGTCCGGCGCGGACCTTCGGGAACCACTCGTCCTCCTCTTCCTCGATGTGGTGAGTGACGTTCTCGATGAGGACGGTGGTCTTGGCGTCGAAGCGCTCCGCGTCGGCCTTCATGGCGAACAGCTCCATGACGAGGACGTCCGCGACGTGGTGCTCCTCGTAGGACTCGAGAATGTCGTCCTCGAGGTCGGGCAGCAGTCGCCGGACCTCCGGATACATGATCTCGTTCTCGAGGTACGTGTGGACGGTGAGCAGCTCGATGATCTTGGAGACCAGGTCGCCCTTCTTCGTGGTCGCGTCCTCGCCGGCCGCCTGGAACTCGCGGAACAGCTTGCGGACCTCTTTGTGATCGTTCTTCAGCATGACGATGGCGTCGGTGGACATCTCACTCCTTGGTAGGGGACTCGCAGTGCTCATACCCGCAAGTGCGTGGGTACAACACCGGCAGAACCACCGGAGGAGGAGCCATGGCGCGGGCAATCTGGTCGGGCGTGTTGAGCTTCGGGCTGGTCTCGGTGCCGATCGAGATCTACTCGGCGACCGAGGCGCACGAACCGAGCTTCCATCAGTACGAGAAGGGCACGAAGGACCGCATCCGCTACCAGCGGGTGAACGAGCGAACCGGCAAGGAAGTGGAGTACGCCGACATCGTCAAGGGCATCGAATCGGGTCGGACGCTGATCCAGCTCGACCAGGACGAGCTCGACGCGGTGGCCCCGGGCCGGTCACGCGCGATGGAGATCGATCGCTTCGTCGATCTCGACGAGATCGACCCGATCTACTTCGCCAAGACCTACTTCCTCGGCCCGAAGGGTGAGGAGAACAAGAAGACCTATGCGCTGTTGCGCGATGCGATGGCCGCTACCAACCGGGCCGCGATCGCCAGTTTCGTCATGCGCGGCAAGGAGTACCTCGCGGCCGTCCGCCCCGACGGAGACGTGCTGGCACTGGAGACGATGTTCTTCGCCGACGAGGTTCGCACGGCCTCCGACGAGGTGAGCGATCTGCCCGGCAAGGTCAAGCTGCGCCCGGACGAGCTGCGGATGGCCAAGCAGCTGATCGACTCGATGCGCGGGGAGTGGCGTCCGACCGATTTCCGCGACACGTACACCGACCGGGTCAACGAGCTGATCAAGGCCAAGAAGGCCAAGAAGGACTACTCGCCGGCCGACGAGGCGCCGACTGCCACTGACGCAGTGGACCTGATGGAAGCGCTGCGGCAGAGCGTGGACGCCGCCAAGCGAGGTGGCCGGTCGCCGGCCGTCAAGAAGTCGCCGGCCAAGAAGCCGGCCGCCAGGAAGCCGGCCGCCAAGAAGAGCGCGGCCAAGAAGCCGGCCGCCAAGAAGAGTGCTGCCCGCAAGAAAGCCGCCTAGTCGGACGTCGGGGCCACCCGGACGGCGAGCACTGCGACATCGTCCTCGTTGGCCCGAGGCCGCCGGTCGAGGATCCGGTCACACAGCTCCGGCAGCGACAGCTGCGCACCGCCGGTGAGGTCGGCGGCCAGTCGGGCGATGCTCAGGTCGAGGTCCTCGTCGCGCCGTTCGATCAGCCCGTCCGTGTAGAGCACGAGCGTGTCCCCGGCGTGCATTTGCAGCTCCAGCTGACTGCGCTCGCTGGCCGGAAGGACGCCCAGCAGCACGTCGGGCGTGCCGTTCAGCACCTCGGCGGTGCCGTTCCGGCGCACCAGTACCGGCGGCGGATGGCCGGCGCTGGACCACTGCACGGCGAAGGTGCCCGGGCTCACCTGGCGCAGGGTGGCGAGCACCGCGCTGGCGATCACCCGCAGTTGCAGTCCGGCGGCGGCTCGGTCCGCTTCGGCGAGAGTCTGCGCCGGCGTCCCGGACCGGGTGTACCCGATGGTGCGGATGACCCCACGCAGGTGGCCCATCGCCGCCGCCGCGTCGAGGTCGTGACCGACCACGTCGCCGACCACCACGGCGGTCGCTCCGTTCGCCTGCTCGAACGCGTCGTACCAGTCGCCGCCGACCTCGCTCCCGTTCGCTCCGGGGGCATACCGCGAGACGATCTCCAGCGCCGCGTGCGCGGGAAGCGGCGTGAGCAGCGCCTTCTGCAGGCCGACCGAGATCGCGCGCGCCCGCGCATACAGCCGCAGGTTGTCTATTGCGGTCCCGGTGCGCTCGGCCAGGTCGACGACCTGGGTGAGGTCCTCGTCGGTGAACGCCGGCCGCTCCGGTCCGCGCACCAGGACGAGCAGCGCTGCCTGCTGGGCGTGCGCCGTGCTCGGCACCACCAGCGCGCTGCGCACGCCCAGGGCGGTCACCAGGTCGATCACCTCGGTACTCGTGGTCATCGCGCGGAGGGCATCCCGTGTCACGTCGGGCAGGACGACCGGCGCGGCGCCGGCGCCGACCTTGCGCAGCACCGATCCCTCCGACGCGTGGCGCGGGAGCAGCGGAGCCAGCCGGTCGAGGTCCGCCTGGCGGCTCGGGTCGACGTGGGCGGCCGCCCAGTGGGGGAGTTGGTTGGGCAGGTCCGGGTCGACGGTGTAGACGAGGCACCAGTCGGCGACCTCGCCGACCAGCAGGCGGGCGAGGCGCCGCAGGGCGGCGCGCACGTCGACGCTGCTGGCCAGGGCCGAGTTCGCCCCCGCGAGTAGTTCCAGACGTTTGCGCACCTGCGCGTTGGCGTCGTTCGCCACCTCGGCCTCGTGCTGCGCGTTGCGCAACCGGCGTTCGTACTCCTGCCGATCCGGAACGGACATGAGCGCGAGCCGGGTGCGCTCGCCGTCCGGCGACCGGTCGGCGCGCGACTGCTCGGCGGTGACCAGGACGGGCAGGCGCCGGCCACCTGGGCAGACGATCTCGAGCATGAGCTCCTCGACCCGGCCGTTCAGGGCCAGCATCGGGGCGAGCTGCGTCTCGTAGAAGATCCGCCCGGCCGGCGTCAGCAACGACGTGAACGACAGCCCGTCGTCGACGTCTGCGCGCGTGTAGCCGGTTCGCGCCAGGAACTGCTCGTTCGCCCGGACGACGATTCGCCTGCCGTCGACCTCCAACAGGCCGCAAGGAGCCAGATCCCACTCATCGGGCGAGCGGGTCAACTCGAGCTACGACCAGCGCCGGCGACGGTCAGGTACTCGCGGATCGCCGCGCTCGTCTCGTCCGGCGCGCTGAGGTTCGGACAGTGACCGGTGGCGTCGAGCAGCACGAGTTCGCTGGTCGGGACGTGGTCGCGGACATACTCGCCGACGGCGACGGGGGCGATCGCGTCCTCGCGGCACTGCAGGATCAACGTCGGCGCCGAAATTCTCGGCAGGTCGGCGCGGTTGTCGGCCAGGAACGTCGCCCGGACGAAGGTCTGCGCGACCTCCTGATCAATCCGGCAGAAGCTGTCGGCCAGCTCGGCGGCGAGCTCCGGGCGATCCACGTTGCCCATGATCACCGGGGCCATCGCCGTCGACCAGCTCAGCACATTGCTGTCGAGCGCCTCGATCAGGTCGTGGATGTCCTGCTCGCCGAAGCCGCCGACGTAGCCGGTGGCCGGCTCGTCGATGTAGCGCGGCGAAGGCCCGATGAAGACAAGGTGGGTGAAGCGATCGGGCTCGGCCATCGCGGCGAGGGCGCCGATCATGGCCGAGACGGAGTGACCCACGAAAACAATGTCGCGCAGATCGAGTTCGCGCACGATGTCGAGCAGGTCGTCGGCGTATCCGGCCAACGTGGCGTGCCGGACCGGATCCCAGGCGCTGCGGTCGGAACCGCCGAAGCCCACGTGATCGAACTGCACGATGCGGTGATCGTGCTCGAACCTCGGCGCGACGTAGCGCCACATCGTCTGGTCACAGCCGTAACCGTGCGCGAACAGCATCGGCGGGCCCGCCGAACCGGACAGCCGGACGTTGTTGCGCGTCACAGCTCCGCTCACCCGGAGCACAGTAGTCGCCGTCGGTGGGTCAGGTCACACCGGCGAGACGGACCCCGGGTGGGCCGGGTAGCCCATTCAGTGAGGGAAAGGAGCAACCATGCAGATTCCTCGCATCGACCCCAAGAACGCACTCGGACTCGCCGACAAGGTCGTCGGGCTGGGCAAGGAGATCGCCGGCTCGCTCACCGGACAGGACCGGCTCAAGAAGGCTGGCCAGGTGCAGCAGGAGAAGGGCACCGAGCGACTGAAGGCCGTGGAGTCCGAACTGGACGCCAAGGCGCACCAGACCAAGGCGAATGCCGCCGCTCAGGCGCAGAAGACGGCGCAGAAGCAGAAGGAAGTGGTGAACAGCTGATGGGCATCGGGGAGAGCATCAAGGGCACCCTGAAGGAGAAGGCCGGCGACCTCGTCGACAACGACGAGCTCACGGCCGAGGGCGAAGCCCAGCAGACCAAGGGCGACGAAGAGACGCGCGAGAGCAAGGACCGGGCCGAGGCCAAGGCCCACGAAGAGAAGGCCGACGCGCTCGAGCAGCAGCAGGAAGCGCTCGAGGACTGAGCGCCAGCAATCAAGGAGGAGCCCGGACGGCGACAGCCGCCCGGGCTCCTCGCTGTCCGGCCCCTCAAGTGGATCGCTGCTCGCGCGCCTTCATCTCCGCCTCGAAGACGTGCTGGGCGGCGCCCGTCCGGTCGCGGGCCTCGGCCTCGACGTCACGGAAGACGCTCCAATACCCGCTGTCGTAGGCCTCGACGACCTGAAAGCTCCACCGTCCGTCCACGATGTCCCGCCCCACGAGGCAGTCCTCGATCTCGTCGGCGAGGTCGGGGAGGTCCGCCTTGCGGAAGTGCTCGACCGCTTCCTGCAGGGTCAGATCGGCGGTCCCACACAACCGGTGGAACCCGTAGAGCAATCCGCGGGCGTGCTCAACGACCTCCAGTGCCTCCGACAGTTTGCCGAGCGCAGCCACCACCTCGTCGCTCAGCCCGTCCGGACGGTCCTTGGCCACGTCGCGGGCGGGTTTCTTGGCGCTGCCGTGCTTCTCGGGCAATGTCGTCACCCGGTGGCAATACCCGGATCTGCGATCGTCAAGCAGCAATGGCTTAAGCTGCGCGGCAGTCGGTCGGGCCGGCGAGCCACGCCACGCCCGGCAATTGCAGGGAACGGTGGTCGGCGGCATGGACGCGCAGGGCATGGCGGAGCTGACGCAGGAATTTGCCGGGTTGGCCGGCGAGTTGCACGGCGACGGCGAGAACGAGGCGGCGCTGCACCGCGCGGTGGAGCTTGCGGTCAAGTACGTCGAGGGTTGCGGTTGCGCCAGCATCACCGTCGTCCGGGAAGGTAAGGGCCGCACCATCGCGGCGACCGACGATGTCGCGCGGCTCGCGGACGCGCTTCAGTACGAGCTGGGGGAGGGCCCCTGCCTGCAGGCTGCCTGGGACGACGCGAACTATCTGATGTTCGACGTGGCCGGCGAGCGGCGGTGGCCGCGGTACGCCGCGATGCTGGCCGAACGCACGCCGGTGCGCTGCGTCCTCTCCTTCCAACTCCCGGCGGCGGACTCGGCCGCACTGAACCTCTTCGGCCCGGAGGGCGCCGTGTTCGGCGATGACGCGATCGACACCGGCGCGTTGTTCGCCGCCCATGTGTCGAGCGTCGTCGCGCTCTACGAGGCCGAGGAGCAGTCAGCGAACCTGCGGACGGCGCTGGACTCGAGTCGGCAGATCGGTGCGGCCGTCGGGATCCTCATGGCGCATCACCGCATCACCCAGGACGCCGCGTTCGCACTCCTGCGAGAGACCAGCCAGACCCTGCAGCGCAAACTGCGCGACGTGGCCGAGCGGGTGGTCGAGACCGGCGCGCTGCCCCCCGGCGGGTCGGCCGAGCCTGCTGGCTAATCCACTCCGGACCCGCCCCACCCGTGCTAGTGTCAGCCCCGTATTGAACATGGTTATCAAGTTCGTCAGGGGAGACACGTGCTCTTGTCGGGTCGTCGACGCCGCTGCGGGGCCGCGCTGGCCGCCGCCGTCCTCGCGGTGTCCCCAGGAGCATGTGACGCCTCGTCGCGAGCGGAGGGCCGTGCAGTGGTGGCCGTCGTCGCGTCCACCGACGTCTACGGCGACGTCGTCACCCAGCTCGCGGGCCGGCTGGCGGGCAACCGGGTCGCCATCACGTCGGTCATCGACGACCCGGCGGCCGACCCTCACTCCTACGAGGCGAACACCCGCACCGAGCTCGCCATATCGCACGCCGACCTGCTGATCGAGAACGGCGGCGGTTACGACGACTTCATGCGCACCATGGCGCGGTCGGCCCACAGCGGCGCCGTGCTGATCGACGTCGTCGGGCTCTCCGGGCGGCGCGCGCCGGCCGGAGGCGACCTGAACGAGCACGTCTGGTTCGAGTTGCCGACCGTGGGCAAGCTCGTCGATCGTGTCGTCGCCGTGCTGAGCACGAAGGACCCCACCGACGCGCCGGCGTTCCAGGCCAACGCGGACCTCTTCAGGACGAAACTCGCGGCCCTCCAGCGAAGCGAGGCGGCACTGAAGGCCGCCCACGGCGGCGCCGGCGTGGCGGTCACCGAGGCGGTTCCGCTGTATCTCCTGCAGGCCTGCGGTCTCGTCGACCGGACGCCCCCCGAGTTCAGCCGGGCGGTCGAGGACGAGACGGACGTCTCGCCCCGCGTGCTGCGCCGCACCCTCGCGTTGTTCAGCAAGCATCAGGTGAAGCTGCTGGTCTACAACGAGCAGACGGCCGGTCCGATCACCGCGAAGGTGCTGGCCGCCGCGAGGGCGGCGGCCATCCCGATCGTGCCGGTGACCGAGACGCTGCCAGAGCACTCCGACTACCTCAGCGAGATCGGCGATGTCCTCCACGCCGTTCGTTCCGCTCTCAGCGACGGCGCCAGGTGAGCTCGTGACCGACTCCGTACTGCGCCTGACCGACGCGGCCCTGGCCTATGGCAGCCGCACGCTGTGGTCGGGCCTGGACCTGGACATCGCCGCGGGTGAGTTCGTCGCCGTGCTCGGCGCGAACGGGTCGGGCAAGACCAGCCTGATCCGGGTCATCCTGGGGCTCCAGCCGCTGACCGCCGGCCGGCTGGAGGTCTCCGGCCGGCCGCCACGGCGGGGTAGCGACGACATCGGGTACGTGCCGCAGCAGCGCCGCGCCGACCCGCTGACGCCGCTGCGCGCGCGTGACGTGGTCGGCCAAGGATTGGACGGTCACCGGTGGGGGATCGGGCTGCCCTCGAAGGCGCGGCGGCGTCGGGTGCTGGCCGCGCTCCAGTCCGTCGGCGCCGAGGCGTACGCGGACATGCCGATCGGGCTACTGTCCGGCGGCGAGCAACAGCGGGTGCGGATCGCCCAGGCGCTCGTTGCCGATCCACCACTGCTGCTGTGCGACGAGCCGCTGCTGTCGCTGGATCTGCCGAGCCAGCGCACTGTCACAGCACTCGTCGATCGCCGCCGGCGCGAACGCGACACGGCCGTCCTGTTCGTGACCCACGAGGTCAATCCGGTGCTGCCGTATGTCGACCGGGTGCTCTACCTCGCCGGCGGCCGGTTCCGCATCGGGACGGTCGACGAGGTGCTCAACTCGGCGACGCTCAGCGAGCTGTTCGGCGCCCCGATCGAGGTGGTCCGCTCCCACGGCCGGATCCTCGTCGCCGGCATCCCTGAGGCGGGCGACCACGACCATCACGATCACTCCGACGACGTGGTGGTGGTCTGACGATGAGCGACGCTTGCGGAGCGATCAGAGGCATCGCGTCTTCGCATGGCCGAACGGAGTGAGGTCATGAGCGACGACCCGGGGTTCTGGCAGCGGATCTTCGACTTCCGCGACTACGGAGAGCTGCTGGCCCTGGTCCACAATTCGCTGATCGCCGGGGCGGTGCTCGGCGTCGTGGGCGGGCTCATCAGCGCCTTCGTGATGATGCGGGATATGCCGTTCGCGGTTCACGGCATCAGCGAGCTGTCCTTCGCCGGCGCCTCCGGTTTCCTTCTGCTCGGGCAGAGCGTGGTCGTCGGCTCACTGACGGGGTCGATCGGGGCCGCCCTGCTGATCGGCGCGCTGGGCACGCGGGCCCGTGACCGCAATTCCATCATCGGCGTGCTCATGCCGTTCGGCCTCGGGCTCGGCGTGCTGTTCCTGTCTCTGTACAAGGGCCGGGCGAACAACAAGTTCGGCCTGCTCACTGGGCAGATCGCCGCCGTGGACACGCCACACCTGGCCGTGCTCAGCGCGGTGTCGATCATCGTCGTCACCGGTCTGCTCATCGTGTGGCGTCCGCTGACCTTCGCCAGCACCGATCCCGAACTCGCGGCGGCGCGCGGCGTCCCGGTTCGGCTGCTGTCGCCCGTCTTCATGTTGCTGCTCGGCCTCACCGTCGCCATGTCGGTGCAGATCGTCGGTGCGCTGCTGGTGCTGAGCATCGTCGTGACGCCGGCCGCCGCAGCGATGCGGGTCACCTCGTCACCCACGCTCGTACCGCTGTTGAGCGTCGCCTTCGCCGTTGTCGCGATGGTCGGCGGCACGCTGCTGGAACTGGGCAGCTACGTCCCGATCAGCCCGTACGTCACGACGATCTCGTTCGTGATCTACCTCGTCTGCCGCATCGTAGGGGCGCTGCGGGCACCGCCTACGTCAGCGCTCGGAGCCGTTGCGTAATGCGTGGCGCAGGGACGGTGCGGTAGCGGCCGCCGCCTTCGCGATCTCCGGCGACAGGTCGTGGACGAGATGCAGTACGGCGGCCCGCGCGTCGTCGTCGCAGGCCGCCAGCGCCGCGGCCGCGTCGGCGGGCGACCGGCCGGCGATCTCGGCCACGATGCCCATGGCCCGCTCGCGCAGCTTGGCGTTCCCCGCGACCACGTCGATCATCAGGTCGCCGTGGACCCGGCCGGCCCGGGCCATCGCGGCCGTGGTCAGCGTGTTCAGGGCAACCTTCTGTGCGGTGCCCGCCGTCAGCCGCGTCGAACCGCGCAGGACCTCGTCGCCGACCGTCACCTGGACGGCCGCGGTGGCCAGCCGGCCAAGCGGCGTCGCCGCCGCGGTGACGATCGCGATGACTGTCGCGCCCGCGGCGAGTGCCTCGGTGGCGGCCGCCACGGTGTACGGGGTGCGACCACTGGCGGCTACTGCGACGAGCACGTCACGTGTCGTCAGGCCGAGGGCGCGAACGCCGGCCGCACCGCCGTCGGCGTCGTCCTCTGCCGCGTCGTTGATCGGCGCGGCCTCGATGGGGGCGGTGCCGCCACCTGCGACGAGGGCCAGGCAGCGTTCCTCGGCCACCCCGAACGTCCCGGGAAGCTCAGCCGCCTCGGCGGCCGCCAGCCGGCCCGAGGTGCCCGCACCGCTGAACACGATCCGGCCGCCGGAGGAGATGGTGTCGGCCAACAGCTCCGCCGCGCGGCTGAGCGCCGGAGCCGCCCGGCGCAGCGCCGGCGCGACTCGGGCCTCGGCGTCGAGCAGCAGGTCGACGACCTCTGCGGTGGGTAACCGGTCGAGTTCCGGACGATCGCCACTCACGTCATCACCACGTCTCGGTCACCTTGCTGAGCCCGCGGGGCCTGTCGGGGTCGCCGCCCCGGTCGAGTGCGAGCCGCCAGGCCAGCTGCTGCAGCGGGAGGATCTCCAGCACCGGCGCGAGGCTCTCGTGCACCCCGTCGAGCACGACCGGCAGTCCGTCCGGCGGCCCCACGCGCAGAACGTCGACCTGTGCCGCGGCGAGCCGGTCGAGCACCGGTGTCAGCGCAGCCGCGCCGCGACCCGTCGTGGTCACGGCGATCACCGGCACCTCGGGGCCCAGCATGGCCAGCGGCCCGTGCAGCAGGTCGGCGCCGGAGAAGGCCTGGGCCGCGAGATAGGAGGTCTCCATCAGTTTCAAGGCGCCTTCACGCGCGGTGGGGTAGGAGAAGCCGCGGGCCGTCGTGACGAGCCGATCCACGAGCAGGAACCGCCCAGCGGCGGCAACGGCCGCATCACCGTGCGCGAGCGTGCGGGCGGCGGCCTCGGGCACCCCGGCCGCGTCGCCGCCAACGAGCAGGAGATACAGCGCGAGCAGCTCCGCGGTGTAGGTCTTCGTCGCGGCGACGGCGCGTTCCGGCCCGGCGTGCACGTGGACGTGATGCTCGGCCGCGGCCGCCAGGGCAGAGGCCGGGTTGTTCGTGACCGCCACGGTGAGCGCACCGCATCCGCGCGCGACCTCCATCGACTCGACGAGGTCGGGCGAGCCGCCGGACTGGCTGATCGCGACGAACAGGACGCCGGTCATGTCCGGTCGCGATCCGTAGACGGTGAACGAGGATGCCGAGGCCAGGCCGGCGGGCAGGTTGAGTTCGACCTCGGCGAGGTATTTCGCGTAGAGCGCGGCGTGATCACTCGTACCCCGCGCGGCAAGCAGCACGAACCGTGGCCGATATTTCTCGATGGCGCTGCGAGCGCGGGCGGCGTCAACCCGGCCGTCGCGTAACACTCGGCCCAGGGCCTCGGGCTGCTCCGCGATCTCCGCCGCCATCAGTGCGCCGGGCGTCGTCATGGTGCTCCCTTGCTCATGTGGCGGCCGGCCGGCTGCGGTGAATGGGACTAGACCACTCGCCATCGTGCATGCTTCACTATGGCCGGTCAATGGTGTAGACAAATCTTGCCCCACGACCCACTCCGACTACGGACCAGGAGACCGCCGGTGCCGACCATGCTGCTGCAAGGCGGTCGGGTCGTCCGTGCGGGGCGGGTCGTCGAGGACGGTTGGGTGCTGGTCGCCGGTGCGACGATCGCCGACGTCGGCGCGGGGCCGCCGCCGGCCCGAGTCGACACCGTCGTCGAACTGCGCGGTCGCTGGCTGTTGCCGGGCTTCGTCGACATGCACATGCACGGAGGCGGCGGATCGGACGTCACGTCCTCGCCGGCGGCCATGGCCGCCGCGGTCGAGTTCCACCGCTCCCACGGCACGACGCGCACGCTCGTCTCCCTCGTGACGGCTCCGCTCGCCGACCTCGAGCGGCAGCTGGAGTGGGTCGCCGCACTCGTCGACGGTGGCGTCGGGACCGTGGTCGGCTCGCACCTCGAGGGGCCGTTCCTGTCCCAGGTCCGGTGCGGCGCGCAGAACCCACGGCATCTGCGCACTCCGGACCGGGCCGACTTCCGCCGGCTGGTCGATGCCGCCCGCGGCACGCTGCGCTCGATCACAGTCGCACCGGAGCTTCCTGGCGCCCTCGACGTCATCCGCGACGCGGTCGTTGCCGGGGCCATCGCAGCCATCGGGCACACCGACGCCACGCACGCCCAGGCGATGCAGGCGATCGAGTCCGGCGCGACGGTCGCGACGCATCTTTTCAACGGCATGCGGCCGATTCACCACCGCGAGCCGGGCCCCGCCGGCGCTGCCCTCGCGTCCGGGCTGGCCTGCGAGGTCATCAACGACGGCATCCATGTCCACCCCGCGATCACCACGCTGGTCAATGAGCAGCCCGGCCGGCTGATCCTGGTCACCGACGCCATCGACGCGGCCGGGATGGGCGACGGGGAAGTGGAGCTCGGGGGCCAGCAGGTCGAGGTGCGCAACGGCGAGGCGCGCCTGATGCACACCGGCAGCCTGGCCGGCAGCACCCTCACCATGGACGCCGCCGTGCGTCGCGCGGTCCGGCACAGCGGGCTGTCCATCGCGGACGCGTCCGCGGCGGCGTCGGGAACCCCCGCCCGGTTGCTCGGCCGGGGGACGGAGTTCGGTGCCGTCGAGTCCGGCTTGGCGGCAGATCTGGTCGTCCTCGATGCCGAGCTGGCTGTGGCCGGTGTCCTGGCCTCGGGGCGCTGGGTCGGCGCCCCGCCCCAGCCCTCGACCAATGGTCGAGATGTGACCGAGTTGGTACAGACGAATCCGGCCAGTGGTCTAGACCATTGACGAACTCTGCAGTACCGTCCCCCGAAACGCAGCAACATGCTGACATCGAGCGAAAGAGGTCGAAGATGGATCGACGCTGGGCCGTCGTCGCGGTGGTCACCGCCACGACCGCACTGAGTCTCGCCGCATGCGGCAGTTCCGGCGGCGGGGCCGGAGGTAGCACCAACACACTCAGTCTGGTCGCGGCCGACTACGGAACCGGGCCGGCCAACAGCAGCCAGAAGTACTGGCAGGGGATCGCCGACGACTTCCACAAGGCGAACTCGAAGATCACCGTGAAGGTCAAGACGGTCAACTGGAACGACTTCGACAACCAGATCCAGACAGCGGTGCAGAACCACCAGCAGCCCGACATCACCGAAGGTGACTACTTCGCGAACTACGCGCAGGAGGGCCTGCTCTACAAGGCCAGTGACGTGCTGACGAAGACGGACAATCTGGTGCCGGTGTTTGCGAACCTCGGCAGCTACAAGGGCACCCAGTACGGCATCCCGTTCACCACGAGTTCGCGCACCCTCTTCTACAACAAGAAGCTCTTCACGCAGGCCGGGATCAGCTCGGCCCCGCAGACCTGGAACGATGTCAAGGCCGACGCGGTGAAGATCAAGGCTCTCGGCAAGATCGGGTTCGGGCTGCCACTCGGCTCCGAAGAGGCCCAGGCCGAGACGCTGCTATGGACGCTGGGCAACGGCGGTGGGTTCACCGACAAGTCCGGTGCCTACACGATCGACAGCCCGCAGAACGTCGAGACCTTCAACTTCCTGAAGGACCTCGTCAAATCCGGGGCGACCGAGCCCAACCCGGGCACGAAGAACCGCACCGACCTCTGGAAGCAGTTCGCGCAGGGCGGCATCGGCATGATCAACGGTTCGCCGGCGCTCATCCCGATCATCGAGTCCGGCAAGGTGCTCGGCGCCTCCGACTGGACCTCGGTGCCGATCGCCGGCAAGACCGGCCCGCTGAGCAGCACCCTGGGCGTTTGTGACTTCACCGCCGCGTTCAAGAACGGCGGCACCAAGAAGCAGGCAGCGATCAAGGCGTTCCTCGATTTCGCCTACCAGGACAAGTACCAGGTCCAGTTCGACAAGGAGTACTCGCTGCTGCCGGCGACGACCTCGGCGCTGAACGCGCTCAGCTCGAACACTACGTTCGCGCCGTTCTTGAAGGCGCTGCCCCACGCGGTGCAGTATCCGAGTGACACCGGCTGGGCCGCGGTGAAGACGCAGATCCAGCAGACGATCGGCACGGCGGTGAACGGCGATCCGAAGAAGGTGCTCAGCACGATCCAGGCGACCGCCAAGAAGGGCAGCTGAACGAGATGACCCAGATTCCGGCGCGGTCGCCACACCGGCGGCTGCGCCGGAGGCTGGAACCGCTTCTCTGGATCGGCCCGGCCGTCGCGCTGATCTCGGTGGTGGTCCTCTGGCCCGTCGTCGTGATGTTCCGGACGTCGATCCAGCACATCAGCCCGGACGGGTTCGTCCTGGGCACGCGGGGAACCGGGAACTTCAAGGACCTGTTCGACGAGCCCGACCTGTCGGGCGTGCTGACCCGGACGGTGATCTGGGTCGTCGCCGTCGTCACGGTGACGATGGTGCTGTCGCTGTTCATGGCCCAGCTGTTCAACGAACGGTTCCCCGGCCGCCGGGTCGCGCGGTGGGCCCTCATCGCACCGTGGGCCGCGTCGGTGATGATGACCTCGCTCGTGTTCCGGTGGGCGCTCGACGCGAACAGCGGCGTCATCAACGTGTTCCTGCATGACATCGGCGTGCTGCACTCGTTCAACTCCAACCAGGCCGACTGGCTCGGCCGGCCCACGTCCGCCTTCGTGTGGATGATGGTCGTCGCCGTCTTCGTGTCGGTGCCGTTCTCGACCTATGCACTGTTGGCTGGTCTGCAGGCAATCCCCGAAGAGGTCTACGAGGCCGCCAAGGTCGATGGAGCCTCGCGCTGGCGGGCGTACTTCAGCATCACCCTGCCGATGTTGCGTCCCTCGTTGATCGTGGCCGCGCTCATCAACGTCATCAATGTGTTCAACTCGTTCCCGATCATCTGGGAGATGACGAGAGGCGGTCCGGGCCACCAGACCAGCACCACGACGACGTTCATGTTCCAGCTGAAGCAGAGCTTCATCGGCGAGTCGGCGGCGATGTCGGTGATCAACTTCGGGCTGGTCATTGTCCTGGTGCTCCTGTTCCTGCGTGCCACCCGGTGGCGGGAGCAGGTGAACTGATGTCGGTCCTCGTCGCCGAACCACTCACCGGCCAACCGACGCCCGACCGCCCGGCGGTCCGGCGGCGGAGCAGGCTGACGCCGCGGCGGATGTTGCTGGCGCTGGTCGCCTACGTCATCGCGTTGATCTTCATCCTGCCGTACGTCGAGATGGTCATCTCGGCGCTGCGCCCGCCCGCGGAGCTGCTCGACCGCGGCTACCTGCCCAAACACTTCGACTGGTCGAACTTCACGTCGATCTGGAAGACGAGCTTCGGCGACAACCTCGGCGCCAGCCTGAAGGTGGCCGGCGGATCGACGGCGATCGTGCTCGTCGTCGCGCTGCCCGCCGCCTACTACAGCGCGCGGCGGAAGTTCCGTGGCCGTGCGCTGTTCCTGTTGCTCGTACTGGCGACGCAGATGTTCCAGCCGGCGGCCATGCTGGTCGGCATCCAGCGAGAGTTCACCAGCTTCAACATCGCCAACCCGCTCACGTCGCTGATGCTCGTGAACGCCGGGTTCAACATGGCGTTCGCGGTGTGGATCCTGAACGCGTACTTCTCGTCGATCCCGGCCGAACTCGAGGAAGCGGCGATGGTCGACGGCACGAGCCGGGTCGGCGCGCTGTTCCGCATCACCCTGCCGCTGGCCATGCCGGGCATCGTCACCGCGCTCATCTTCACGTTCATCGGCGCCTGGAACGAACTGCTGGTGGCGCTGACCTTCACACAGGGCCAGCCGAACGCGCGTCAGCCGGTGACGGTCAACCTGAACAACTACATCGGCCAGTACTCGATCGACTGGGGGCACGTGTTCGCCGGATCGGTGGTCGCCACGGTGCCCGTCATCGCGCTGTTCGCCATGATCGAGGGCAAGGTGGTCGGCGGCCTCACCGCCGGCTCGGTCAAGTAGCGAGGAGCCGATGTCCTTCGTCGCCGCCGAGATCGCCACTCAACCCGACCTCTGGGTGCGAGCGACGACCCTGGCCGCCGAGCCGGCCGTGGCCGCTGCGCTGCCGGGCCGGGGCGCGCGCGTGGCGGTGGTGGGGTGCGGCACGTCGCTGTACATGGCCCGCGCCTGGGCCGCGCGGCGTGAGGAACTCGGGTACGGCGAGACCGATGCCTTCCCGGCGTCGGAGTTCCCGGCCGCGCGCCGCTACGACCGCGTCGTGGCCCTGACCCGTTCGGGCACGACGACCGAGATCGTCCGCCTCGTGTCGGCGCTGCGCGGCGTCACGCCGACGACCGTCATCACGGCCGACGCGTCGCTGCCCGCGGGTGCGGCCGCCGATAGCGTGGTCGAGCTGGCCTTCGCCGACGAGAAGTCGGTCGTCCAGACGCGCTTTGCGACGACCGCGCTCGCGCTCCTGCGGTCGGCGGTGGGCGACCCGCTCGACCGGGCGGTCGCCGATGTCCGGGCCGAACTCGCGCGCCCCGTGCCGGCCGGGTACCGCGACAGGCGGCAGTTCACCTTCCTGGGCACGGGCTGGACGGTCGGCCTGGCCGAGGAGGCCGGGCTCAAGCTGCGCGAGTCGGCGCAGGCGTGGGCCGAGGCGTACCCGGCGATGGAGTACCGGCACGGGCCGATCAGCGTCGCCGATGAGCACGCCCTCGTCTGGGTCTTCGGCGCGGCGCCGGAGGGACTGCGGGCCGAGATCGAACAGACCGCGGCCACGGTGATCACCTCGGCCGCTGACCCGATGGCCGAGCTCGTCGGTGCTCAGCGGCTCGCGGTGGAACTCGCCGAACGCCGCGGCCTCGACCCCGACGCGCCGCGCAACCTCACCCGTTCGATCGTGCTGACAGACTCCTGATCCGTGCCGGGTTCCGCAGTCGTCGCCGTCGATGTGGGCGGGACGTCCATCAAGGCGGCTGTGCTCGACGACCGCGGAACGACGGTGCGCCGGCACGACGCGCCGACTCCGGCGGCCGAGGGGCCGGACGCGGTGGTGGCCGCGGTGCGGCAGGCCGTCCGTGACCTGACCGGTCCCGACGTCCAGGCCGTGGGCGTCGTCGTCCCCGGGGTCGTCGATGTCGCCGTCGGGGTCGCGCGCTATTCGGCGAACCTCGGGTGGCGCGACGTCCCCTTGGGCGCGCTACTCGCCGCCGACCTGGGCGTTCCGGTCGCGATCGAGCACGACGTGCGCGCCGCCGGTCATGCCGAGCGGGTGCTCGGCCGCGCCCGTGGCGTCGCCGACTGCCTGATCGTCGTCCTCGGCACCGGGATCGCCGGCGTCGTGGTCAGCGGCGGACAGCACCTGCGCGGGGCGACCGACCTGGCTGGCGAGATCGGGCATGTTCCGGTCTACCCGGACGGCGACCCGTGCGCCTGTGGTCAGCGCGGGTGCACGGAGACCTACGCGTCGGCTGCGGCCATCGCCCGCCGGTACTTCGACCGCACCGGCCGGCGCCTGACGGCCGAGCAGGTCGCCGCCGCACGCTCGACCGACGTGGCCGCCGCGCAGGTGTGGGACGAGGCCGTCACCGCACTCGGCCTGGCGCTCGCCGGCTACGCGATGCTGCTCGACCCGTCGCTGGTCGTACTGGCCGGCGGCCTCTCGGCGGCCGGGACCGCTCTGCGCGATCCGGTCCGGGCGGCGTTGGCGGCGCGGCTGGTGTGGCGTCCGGCGCCCGTCGTCGAGCTCTCGCCGCTGGCCGGCCGGGCCGGTCAGTACGGCGCGGCGCTGTTTGCCTGGCGGGCGGCCGGCCACGAGCTGGGCGACGACTGGACCGTCTGACCGGCTCCGGGGGTGTGCGCTCGCGCCGCGGGATAGGGTGGCACCGCGCCCGGGGTGTGGCGCAGCTTGGTAGCGCACTCGCTTTGGGAGCGAGGGGCCGTGGGTTCGAATCCCGCCACCCCGACACTGTGTTTTTCGCGACCACTCGACGGGATCAGCCGGTCAGCCGGTCAGGTGTGCAGGCTGGCGACCGGCGACGACGTCCCTGGGGCACCCGTGGCCGGTGCACTAGTGGTCGCCAGCGGAAGCTTGTCGGCGAAGCTGAGCACGTAGCCGTCGGCCGACAGGCGCAGCAGCCGGGGTTGTACGTCCACGCTCACCGGCTGCCCGCTCGATTGTCCCGACCGGCCGTAGGTGATCGCCGTCATCGCATCGACCGCGGTCAGCACGGCCGGGTCGGAACCGGCGTAGCCGGACCCGGTCGTACCGATCGGCGTGACGACGAGGTCGCCCGCGTCGGTGACGGTGTACCGGGCATCGGTGAAACTGGTGCCCACGCCGGCACCAAGCCTCGTGTGGTCGCGTTCGAAGTCGACGCCGGCACCCACTCGCGCCGGGATCGCGACCGTCGATCCGTCCGGCTTGCGGACGGAGTCCAAGCGCCACCCCGTCCCGGCGAGTGACGCGACGGCGGCCGGCCCCGACCCGCCGGCCGACGTCCGGCCGGAATGGGGACCCGCGGCGATGACGGCGACCACGCCGGCCACCGCGAGGACGCAGACAGCGATCGCAGCCGGCGCCAACCACGTCAGCCCGCGGCGAGCCGGCCGACCGGGGACAACCCTCGGCCCGTCGGCGAACCGCAAACCTGCGAGGGTCACCTCGTCAGCCTGCAGTCGCAGCGCGTCGCGCAGGCGGGCCTCGAGCTCAACGGTCATGGCGAGGGCCTTTCGATGAGAGCAGGAAGGGAAGCGAGTGCCCGGCGCAGCGAGGTGGTGACCGCGCCGGCCCGGATGCCGAGCACCGCCGCCGCCTCAGCGACGGACAGGTCGGCGTAGAAGCGCAGGACGACGACTTCGCGTTGCCGCCGGGGCAGGGCGGCTACGGCCGCCAGCACCGCGCGCGCCTCCTCGGAGCGGAGCAACTCGGCGTCGGCCGGATCCGCGGCGCCGGCCGGGTCGACCGGCCGGTGCGCGTACGCCCGGACCGTCCGTCGCCGCCGCAGCACCGACCGGGAGCGGTTGACCACGCCCCTGCGCAGATAGCGCACCGGATCGTCGGGCAGCCGCTTGTCCGCCAGCGCGGCGAACACGTCCTGCACGACGTCCTCGGCCGTCTCGACGTCGTCCACGAGCTGGCGAGCCAGCCGGACGAGTTCCAGATAGTGGCGGGCGTACAGGGCGGCCGGTCCGGGCTGCATCTCGGTCGGCACGGCGGTCACACCACTACAGACGCGCGGCCGCCGTCAATCCAACTTCGCCGACTGCAGGCCGAGCCGCCCGGCTCTATAGACTGGGCCGCAACTGGGCTCCCACCATCCGGGAGCGCGGGGCCGCGGGTTCGAACTCGCGCCACCCCACCGACCGCCGTCCCGCACATCGCCGAGGAGCACACGCACGTGAAGAGCACCGTCGAGAACCTGAGCCCGACCCGCGTTCGGCTCGCCGTCGAGGTGCCCTTCGACGACCTGAAGGCCAATCTGGACGCCGCCTACAAGGCGATCGCCTCCCAGGTCCGCGTACCGGGCTTCCGGCCCGGCAAGGTCCCCACCCGGATCATCGACCAGCGCGTCGGGCGCGGCACCGTGCTGCAGGAGGCGGTCAACGAGGCGCTGCCCGGCCTCTACGGCGAGGCGGCCCGCGAGCACGAGTTGCAGCCGCTGGGCCAGCCCGAGATCGACATCACCAACCTCGACGACTCGGCCGACGGTTCCCTTTCGTTCACCGCCGAGGTGGACGTCCGTCCGCAGATCGACCTGCCCGACCTCGACGGCATCGCGGTGACCGTCGACGACACCGAGGTCAGTGACGCCGAGGTCGACGAGCAGCTGGCCGAGCTACGCGACCGCTTCGGCACCCTGAAGGGCGTCGAGCGTCCCGCCGAGGAAGGCGACTACGTTTCGATCGATCTTGTCTCCTCCATCGACGGTGAAGAGGTCGACGGCGGCTCGGCGAAGGGGCTGTCCTACGTCGTCGGTTCCGACGACTTGGTCGACGGTCTGGACGAGGCTGTCACCGGCAAGAGCGCGGGCGAGACGGCGACGCTGACCACGACACTGCGGCAGGGCGAGCACGCGGGGCGCGAGGCCGAGGTCACCGTCACGCTCAAGTCGGTGAAGGCCAAGGAGCTACCCGAGATCGACGAGGAGTTCGCGCAGCTCGCCAGCGAATTCGACACCGTCGACGAGCTGCGGGCCGACCTGCGCACCCGGCTCGGCCGGGTGAAGACGCTCGAGCAGGGCGCGCAGGCGCGGGACAAGCTGCTCGAGCACCTGATCGAGACGGTCGAGTTCCCGCTGCCGGAATCGGCGATCAAGTCCGAGGTCGAGTACCGCGAGCACGACATCGTCCACTCCCTCGGCCACGACGACGCCCTCTTCGACCGCTACCTCGAGTCGCAGGGCAAGTCGCGCGAGGAGTTCGACTCCGAACTGCGCGACAGCGCGGAGAAGTCCGTGCGCGTCCAGTTCATCCTCGACGCGATCGCGGAGAAGACCGAAGTACAGATCGGCGACGCCGAACTCACCCAGTACCTCGTCCAGCAGGCCGCCCGTTACGAGATGGCGCCCCAGGAGTTCGCGAACCAGGTCGTCCAATCGGGCAATCTGCCCATGCTCGTCGCCGACATCCGGCGAAACAAGGCGTTGGCCCAGGTGCTGGAATCAGCCACCATCACGGACGCTTCGGGCAATCCGGTGGATCTGAACGCGCTGTCCGGCGACCCTGTGGACATGCTCACCGCGTTGGGCGCAGACCCGGACGAGGACGACGAGGCCGGCGAGGACTAGCCGGCCGCGTCACGCCCTGAGCGAACGCAGGCCCTTCGCGGGACTCCGCGGCGCGATCCCTTCGTTAGGGTCGACGACAGCAACGAACGACCGAGGAGAAAATGTGAGCCGCTTCGATCCACAGCCGCTGCGCGTCACGCAGGACGCGGAGATGCGCAGCCCGGGCGTTGGCATGACGCTGAACGACTCCGTCTACGACCGGTTGCTCCGCGAACGGATCATCTTCCTCGGCCAGGCCGTCGACGACACCATCGCCAACCAGATCTGCGCGCAGTTGCTGCTGCTGTCGGCCGAGGACCCCGAGCGTGACATCGCGCTGTACATCAACTCGCCGGGTGGTTCGGTGACCGCCGGCATGGCGATCTTCGATACGATGACCTTCGTCGACTGCGACATCGCCACCTACGCCATGGGCCTGGCCGCGTCCATGGGGCAGTTCCTGCTCTCAGCCGGCACGAAGGGCAAGCGTTACGCCTTGCCGCACGCCCGCATCCTGATGCATCAGCCGTCGGCCGGCATCGGCGGCACCGCGTCCGACATCGCCATCCAGGCCGAGCAGTTCAAGCTCACCAAGATCGAGATGGCCAAGCTCATCTCCGAGCACACCGGCCAGCCGGTGGAGCAGATTCAGGCCGACTCCGAGCGTGACCGCTGGTTCACCGCCCAGCAGGCGCTCGAATACGGCTTCGTCGACCACGTCGTCAGCCGGGTGGCCCAGGTGCCAAACGGTTCCGGCCCGGCCCCGGCCTGATCCCCGGCCTGAGAGGTACCAACATGAGCATGTTCGAACTGCCGCAGTCGCGCTACGTGCTGCCGTCCTTCGTCGAGCGGACGAACTACGGCATCAAGGAGTCGAACCCGTACAACAAGCTGTTCGAGGAACGGATCATCTTCCTCGGCGCGCCCATCGACGACGTCGTCGCCAATGACGTCATGGCGCAACTCATCGTGCTGGAGTCGACCGACCCCGACCGCGACATCCAGATCTACATCAACAGCCCGGGTGGTTCTTTCACCGCACTGACGGCCATCTACGACACGCTGCAGTACGTGCGTCCGGAGATCCAGACGATCTGCATGGGCCAGGCCGCCTCGGCCGCGGCCGTGCTGCTGGCCGCCGGCACCAAGGGCAAGCGGTTCGCCCTGCAGAACGCCCGGATCCTGATCCACCAGCCCTCCGGCGAGGGTCAAGGACAGGTCACCGACCTCGAGATCCAGGCCAACGAGATCCTGCGGATGCGGGCCCTCCTGGAGGACGTCCTGGCCAAGCACACCGGGCAGACGGTCGAGAAGGTGCGCGCCGACATCGAGCGCGACACCATCCTCACCGCCGAGCAGGCCAAGGAGTACGGGATGGTCGACGAGGTCATCACCTCGCGCAAGCTCGTTCCGGAGCCGTAAACACCGCGACCCGCCGGAACCGTCCGCCGCGCTATACAGCGGACTTCCGGCGGTTTTGCGGGTAGCGTGCGAGATCTGGCGGTGTGCTCCGTGCCGCCGTCCACCCCCACGAACCCCCACAAGTCCAGTACCACCCGGACCCGATCTGCATGAGGGAGTGTCGCCAGTGGCTCCACGCGTCGGCGAGACCGGCGACCTGCTCAAGTGCTCGTTCTGTGGCAAGAGCCAGAAGCAGGTCAAGAAGCTGATCGCCGGTCCCGGCGTGTACATCTGCGACGAGTGCATCGACCTCTGCAACGAGATCATCGAGGAGGAGCTGGCCGAGACCAGCGACTTCAGCTTCGAGGAACTGCCGAAGCCCAACGAGATCTACGAGTTCCTCAACGGGTACGTGGTGGGGCAGGACCAGGCGAAGAAGACCCTCGCGGTCGCCGTCTACAACCACTACAAGCGCGTGCAGGCCGGGGGCGAGGCCAAGCCGCGCAACGCCGACTCGGTCGTCGAGCTGGCCAAGTCCAACATCTTGCTGCTGGGCCCGACCGGTTCGGGCAAGACGCTGCTGGCCCAGACCCTGGCCCGGATGCTCAACGTCCCGTTCGCCATCGCCGACGCCACTGCGCTGACCGAGGCCGGCTACGTGGGCGAGGATGTCGAGAACATCCTGCTCAAGCTGATCCAGGCCGCCGATTACGACGTCAAGCGGGCCGAGACCGGCATCATCTACATCGACGAGGTCGACAAGATCGCCCGCAAGGCCGAGAACCCGTCGATCACCCGTGACGTCTCCGGCGAGGGCGTGCAGCAGGCCCTGCTGAAGATCCTCGAGGGCACCGCCGCCTCGGTGCCGCCGCAGGGTGGCCGCAAGCACCCGCACCAGGAATTCATCCAGATCGACACCACGAACGTGCTCTTCATCGTGGGCGGCGCCTTCGCCGGGCTGGACACGATCATCGAGTCGCGTGTGGGCAAGAAGGGTCTCGGTTTCGGCGCCGAGCTGCACACGAAGTTCGACAAGGACACCAAGGACGTCTTCGGCGACGTCATGCCCGAGGACCTCATCAAGTTCGGGCTGATCCCCGAGTTCATCGGCCGGCTGCCGGTCATCACGTCGGTGCGCCCGCTGGACCGCGATGCCCTCGTGCAGATCCTGACGGAGCCCAAGAACGCGCTCGTGCGCCAGTACGGCAAGCTCTTCGAGCTGGACAACGTCGAGCTCGAGTTCACCGACGACGCGCTCGAGGCGATCGCCGACCAGGCCGTCCTGCGGGGCACCGGGGCCCGCGGCCTCCGCGCGATCATGGAAGAAGTGTTGCTTTCGGTGATGTACGAGGTGCCGTCCCGCGAGGACGTCGCGCGCGTTGTCATCACCCGCGAAACCGTGATGGATCACGTGTACCCGACCCTGGTGCCGCGCGAGCCGGCCAAGCGCGAGCGCCGCGAGAAGTCCGCGTAGCTTCAACCTCGTGTGTGGCGACCCAGCGGGTCGACACGCCGTGCGTTCACCCGCTGCGTCGCCACACTGGGTGGACGGTCAGCGGTTCCGCCGCGCGGCGAGCGTGGTGAGCGTGTCGCGGCGGCAGCCGGCGACGTCGTGGTGCAGTCGCTCGTACGAGAACCGCAGCGTGAGCCAGCCGATCGACGCGAGCGCGGCGTCGCGGCGCATGTCGCGCTCTCGCTGGTCCCGGCCGGAGTGGTACCGGTACCCGTCGAGCTCGACGGCCACTCGCTCGTCGTCGTAAGCCAGGTCGAGGCGGAAGGTGCGACCGCGCACCTGCACGATCTTCTGTCGCTGCCCGTGGCGCAGCCCCGGCGCGTCGAAGACGTGCAGGAACCCCCACAGCTCCAGCTCGCTCTCGCAGCCTGAGTCGAGCGCATCGATGAGCCGGCCGAGCTGGGCCCGGCCCGGCATGCCGACGGTGTGTGACGCGGCGCCGCGAAGGTCGGCCGGGGTCACCAGTTTCCGCCGGACAGCCTCGATAGCGGGCGCCCGGCGGGTTGATGACGGCAACAGGGGCCACGACCGGACGACGGCCACGGCGGGGGCGACGATGCGCAGCCCGTCCAGCAGCCGCACCGGCGTGGGCACCCGCGTGCGGTGGACGACCAGACCCGGCGTCCGGCCGATGGGGTGCCGCTCGAACGGCACGGTCACATGCACCGGAAGGGCGTCGGGTACCGGCAGATCCCAGCGCCGGAGCGCGCTGAGGTGGCTGAGGGCCACAGGCGGTCCGACGCTGACGAGCCCAGCCCGATCAAGCGTCGATTGCACCTCGGCGTCCCAAGGACGGCAGTAAGCCCGCGGGAACGGCGCGATCAGGTGACGCCGAGCGATCTCGTCGTCGAGCTGGTTGCGGGTCTGTACGGTCAGCAACGCCGCCCGCGACGCCACCCCGCCACAAGCGGCGAGCAGGCGGTCCACCTCCGAGCGCATGGCGGCAGCGTCGCCGCGAATCGGCCGCGACGGGCGGCTGGGCGCGGTGCTGTGGATGGGAAGCGCCTTTTCCACATCGTGTGTGGCGACGTTGCGGGCTCGCCACCGGCGTGTCGTCCCGCTGCGTCGCCACACACAGGCGCCGCGGAGGGTCAGGCAGGCACGGGGGAGGCCGGGTCCGGGGCGACGGTGGCGACCGCGCGGCGGATCAGGGCGGGCCCGAGCAGCAGCGGCGCGGCCAACCCGAACGCTCCCGCACCGATGAAGACCTCGCGCGGCGTGAAGGCCCCGGTGACCGCCCCGCCGATCGCGAAGGCCAGGATCTGGGTCCCGGACGCCACCCCGCCCACCAGCGCGCCGACCCGCCCACGTTCGTCGGGAGCGGTCCGCGCCATTGCCAGCGACGACAGCGTCACGCTGAACACGCCGTTGGTGGCGCCGAGCAGCACGACCCCCGGCAACAACCACCAGATCGTCGGCGCGCAGCCGGCGACCGCGATCGAAAGCGCCAGGCCGGCGGCCGACCAGACGAAGCCGCGGGCCAGTCCGGCGACCCCGCGGATGCGGCCGCCGAACAGGGCACCGACCAGCATGCCGGAGGACAGGGCGGCACCGGCGATCCCGTACATCGTCGTGCTCGCGTGCAACGTCTCGCGGACGAGGAACACCTCGACCACGTTCACCATCGAGCCGAGCAGCACGAACAGGCCCAGCAGCATGACCAGGGGGCGCAGCACGGCATCGGCCCGGACGATAGAGAGGCCGCCCCGGCGCGGCGTCCCGTCCTCGACCGGTGCCACGAACCGGCGGGTCGCGATGGCCAGCGCCGCGCCGGCCACCGCGACGTAGGCCGCCGCGTCGACCAGCAACGGAACGCCGGCGCCATAGAGCCCGACCAGCAAACCACTCAGCGCCGGCGCGACGATGCCGCCGACCGTCCGCCCCATCTGGGTGTGGCCGATGGCCCGGGTGAGGTCGTCGCCGTCGACGATCGCCGCCAACAGCGCCTGCCAGGCCGCGGCGTTCACCGCCTGCCCGACGCCCAGCGCACCCACTAGCGCGAGGACAGCCGCCGTCGGGTGGACGAACGCCACGGCGGCGCAGACGGCCGCCTGGGCGAGGCTCGACATGACCAGCAGCCGCCGGTTGTCGCAGCGGTCGACCAGCTGCCCGACGACGCCGGACAGCAGCACCAGCGGCACCGCGTTCGCGATGAGCAGGGCCGACACCGCGCCGGCCCCGCCCCCGTGCGACTGCAGGCGCAACACCAAGGCCACGATCGCCACCTCGTCGCCGAGCCACGACACCGACTTGGCGATGACGATCCAGCGAACGTCCCGGCGGACAGATGTGAAGGACATATTGCGAAAGTAATGCTTCATATTCCGGTGGTCAAGAGCCCGCCAGTAACCTGTCGACCGTGACGCCGCGCAAGAAGGAGCGACCCGAGGACCGGCCGCCGGTCCTGCTGTCCGATCCGCGGGCCATTCGCGCGCTCGCGCATCCGGCCCGCCTGGCGGTCATCGACGAGCTCTACTCCGGACGGGAGCTCACCGCGACCGAGTGTGCCGAGATCGCCGGGCTGAGTCCGAGCGCCATGAGCTACCACCTGCGCAGCCTCGAGAAGTACGGAATCGTCGAGCGGGCCGAGTCGGCCGCGGACGCTCGGGAACGGCCGTGGCGCGCCGCGGGCCGCTACCTGCAGGTCGACACCACCAGCGCAACAGTGGGCGAGATGGCCGCCTCGGCGGCGCTCAGCTCGACCGTCCTCGGCCGCACGGTCGAGCAGTTCGAGCAGTACCTGGCCCGTCGCGGTGACGAGCCCAAGGAATGGCTGGACGCGAGCGAGGCCAGCTACGGGCAGCTGTGGCTGCTCCCCGAAGAGGCGAAAGAGCTCGCCGACCTGTTCCTCGGCAGCCTCGAGAAGTACCGCGGCCGGCGCACCGGCCACCGGCCGGAAGGAGCGAGGCGCATGCGGCTCGCCGTCATGCTCTTCCCCACGGACCGACCCAAACCACCTCCGGACGCCCCGTAAGGTCGAAAGCGTGAGCGAACCTGATCCGCAGCCCCTTGTCCTTCCCGTGGACGGTTGGCCGGACTGGCTGGCCGCCCGCGTCGACGTCCTGCTGCACACCACCCGCTACCGGCTCGGCGAGCTCAAGGACGGCACCGTCCGGGACGCGGTCGAGGTGCTCGGTCTCTGGAACGCCGCGGACATCGCGCTGCGCGGCGCCGACTCGACCACCGGATTGCTCAGCGAGGTGCACCCCGAAGAGGCCGTCCGGACCCTCGCCGAGCAACGCGCGCAGGACATCGCCCGGTTGCGCACTGATCGAGGGCTCGACCGGGCGCTCTACGACGTCGTCGACAACGCCGACCCGGGCGGGCTGGACGACCAGGCCCGCCGGCTGCGCGAGCACGTCCTGCGCGACTTCCGACGCAGCGGCATCGACCGCAGTGACGAGACCCGCCCCCGGCTGCGCGAGATCTCCGAGCGCCTGACCGTCCTCGAGCAGGATTTCTCCCGCCTCATCCGCGACGACATCCGCGCGGTGAAGATCTCCCCCGAGCAGTTGGACGGGTTGCCCGCGGACTTCATCGAGGGCCACCCGCCCGACGCCGACGGGCTGGTCACGATCACCACCGACATGCCTGACTACTTGCCGTTCCGCACGTTCGCGCGCGACCCCCAGGCGCGGCGGGCACTCACCGTGCAGTTCCTCAACCGGGCCTGGCCGGACAACGACCCGGTCCTGCACGAGATGCTCGCCCTCCGCGACGAGATGGCGCGCATCCTCGGCTATCGCACCTGGCCCGACTACGACGCCGACGTGAAGATGATCGGCAGCGGCCAGGCCATCGCCGAGTTCATCGAGCGGATCGCCGACGCCGCCGAGCCGGCCGCCCGCCGCGACCGCGAGGTCCTCGTTCAGCGGCAGCGTCAGGACGAGCCGGAGGCGCCCGGCTTCGACGCCGCCGACGCCAGCTACTACATGGAGCTCGTGCGGCGCGAGCAGTTCGACCTCGACGCCCAGGAGGTCCGCCGGTACTTCGACTTCGACCGCGTGCGCAAGGGCCTGCTCGAGGTCACGAGCCGGCTGTTCGGGATCGAGTACCAGCCGGTCGACGCGCCCGTCTGGCATCCCGATGTCGCCGCCTTCGACGTGCTCGACGACGGCGAGCGGCTCGGCCGCATCTACCTCGACCTGCACCCGCGGGAGGGCAAGTACAAGCACGCCGCGCAGTTCGACCTGGTCGGCGGCATCGCCGGCGAGCTGCTGCCCGAAGGCGTCCTGGTCTGCAACTTCCCCAAGGGATTGATGGAGCACCAGCACGTGGTGACGCTCTTCCACGAGTTCGGTCACCTCGTGCACCACGTGCTCGGGGGACGCCAGCGGTTCGCCCGGTTCTCCGGTGTGGCCACCGAGTGGGATTTCGTCGAGGCGCCGTCACAGATGCTCGAGGAATGGGCGTGGGACGCCGACGTCCTCGCCACCTTCGCGCTGGACGCGGACGGCACGCCGATCCCGGCCGAGCTGGTGCGGCGGATGCGAGCCGCGAAGGAGTTCGGCAAGGGCATGTCCGTCCGGACGCAGACGTTCTACACCGCGCTGTCCTACCTGCTGCACCGCGACCGACCGGCCGACCACACCCTCGCGGTGCGCGAGCTCCAGTCCCGGTACGACTTCGTCGACCACCTGGGCGGCACGCACTTCCAGGCGGCGTTCGGGCACCTGTCCGGTTACACGTCGGCGTACTACACCTATCTCTGGAGCCTGGTGATCGCGAAGGATCTGTTCTCCGCCTTCGACCCGGCGGCCCTGTTCGAGCCCACCGTGGCCCGCCGCTACCGCGACCGGATCCTGGCCCCGGGCGGCACCAAGGACGCCGCCGCTCTCATCGAGGACTTCCTCGGCCGGCCGTTCTCCTTCGACGCGTTCGCCGCATGGCTCGACCGGGAACCAGTCGGGGCGAACGGCTGACGCGGTGCCGACCGGGCCGCGCCGCGGCCGCAGTCAGGCGAAACGCACCGACAGGCGGTCGGACACGGGCCGGAACCCGATGGCCTGATAGATCTGGTTGGACGTCCGGTTGGCCCGGTCGGCATAGAGCACCGGTACCGCCGCGTCGTCGAGGACGGTGCGGACGACCTGGGCGGTGACGGCTGAGGCGTACCCCTGCGCGCGCTCGGGCGGTGGGGTGTACACCGGGCCGATGCGGGCGACGCCGGCCGCGGTCGGTTGGCGGGCCGCCATCGACACCGGTCGCCCGGTCGGACCGGTCCAGAGCCATAGCCGCCGCTCACGTATCGCGGCCGCGACGAGGTCGCGCGGGTCGAAGCGGTCGGGGACTCCGCCGTGCGCCTCGGACCCGAACGCGGTGAGCCACTCCGCGACGAGCTCCAGCTCGCACTCGTCGGCCGGCCGCGCCGCACCGGGCACGCCCGTCGGCTCGTGCAGCGCGTCCAGTCGGTAGAGCCGCTCGTCGGTCCGGCTCGCCGGGGTGATGCTGAGCAGCCCGAGCAGCTCCTCGACCGCCGCGACCGGGCCGCCGATGCCGGCGAGGTCGGGAAGCTCGTCCAGGGCGCTGGCCAGCGCCGGCAGGTCGGTCCAGCCCGGCGTCAGCGCCACGGGGTGGGCGGCGCTGGAGCGCACGGCGAGAGCGACGTCGTCACGCGCGCACCAGCCGCCGCCCCCGGCGCCGTTGAGCAAGTAGGCGCGGACGGTCCCTAACACCGTGTTGCGGACGGGATCGGCCAGCACCAAGGGCTCGAGCAGCCGCCCGATCGCAACCGGGTCGGTGGTGATCTGCAGGGGCATGCGCCGATCGTCCCTGTCCCGTCAGCGGAGCCGCCACCGCATATCGCCCCGGGGCCCTTCCATAGAATCGCAGCGTGACCCCCACCCCGCCGCCGGACGGCAGTGCCCTGCCGAGCCAATACAGCCCGGCCGAGGTCGAGGGCACGCTCTACGAGCAGTGGGTCGAGCGCGGGTACTTCACCGCCGAACCGAGCAGCGACAAGCCCCCGTTCTCGCTGGTGATCCCGCCGCCCAACGTCACCGGCAGCCTGCACATCGGCCACGCGCTCGAGCAGTCGATGATGGACGCGCTGACCCGGCGGGCCCGCATGCGCGGCTTCGACACCCTCTGGCTGCCGGGCATGGACCACGCCAGCATCGCCGTGCAGAACCTCGTCGAGCGGCAGCTGACGGAGACCGAGGGCAAGGGCCGCTTCGACTACGCCCGCGAGGAGTTCGTCGAGAAGGCCTGGCAGTGGAAGGAGCGCCACGGCGGCCAGATTCTCGGCCAGATGCGCCGGCTCGGCGACGGCGTCGACTGGTCACGCGAACGTTTCACGATGGACGACGGCCTGTCCCGCGCCGTCCAGACGATCTTCAAACGGCTCTACGACGACGACTTGATCTACCGGGCCGAGCGGATCATCAACTGGTGCCCGCGCGACCTCACCGCGCTGTCCGACGCCGAGGTCGACCACGCCGACGAACCAGGCGAACTGGTCTCCATCCGCTACGGCGAGGGCGATGCGTCGATCGTCGTGGCCACCACCCGCGCCGAGACGATGCTCGGCGACACCGCCGTCGCCGTGCATCCCGACGACGAGCGCTACCGGCATCTGATCGGCAGCGAGGTGTCGCTGCCGCTGACCAATCGGCGGATCCCGATCGTCGCCGACGAGCACGTCGACCCCGCGTTCGGTACCGGCGCGGTGAAGGTGACCCCCGCGCACGACCCCAACGACTTCGAGATCGGCCGGCGCCACGACCTTCCGATGCCGATCATCATGGACGAGCGGGGGGTCATCACCGCGCCGGGCCCGTTCGCCGGGCTCGACCGGTTGGAGGCGCGGTACGCCATCGTCGCCGCGTTGCGCGAGGACGGCCGCGTCGTCGCCGAGACGCGCCCCTACCTGCACTCGGTCGGGCACTGCTCGCGGTGCGACACAGTGGTCGAGCCGCGGCTGTCGCTGCAGTGGTGGGTCCGGGTCGAGACACTTGCCGCCGCGGCCGGCGACGCCGTCCGCGCCGGCCGGGTCGTCATCGAGCCCGAGTCCATGCGCAGCCGCTACTTCCAGTGGGTCGACAATCTGCGCGACTGGTGCATCAGCCGTCAGCTGTGGTGGGGACACCGCATCCCGGTCTGGTACTCGCCCGACGGCGACGACATGTGCTTCGGGCCCGACGAGACGCCGCCAACCGGCTGGACGCAGGATGCCGACGTGCTCGACACCTGGTTCTCGTCGGCACTGTGGCCGTTCTCGACCTTCGGTTGGCCTGAGGACACCGAGGACCTGCGCACCTACTATCCGACCACCGTCCTCGTCACCGGCTACGACATCCTCTTCTTCTGGGTCGTGCGGATGATGCTGTTCGGCCTCTACGCGATGGACGGCGAGGTTCCTTTCAAGACGGTGGTGCTGCACGGCCTCGTCCGCGACAGCTCGGGCACGAAGATGTCGAAGTCGCGCGGCAACGTGGTCGACCCGCTGCTGTGGATCGACGCCTACGGCGCCGACGCGGTGCGGTTGTCCCTGCTGCAGGGCGCCAACCCCGGCGCCGACCAGGCGATCAACGAGGAGTGGGTGGTCGGCACCCGCAACTTCTGCACCAAGCTGTGGAACGCCACGCGCTTCGCGCTGATGTCCGGGGCGACCGTCGAGGGGGCGCTGCCCGACGCGCCGACCGGCGCCGACGCGTGGGTCCTGTCGCGGCTGCAGGCCGTGGTCACCGAGGTCGACGAGCTGTACGAGCGGTACGAGTTCGCCAAGATCGTCGACGTCCTCTACCACTTCGCGTGGGACGAGGTCTGCGACTGGTACATCGAGCTGGCCAAGCTGAGCCTCGGCGGTGAGGACGCCGCGGCGACCCGCCGCGTCCTCGGCGAGGTCCTCGACACGCTGTTGCGCTTGCTCCATCCGATGATCCCGTTCGTCACGGAGACGCTGTGGACGGCGCTGACCGGCGGCGAGTCCGTGGTGGTGGCCGCGTGGCCGCACGCGGACACCGCTCGGGCCAACGCCGACGCCGAGGCGAAGATCGCGACCCTGCAACATGTGGTCACCGAGGTCCGCCGTTTCCGTTCCGACCAGGGCGTCAAGCCGTCGCAGCGGATCCCCGCGACCGTCAGCGGCCCGGTCGACGAGGCGCAGGTCCGCGCGCTGCTCCGGTTGGACCCGCCGGGCGCGGACTTCGCGCCTACGGCGTCGCTACCGCTGTCGGTCGGGGTGCACCTCGAGTTCGACCTCTCCGGCGCGATCGACGTGGCCGCCGAACGGGCTCGCCTGATGAAGGATCGCGCGGCGGCGGAGAAGGAGTGGGCGGGCACCTCGGCGAAGCTCGGCAACGAGGCTTTCACCGGCAAGGCGCCCGAGGCGGTCATCGCCAAGGTGCGCGGCCGCCTGGCCGCCGCGGAAGCCGACCTCGCGCGTATCGACGCCGCGCTCGCCGCTCTGCCACCCGCGCCATGAGCGGAGCTTGCGGAGCGAATCAAGGGCACGAAAGTCCTTTGGTGGCCGACCCGAGCGAAGCGAGGGTAGGCCAATGAGCGAGGCCCTGCGCTACGCCGAGCAGCTGCGTCTGATCGAGGCCGAGATCTTCGAGCGTCGCGGCGAAGGTCACGTCAACCCGACCAACGAGCGGATGCAGGCGCTCGTCGACGTGCTCGGTGACCCGCAGCGCGCCTACCGCTCCATCCACCTGACCGGCACCAACGGCAAGACCAGCACGGCCCGGATGATCGATGAACTGCTGCGGGGCTTCGGCGTGCGCACCGGGCGCTACACGAGCCCGCATTTGGAGAAGGTCACCGAGCGGATCGTCATCGACGGCGAACCGATCAACGACGTCACCTTCGTCGAGGGCTATCGCGAACTGCGGCCCTACATCGACATGATCGATGCACGCTTCGACACCCCGCTCTCGTTCTTCGAGATCGTGACCGCGCTGGCGTTCTCGATCTTCGCCGATGCCCCGATCGACGTTGCTGTGGTCGAGGTCGGGCTCGGCGGATCGTGGGACAACACAAACGTGATTGACGGCGAGGTCGCGGTGATCACCCCGATCGGGCTCGATCACATGCAGTACCTGGGCGAGACGGTCGACAAGATCGCCGCCGAGAAGGCCGGAATCATCAAGCCGGGCGCGGTTGCAATCCTCGCCGCCCAGCCCAACGAGGCCGCCCCCGAACTCATCCGCCGCGCGGTCGAGGTCGAGGCGACGGTTGCCCGCGAAGGGCTCGAGTTCGGGGTGCTCGAGCGGCGGATCGCCGTCGGGGGTCAGTTCCTCACCATCCAGGGCCTGGCCGGCGTGTACGACGAGATCTTCCTGCCCTTGCACGGAGCGCACCAGGCGCAGAACGCGGCCTGCGCCCTCGCGGCGGTCGAGGCGTTCTTCGGTGCCGGCGCCGAAGGCGGGACCATCGACGTCGACACGGTGCGGGCCGCCTTCGCCACGGTGCGCTCGCCCGGACGCCTCGAGCCGATCCGGTCCGCCCCCACGATCCTGCTCGATGCCGCGCACAATCCGGCCGGCCTCAAGGCGAGCCTCGAGGCGGTCGCCGAGGCGTTCAGCTTCCGTCGCCTGATCGCGGTGGTCGCGGTGATGAGCGACAAGGACGTGGCCGGCCTGCTCGAACTGCTCGAGCCGGCGGTCGACGAACTCGTCGTCACCGAGAACTCCTCCAGCCGAGGGCTGTCGGCCGACGACCTGGCCGCCGCCGCTGTCCCGCTGTTCGGCGCCGACCGGGTCACCGTCGAACCGCGACTGGACGACGCCATCGAAGCCGCCGTACGACTGGCCGAGGACGCCGGCGACGAGGTGCTCGTCGGCGCCGGCGTGCTGGTCACCGGCTCGGTGGTCACGGTCGGGGAGGCCCGGACCCTGCTCGGCGGCCGCGGGTGACCGACCCCCTCGACGCCGACGAACCGGACGGCCCCGAGCTCGGCGAGCCCACCCCGGAGCAGTACGCCGAACGCGCCCGGCGGGCCGACAAGGCGACCCGCGGCGCGCTGGCCGGGGTGCTCGGCCTCGAGGCAGTGGTCGTCCTCCTCATCCCGCGGGCCATCGCCTTCACCACCGGGCTGGGTGCGGTCCGGACGGGTATCTGCATCGGCATCGCTGTCCTGCTGGTCGCCGGCGCCGCGACCCTGCGCCGGTCGTGGGGGATCGCCTTCGGCTCGGTGCTGCAGCTCGTGTTCGTCGCGACCGGGTTCATGATCGGGACGATGTTCCTGGTCGGCGCCCTGTTCATCGCGATCTGGTTGCGACTGCTCATGTTGCGCCATGAGATCGTCG